>NZ_JBHIKW010000004.1:0-365097 GCF_042138895.1 Cedecea selenatireducens | reverse complement strand
CATCGCCCTGCTGAGCGGGTGCAGCCAGCCGCATGCGGAGGCGCAAAGCGGCGGTGGGGCAGGCACGATTAAAGCGATAAATCATACCAAATGGGCAATCAATAGCTTCGGCGTTAACGGTCAGTCGGGGATTGATGCTATCGGCCCGTTTGACGGCGGCGGCGGTGGGTGCTGTTACGGCGTGCCGTCTGTCTGGAAACCAGGGCTGGCGGTGCGTATTGACTGGGAGAGTGGGGAGGCTTCTACGGCGGGCTTTCCAGGATTTGCCGATCGTGAAAAGTACAAGGCCTGGGAAAAAAAAATGAGTGCAAACAACAGGAAACACTCTAAAACTGTTCCGGTTCCCGACTATACCGGGCAGGAAACCTGCGGGATTACCGTCCACTTTTTACCCTGCGATGAGGTGCAGGTGACTACCAGTTGCTGGTCACCAACGAATGCAAACTACCCGATTAAGCTGCCGCTTGAGATGAAGGAGCCAAAGGTATGCCCGAGGTAATTACCGATCTGGCGTGGTACCCACCGGAGTTTCCGGCCCAGGGGCGGTTACCGTCGCACGCGGCGCTGGTGGGTAAAAACGGCAAAAAGCAGGCGAGCCTGGAGCGGCAATACCGGGATGAGCTTTGTGCGGCGGCGGACAAGGTGGTGCCGCTGCCCTGCTGCAAGACTTTACATATCAGTCTGTTCTTTGACGGTACCGGCAATAATCTGAATAACGATTTTTATCTTTCCAACCCTAAGCACCCGACCAATATCGCCCGCCTGTTCCGCGCCACCATCGGCAGCGGTACCGCCGGAGGAGTAAGCAAAACTAGCGGGCTTTTTGATACGGACTCGGCTCTGAAAGGCAGCTATTTTAAATACTATATGCCCGGAGTGGGTACACCCTTCCCGGAGATTAACGACCTGGACTACTCAATGAAGGGGCTGGCCTTTGCGGACAAGGGTGAGGACCGGATTAACTGGGGGCTGCTGCGTATTATTGATGCCCTGAAGTTTAGTCTGACAGAACAGTGGATGAGCAACGGGCTGAGTCGGGATGCGCTGAAAAATATGGCCACCTCCTGGGCCTCGCTGGGGCTGACCGGCAGCCATAACCGCTACGAGGAGTTTACTCGCCAGCTTAAAATGCTGGAGAAAGAGCTGCGGCCTGCGCTGCGCCCGGCGGGGCCGGGGCAGCCAAAGCTGCTGGGGATCAAGCTTTATGTGTATGGTTTTTCCCGCGGCGCGGCGGCGGCGCGGACCTTTGTGCGCTGGCTGAGCGAGCTGCTGCCAAAACCTGAAAAGGATAAGAAAAAACCTGAGCAATGCCTGGCGGTGGGCGACCTGAAGATCCCGCTGAGCGTGGAGTTTCTGGGGATACTGGATACCGTAGCCTCGGTGGGGATGGCACATATGCTGCCGTTGGCGGAGGGGCATATGGCCTGGGCCGACGGCACGCAGGAGTTACCGGAAGAAGCGACCTACGGTGGTTTTATCAAGCGCTGCGTGCATCTGGTGTCTTCCCACGAGCAGCGGCTCTGTTTCCCGCTGGACTCCATTCGCCGCTCAAATGGTCAATACCCGGCCAACAGCGTGGAGGTGATTTACCCCGGAATGCACTCGGATATCGGCGGCGGCTATCCCCCGGGCGATCAGGGAAAAGCTAACTACAATGACGGTAGCGATAGCCAATTGCTCTCACAAATTGCGCTGCATGATATGTATAGCAATGCATTTAAAGCCGGAGCTCCGCTGAAAGTATCAGTCGAAGCTTTATCTGATGATTTGAAAAAAGATAACTGGAGAGTTCTTACTTTAGATGTGTTGAAGGAGTATGACGTCGATACCAGTCTCGTCAACCGCTTCAACGCCTGGCGGGAGTTAACCCTCAATCAGCCCCCGTCGGCCAGTCCAATAACTGACGAGCAGGCGGCAGAATATGAGCCGCCGCGCGCCCCGGTGAGTCTGGAAAAAGCCGTTGAAAATCAAATAGCGTGGATCACGGCGTGGCGCATTAATCGTTATGCCGGGGGGAAGATGTTTGGGGCTCGATTCTACAAAGACGCGTCTGAAAAACATGGTGTGCCGGGCGTGCTTGAGCAGGCTAAGGTGCGGTGGGAGCTTGACCAGGGGGCCGTCAGGGCCCGACGAAAAGCGAAAATTGATAATCAACCTGCGGACAAAATGAATGAACTGGTGCTGGAGCCGGGAATAAAGGATTTCGATCCCGATGTGGCTCAAACCCAGCTTCAACAGGCTGCCAGAGAATTTGATGAAGATTATCGCGATGTGAGCCGCAGCGTGCAAAGTTCTTTGCAACTGGTACTGGACGTTATTCCGCGCAACGCTATTTTCCTGATCAACTCTGACGATGAGCGGCAGGAATTCGCGCAGATTAAACGGGAAGGTGAGAGCAAGGTTCAGGTGTTGTTCCCACCGTCAGGGGAGGAGAGCAATGCCAGTCAGCCTGGTGGGCTGATGAGGTCGCTGTTTGACGATCAGGTCCACGACTCCCGCGCCTGGTTTATGCATTACGCCCTTAACGGCCGCGAGCTCTGGGGTGGGTACTTCCGTTACCGGATGATTTACTTTGGCGATAACTGCAATAAATTGCTGTCTCCGTTAGTTATTGCCGGAAATGTCGTCGGCGCAGCGACGCTGGTTGGCGGTGTTATCTTCAGCTTTAAACAGAAGGGAACGGCGGCGAAGCTGGCAGGACTGGCCGGCACCGCCGGTATATTCTCGCTGGAGTCCGAAGCGCTGGACTTTCTCACCGGCCTGCCTGTGGCGATGAGCCCGGACGCGGCGAAACTTAAAGCATTCACCTCAGAACCTGGCGTCGTGGTTGCACAGCAAACCGCTGCGGTGCAGGAACGGCGCCTGGCGTTGGCAAAATCCATCATCAATTCAGAATGGGCGAAAGAAGCCAGCTCGGCGCTCCTGTCCTGATTCAGGGAAGATTGTCCTATGAAAAATATCGTTCGTCAGGGAGACAGCCTGAAGGAGTATGGTGGCCAGGTTTTGGGTGGCCATTATCTCTGTTTTGGTAAAGGCATTGCCGCTAAGGGTGACTCTGTTAAATGTAATAAACACGGTATGAGTACCATCGTTGAAGGCAGTTCACTGACGCTCGTTGACGGGCAACCAGTAGCGCTTCACGGGCACAAATGCGCCTGTGGCTGCACGTTGGTTAGCTCATTCCCAGACGTTGGTATCGAGAAGTGAGAATACCCCCTTCATTTCCTTCCTATAAGGCCGCCGATCCTCCGGCACCCAAACGTTGGCTAACGGCTGCCTCGCTAATGGTTCTGCTGGCGGGGGGGGGGACTGCACTGTTTCGTCGGGAGGACACCGGCACCGCCATTATCATCGTCGCTATGCTTATAGCGGGGGCCGCTATGGGAACTCTATGGCTTTTCCGCCAGTGGTATTACCGGGGGGCGGCGCTGAATGCCAGCCTCTGGGAGCAGGACGTTAAGTCAGCACAACAGCTGTGGTGGGCTCAACATCAACAGCAGTTTGGCCTCAGTGAGGTTGTGCTAATAGGACCGGCCGGGAACTGCGAGCTTGACTGGATTCGCGTTTTACGTCGAGAGTCCATTCCCCCAGGAAGACGAGACGAGATAATCGGCAGCTCGCTGCGTATCGCCCGTACCTTTTCGCAGGATGTTGATATACGCGAAAAACAGCTGGCCAGAATGCTTGTTCTGCAGTGGATGAATCAACGCCAAAATCAGCCCCCTGTTTTGCTGGAAAAATGCTATTGGGCTGGGAGCATTGTGGCCTGGAAGGCGTTTGTACAACAGATGAAAGAGAGTTGCCCGAACGTTGTGCTGCCTGATGAGCCCAAAACATGGCGGGGAGAAGAAACGCTTGCCGGGCTTGCTGATATTTTCAGTCGTGCAGATCCAAAAACACAAATCCTTATTGCCGGATGCCGCTCGCTGCCTGCCTCTGCCACAGCATTACTTCCCGCCGGGGAGTCTGCGGTACTGTGGATTGTTGGTGCTGAAGGCCCTGCTTTGCTTACGAGAGGTGAAACTTTTTCGCCGTTGGCCGCTGAAGTCGTTTTAGAGGTTTGTCAGCGGGCACAGGCACAAAGCAATCTTGATGAGATACCTGAATACTGCATGCTCTTTTCTCAACCCGACGTGCCCGGACTGGCAAACTGTGGCTGGAATATCGAGCAAAACCTGCAGGATAGCTACTGGGGAGAACTGGGTGAAATGCAGGCGCTGGTGACGATTTCGCTTGCAGCAATATTTGCCTGTACCCAGAAGAAGGCCTGTGCCTGGATAGCTACCGACCCACTAAACACTCTTGCACTTGGAATCGTTACGTCTCATGGATAAGGACAAAAAACAAACCGCAGGCATCACCGTTGCATCCACAACGATTATTGCCGTTGCTGCGATGACGCTGGCTGTTTTACTGGGTGGCATCATTTACTGGTTTTTCGTCGATGGAGCGTCAACCGAATGGGGCAACATCCTACCGGTTATTATCGTCTGCGGCATCATATGGATGATGGCTCTTTGCCTGGCGGCGCTGGTTTTTTCTGGGTGGCAGCTTTGGCTTCGGAACCAAATTAAGCGAGCATTAAAGGATGAACAGCGGCCTAAGCAAATATTCAAGCTGAATAAGCAGCAGGGCCTTGCCGGTGATATTCGACGTGCTATGCACGGCCGCTATCAGTGGTTGTGGCGCCATAAAGTCCGCCTGCTGCTCATCACCGGCGACGAAGCCGCGATTGAACAGCTGGTTCCCGGCCTGCAACAGCAGCAGTGGCTCGAAGGTAACCGTACCGTACTGATTTACGGCGGCAGTCTGACTGCTGAGCCCGACAAGGAAAAATATACCGCGCTGCGCAAACTGCGCCGTGGCCGCCCGCTGGACGGCATTATTCGCGTGCTACCGCACTCGTCAGAACTCACTCCGCAGATAAGTGATACAGACCTGCGCGGCCTGGAAAAAATCAGTGAACTGCTGCGCTATTCCGCGCCGGTCTGGCTGTGGCAGCTGTGCGACAGCGCCTGGTCGCAGGCAAAGCGCACGGAGCAGGCAGTCGGGGCAAGTTTCCCGCTCCGCGCAAATCCGGATGATGTCGTTCGTCAGATGGAAAACCTGTTGCCACGCCTGACGACGCAGGGTGTCAGCCAGGTCATCGAAAATAACAGCCATGATTTTCTGTTGCGGCTGAGCCAGCATCTGAAAGAGGGCGGCATCCGCCGCTGGGTTGAGCTACTGACGCCGTGGCTGTATGCCTCGCAATCACGAATCCCCCTGCGGGGCGTGATGTTCAGCCTCCCGCCAGGCAAATCAGCTGAAAACGCCGTAGCGGCGACGCATGCTGGTGCGGAGAAGTTCATCCCGGAATCACAGCGCCATGCCCTGACGCTGCCTGCCATCTGGCAGGGCATTACGGCGGACTGTACCCGCGTCCGGGGCCGCCGGGTGGGTATGGCCTAGGAGCAAACGCTGGCTATAGGCATCATGGTCGTGGTGGGATTTTGGGCCGCCGGGCTGCTGCTTTCCTTTGCGCTGAACTACGGGCAGATTTCTTCTGTCGCCGGCAAATCACACGATCTTGTTAAAAATCGCGCCGTCTCTGACCGGCAGCTCACCGCCCTGCACGATCTGCGTAACGACGCCGGTCGCCTGCAGCATCATGCCCTGGACGGTTCGCCGTGGTACCAACGCTTTGGGCTTGACCACGGGCAGCAGTTGCTGAATGCGATGCTGCCCTGGTACGGTGTGGCGAACAACCGCCTGATTCGTGACCCGGCCAACGCGGCCCTGATGCAAAAACTCGCCACGCTGGCTAACTCGGCGCCCAACAGCGACAGGCGTGCACAGCTGGCGAAACCCGGTTATGACCAGCTGAAAGCCTGGCTGATGATGTCGCGCCCGGATAAAACCGATGGCGCGTTCTACTCGCAGACCATGCAGAGCGTACAGCCCACGCGCGCAGGGATATCCCCGGGGCTGTGGCAAAGTTTATCCCCGGACCTGTGGGCGTTCTATATCACCGGGCTACCAAACCAGCCTCAGTGGAAAATTACGCCAGACGCACAGCTCGTCAGCCAGAGCCGGCAGGTGCTGCTGCAGCAGATTGGCCGCCGCAACGCGGAAAGCACGCTGTATGAAAACATGCTCAAATCCGTGCGGCGTAACTTTGCGGATGTCTCCCTGGAAGACATGACCAGCGGCACCGATGCCCGCCGCCTGTTTACCACGGATAAAGTGGTGCCGGGGATGTTCACCCGCCAGGCGTGGGAGGGCGGTATTCAACAGGCGATTGAGAAGGCGGCTAACTCTCGCCGGGAAGAGATTGACTGGGTGCTGAGCGACAGCCAACAAAGCGTGTCTGGCGAGATCTCTCCAGAGGCGCTTAAGGCGCGTCTGACCGAGCGTTACTTCACCGATTTTGCCGGCAGCTGGCTGAACTTTCTCAACAGTTTGCGGCTTAATCCGGCCAGTAACATTGCCGATGTGACCGACCAGTTGACGCTAATGAGCGATGTGCGCCAGTCCCCGCTGATTGCCCTGATGAACACGCTGGCCTGGCAGGGCGAGACCGGCCAGAAAGCCGAAAAGTTTTCTGAGTCGATCATCAAATCCGCTAAAGAGCTGGTCAGCAACAAGGACAAACCGGTGATTGACCAGACGGCGGCAGGCCCCCAGGGGCCTCTCGATGACACCTTTGGGCCGTTATTGACGATGATGGGGAAAAACAAGGCCAGCAACGTGATGTCTGCAGACAGTTCGCTGAGCCTGCAAACGTACCTGACCCGCATCACCCGCGTGCGGCTGCGTTTGCAGCAGGTAGCCAGCGCGTCTGACCCGCAGGAGATGATGCAAACCCTGGCGCAGACCGTCTTCCAGGGCAAAAGCATCGATCTGACGGATACCCAGCAGTACGGCGGCCTTGTGGCGGCAAGCCTTGGGGAAGAGTGGAGCAGCTTCGGTAACACGATGTTTGTGCAGCCGCTGACGCAGGCCTGGGAAACCGTGCTCCAGCCGTCGGCCGCGAGCCTCAATGACAAGTGGCGTCGCTCGGTGGCTGCCAACTGGCACACGGCGTTCAACGGTCGCTATCCGTTTACCATCAGCAAAAGTGAAGCTTCGTTGCCGATGCTGGCTGAATTTGTGCGTAAGGACAGCGGGCGCATCGAGCGCTTCCTCACCACGGAGTTGAACGGCGTGCTGCATAAAGAAGGCAGCCAGTGGGTACCGGACAAGATGCACGGCCAGGGGCTGACCTTTAATCCGGCCTTTCTCCAGGCGGTTAACCAGTTGAGTCAGCTGTCGGACATTCTGTTTACCGACGGCGGCCAGGGCATCAGCTTTGAACTTCAGGCCCGGCCTGCGCCGCAGGTGGTGGAAACGCAACTCACTATTGACGGGCAAAAACTGCATTATTTCAACCAGATGGCCGACTGGCAGGCCTTCCGCTGGCCGGGGGTAACGTATAAACCAGGCACCCAGCTGACCTGGACCTCAACCAGCGCCGGGGCACGGCTGTTTGGCGATTATAGCGGGACCTGGGGGTTCATCCGCTGGCTGGAAGAGGGCAAACGGCAACAGCTGGATAGCAGCGAGTGGATGATGAGTTTTACCGCCCCGGACGGGCGAACGCTGCAATGGGTGCTGCGCTCGCAGCTGGGTAAGGGGCCGCTGACGCTGCTGGCGCTGCGAGGTTTCACGCTGCCGGATCGGATCTTTAGCGTCGACAGCGTAGCCACGGCTCAGGCCCTGACGCCCGGAGCAGGAGATGATGACATGGATGGAACGGAATAATGAGCTCACTACAGAATCTCGTCTCTGCCTGCCTGGCGGATGAAACCTTACTGTGTCAGCAGGCGCAAGCCCGCACGGAAAACTGGGGGCAGTGGCTTATCCCAATAAGTGATGCATGCCCCACGGGGGAGGATCCCGGCTATGACGATGATTTTCAGCGTGTCCGGGAAGAAGTTAACCAGCTTTCAGGCATCGATACCGGCCTGATTTGCCAGCTCGCGGAAAAACTACTGACCACCACCGCCAAAGATATCCGGGTTGCCACCTACTATTGCTGGGCACGTTTGCATCAGGACGGAGAAGCAGGCTTTGCCGAAGGGCTTGAACTGCTGGCAGGCATGCTGCAACGCTTCGGCACTCAGCTTCACCCGCAGCGAGATCGTAGCCGTAAGGCTTCGCTGGAATGGCTGGCTGGTTCCCGAGTCCTTGCCAGCCTGTCGCTTTATCCGGAAGTGACGCGCGACGATGCACAACGCACCGTTGGAGCATTGCTCCTCATTCGTGACGGTCTGGAAGCAGAGCCGGAGGCGTCATGGCCGGATCTGAACGCCCTTTATAGCGCGCTGGAGTCTCGTCTGGTGAAGGCCGGCGGCGTGGATGCCGTGGTACCACAAAATGCCAGTGACGCAACGCAACCTTCTCATCTCTCAGGATCGCCTGACAGCCAGGCGCCGACGCTGACCCGCATCACCTCGGGGCAGGATTTGCTGGCCCAGGCCCGAACTTTGACGAGCTACCTTCGCGAACAGCCTGATGGCTGGCTGGCGGCACATCGGCTGATGAAGAGTTTGCGCCATGACACCCTGCGAGAGATCCCGGCCCCGGACGCAGAGGGGAAAACGCGTATCGAACCGCCGCGAGCCGATCAGCGGGCCATGCTAAAACGCCTGTATCTGCAGCAGAGCTGGTCAGAAATCCTTGAGCAGGCGGACAGCGCCTTTTCACGCGGTGCCAACCACCTGTGGTTTGACCTGCAATGGTACATCCACGAAGCGTTGATGAAGTTGGGGCAGGACGTGACCGCCGACGTCATCATTGCGGATTTGAAAGGATTTCTCCGGCGTCTCACTGGGCTTGAAACGCTGGCGTTTAATGACGGCACGCCGTTTGCCGATGAGGTGACGCTCAACTGGATTAATACCCGGGTGCTGGACGACCTGTCCGGCTGGCACGACGAGTCAAAAAGTCCCGTTGGCATGGTTGAGAACGACATTCTGGCCCTTGAACCGGAGGCGCTGGAGAAGGCGGACCGCGAAGGCCTTGATGCAACGTTCCAGTGGCTCCAGGCACGCCCGGGCGTGGGCTCAGCTAAAGATAAATGGCTGCTGCGCCTGCTGATGGCACGGGTGGCGGAGCAGAAGGGCAAGAATGAGCTGGCCCTGCACCTGCTGGGGGAGCTGGACAGCCTCGCGCGGACCATCACCCTCACGCAGTGGACGCCGTCGTTGCTGTTTGAAGTCAAATCACGGCGTCTCAGGCTGCTACGCATGAAAGCCTCACGAAGCGAAACCGACAAATCACGGCTCCAGTCGGAGATGGACCAGCTTCTGGCCGGTCTGATTGCCATCGACCCGGCCAGCAGCGCGGTACTGTGCGGGTAATTGCCTGTTACAGCCGCCACTAAAACAAAAAAATAATCAGGTATTTATGGACGATTTAACCCTGCGTTATTACGACGCTGAAATGCGCTACCTGCTGGAAGCCGGTGAAGAATTTGCCCGCGCTCATCCTGACCAGGCGGCGATGCTTAATCTCGATAAAGCGGGCGCGCGCGACCCGTATGTGGAACGCCTGTTTGAAGGCTTTGCCTTCATGATGGGGCGGCTGCGTGAAAAGCTTGATGACGACCTGCCGGAGCTGACCGAAGGGCTGGTTAGCCTGCTGTGGCCGCATTATCTGCGCACCATTCCGTCGATGTCGGTGGTGGAATTCACCCCGGACTGGCTCGAAATGAAAGAGCCGATGCGCATCGTTAAAGGTTTCGAGGTTAACTCCAGGCCGATCGGCGACAAAGGCACGCGCTGCCGATACACCACCACCCGGGAGATCCACCTTCAGCCGCTGGCGCTGGAGCATGTCCGGCTGGCAACCAACGCTGAGGGGCGCTCGGTGGTCACCCTGCGCTTTAACTGTGGCAAACTGGCGGACTGGAGCCAGCTCGACCTCAGCGCTCTTGCGCTGTACTTCAACGCCGATGCGCCTCTGGCCTGCGCTATGCACGAAGCTTTTACCCAGAACGTGGCCCGCATGTGGCTGCGCATGCCCGGCGATGTGGACAGCAGACCGTTCGACGGGCATTTCACTGCCCAGGGCTTTGGCGATGACGACGCCCTGTGGCCGAAGAGCAACAGCAGTTTCAGCGGTTACCAGCTGCTGCTGGAGTACTTTACCTTCCGCGAGAAATTCATGTTTACCGGCCTGCGAGGGCTGGAAACCGTCGATTTTCCGGCGGCGCTGCCGTGGTTTGAAATCGACGTGGTACTGGCCGAGCGCTGGGAGCATGACTTCAGCTTTAACGAAAAACATCTGCGTCTGAACTGCGTGCCGGTGATTAACCTGTTCCCGCTGGAGTCCGACCCGCTGACCCTGGACTCCCTGCAAACGGAGTATATGCTGCGCCCGATGCGCGTCCAGGATGGTCACACCGAGATTTATGCCGTGGATTCGGTGATGTCATCGAATCAGCATGTTTATGTTCCGTTCTCCAGCTTCCGGCATAAAGGCGGCATGATGCGCCACGAAGCCCCGGAATATTACTACCATACCCGCGTGCGGCGTGGCCCGTCCGGGCTGCATAACACCTGGCTGATTCTGGGCGGTGAAGCCTTTGATAGCCACACCGTGCCGGAAGACGAAAGCCTTTCGCTGACGCTGACCGGCACTAACGGGCAACTGCCGCGTCGGGCGCTGCAAAGCACCGTGCTGGATACGGCGGTGAAAACCCCCACGACCAGCATGACGGTACGTAATCTCTGCGCCCCGACGCTGCCTTGTTACCCCCCGGCGCAGGACCGTTTCCACTGGCGCGTGCTGAGCCACCTCGGCAGCGGGTTCCTGTCGATGATGGACAACGCGGATGTACTGCGCGGTACCCTGGCGCTGTATGAATGGACCGACAGCGAAATGAACCGCCGTCGCCTGGAAGCCATCATTGACGTGAAGCACGGCGAAACCGAGCGCTTTGAGCAGGGGTTCCTGGTGCGCGGCGTGCAGATTGAAGTCACCCTCGACGGTCACGGCTTTGCCGGACGAGGCGATGTTTGCCTGTTTGGCGAGATGCTGAGCCGCTTTTTCGCGCTTTACACCGATATCTACCTGTTTAACCGCCTGATTATCATTCTGCAACCAACCGGAGAACGCCTGGAATGGGAAGAGAAGCACAGCCGTCGTATTCCCGGCTGACACCCCGGCTGGAGGCCAGTCTCCAGCGGATTAACTTTTATCGTTTCTGCCAGTTGCTGGAAAAGCGTCACAACGATAAACCGCCGCTGGGCTCGACCAGTCACCCGGCGGACGATCCCGTGCGTTTTGCGCCTCATCCGGGAATGGGGTTTCCGGCCAGCGAGCTGAAATCCGTTGAATACGACGCAGACGATGACGCTCAGCCCCCGCGTATCCGGACCACTTTTATGGGGATGTACGGGGTGGATTCCCCGCTGCCGACCGCGTATCTCGACGACATCACCCAGCGCCGGGAAGGGCACGAGGCGCTGCAGGGCTTTCTGGATATTTTTAGCCATCGCATCCTGACCCAGTTTTACCGCATCTGGCGAAAGTATTCTTACCCGGCCACCTTTGAACCTGGCGGAACAGACGGTATCTCTCAGTCCTTGCTGGGCCTGGTCGGGCTGGGGATACCCGGCACGGCAAACCATATCGCCACGCCGGTATCGCGCTTTCTGGCTTTGCTCGGCGTATTACGTCAGCCGGGAAAAACGCAGGAAGGGATACAGGCGCTGGTGAGCCTGCTGGCCCCGGAGACCACGGTGCAGGTCAGCCCGTACTGCCTGCGGCCGGTGGAAATCAGCCAGCCGCTGGGTTTTCACGGCGATCGGGATTTTTTACTGGATGGCAATATGCCGCTCGGGGATGAGGCGATGGAAGCCAACAGCCAGCTGCTGATCGCCCTGTTCACGGACAACGCGCAGGAGTCGCTGGGCTGGAAGCCGGACGGTCTGCTGTATCAGGACTTTCTGGTGATGCTGCGGGTTTATCTTGGCTGGCGGTTTAAGGCCAAAATCACCCTCACCACCGATACCCGGCTGCTGGCGGCTCCCCCGCTGGGCGAGGGACCTTTCTGGCTAGGTATGAACGGTGTGCTGGGCGCCGAAGAGGAAAGGCTCCCCGACGATCTGCCCGAGCGTTTTACCACGGAACTGGGTTATTACAGCGGCCTTCAGCCCGCGAGAATACAACAAGGAAACCGACGTGTTACGTACAAGTTTAATTAAGACCCACCGCTGGCTGCTGCCCCTGCTAGCGTTAAGCCTGGCGGGCTGTGGCCTGACGCAAAGCGTCAGCGATGGCACGAAATCAGCTTTCACCTCAGTGTTCTATAAGAAGATTAAAGTGTTGCACCTGGACTTCACCGCGCGTGAAGAGCTGAACACCGACGCGCGCGAAAACCACTCATTTTCGGCGCCGGTGCTGCTGCGTATTTACCAGCTCAAAGACAATAAAACCTTCGACAAAATGGTCTATCAGCAGTTGCTGAAGGACGGAGAAAGCTTGCTTAGCGCCGATCTGCTGGCGAGCCGTGATGTAGTACTCAAGCCGGGCGGGGACGTCAGCCTTGATATGCCGATGGAGGCAGATACCCGTTTTGTCGCCGTTGTTGGGCTGTTCCGCGCCCCGGATAGCGAGAAGGAAACGTGGAAGCTAACCCTCGATCGTGAGGCGCTGGACCCGGATAAGCCCCGCGTGATTGAAGCCGGGAAAAACCGCCTGACGCTGATCCCCGTGAAGGAGTAACCATGCCACAGTCGCATCACACCCCGTCGCTGTATGACATGCTGCTCGGTAATTTCTCCGGGGAGCTCGCGCTGCATCAGGTCAGTGAAGAAAATCAGGTCATTCTGTCCGTGCTGGATAACATGCAGCGTATTCTCAACTGCCGCGCCGGGACGCTGGCGCACCTGCCTGATTACGGCCTGCCGGACATGACCAAAATCCTGCAGGGAATGCCGGGCACAGCCCATCAGTTGAAAGGCGCCCTGAGCAGCGTATTGCTGAAATATGAACCACGCCTGAAGAGCATTAACGTGCTGCTGCTCGAACAAACGCAGCCCGGCGAGCTGCGTTACGCGATTGACGCCGAGCTTAAAGGCCTTGGCCTGGTCCGATACGGCACCGAATTTATGCCCGAAGGCAGAGTCTTGCTGCGCCATCTAAAACAGCAGCAATATCTCGATACCCAAACCAGAATTTAAAACGCTAACCGTCTTCATTCTCACTCCCACACTCTAACTGACGGAAAATCTCCGTGAATAACGCTAATCAAATTAAAACCGGCAGCGACCCGCGCGCGTTGCCGGAATATGCTTCCCTGCGTGATGAACTCGCTAAGCTGAACCATCCGGCGCGCCCGGATGTGAACTGGGCGCTTGTAGAGCAGCTAAGCCTGTCGCTGTTCCGCCAGAATGGCGTGGAGCTTCAAACGCTTTGCTGGTATACGCTGGCCCGAACGCGACTTGCCGGCATGGCTGGCCTTAATGAAGGGCTGGCGATAATGGAAGTTCTGCTGAGCCGGCAGTGGGGCATTATGTGGCCGCAGCCGGTGCATGCCCGCATGGAAATTATGGCCGGGTTTAGCCATCGTCTACAGTCAACGTTGCGCACGCTCAGCCTTAATTACGCTGATTTACCGCTGGTCTATCAGGCAGAACAGCACCTGAATTCGCTGCGCGATGTGCTGCAGCGGCTGGAGCTAAAAAATGCCAGCCAGATGGGCGAGCTCTGCACCTTTATGCACAATGCTGCAATCAGGCTGGAGAATATGGACGCAGGCTCCAGCGCTGCCGTTGTCGTGCCTTTTTCTTCTCCGATCCTGGAAAATCAAATACCTTCAGGCAGCGAGCCGCTGATCTATGTCGCACGTGAAGACCCGGCCTCGCCCGGCGTTGTGAACTTTGTGCCTAAGCCTTCATCGGCACCGCTCTGGCGAAGCTTTGCGGCAGGGATGTTGGTTATGCTGGCCGTGGGGAGTGCAGGCTTTTGGGGCTGGCAAAAAATTTACCCGCAGCCCACAAGTCCGCTGCCGGTGGCGGCAAGTGAGGCATCTCTCGTTGAGCTTGGCCGACTGCCGCCGTTGCTGCTGCAGGATTATGGCTATGAGCTGGCCGGGCGCGCCAGGCCGGAGCAGGTTGAAGGCCTGAAGGCGCAATGGGCACGTTACCTGACCGGCAACGCTTTGCCGCCTGAGCAGCTTTCAGGCTGGCATCAGGGCATGGCGGGCCTGAGCGACCTGACCCGTCGGCTCAACGCGCTGGACGAACGTAAAGGCAAATACCTGACCGGCTCCGAGCTTAAATCTATGGTCTTTACCATGACGCAGCATTTCTCGCGCAGCACGCCTCTGGAAGAGCGCCTGTATTCACTGAGCCAGTCCCCGGCAGGCACGCCGCTACCCGACGCGCAGCTGACGCAAACCAACATGCAAATCAGGCAATTGCTGAACCGCTATGCGCTGATAAAGCAGCAGGCGGAGAAACGCTAAGCCAAACCTGTGATCCACTTAACTTTCTGTCATATCTTTAGCGTCGTTAACGCAAATTTGTGACGTGGCGCGTAATGTTTTTACGCGCCGGGGCCGATGACTTCTGAAGGGAATTCCCCATACAAAGAGAGTCACGGACATGTCGATAAAAACTCTGACCCCACAAAACGGCGTGCGCTTCTGGCATCACATCCGGCTGGTGCCGCTGTTTTCCTCCATTCTCGGCGGCATTCTGCTGCTGTTTGCGCTCTGCATCGGTTTTGCCAGCTACTTTCTTATCCAGAGCGACCGCGCGCTTCAGGATGTCACGGAAGAAATTCAGGTGCGTATGGGGCTGGCGGACAGCGCCAACCATTTGCGTACCGCACGTATCAACCTGATCAACGCCGGGGCGGCAAGCCGCGTCGCGGATATGGATCAGGTTAAACAGAACGTCGCCAATGCCGAAGGGCTCATCAAGCAGGCGCAGGCTGGTTTCAACGCCTATATGGCCCGTAAGGTAAAAACGCCCGAAGACCAGGCGCTGGACAAAGGGCTGCAGGATGAGTTTGCGGCCTATCTCGAAAAAGGCATGAAGCCGATGCTGAAGTTCGCCAAAAACGGCATGTTTGAGGCGATCATCACCCATGAAAGCGAGGTCGTGCGCAAGCTGGACAGCGACTACGGCGCCAACCTGCAAAAAGCAGTCAGCATTCGAACCGAACGGGCAAATGCGCTGAGGGAGCAGGCTGATAACCGCACCAGAACCAGCGTGGCGCTGATGGCCGGGGCCTTTGCGCTGGCGCTTTTCATGACGGTATTTACCTTCATCATGCTGCGCCGCGTGGTGATTGGCCCGCTGCAGCGAGCGGCGAAGCGAATCGAACATATCTCCGAAGGGGATTTAACCCTGTCGGCGGAAGCAACCGGCAACAGCGAAATTGGCAAGCTCAGCCAGCACCTGCAGCATATGCAGCAGCAGTTGGTCAGCACCGTGAGCACCGTGCGCGAAGGTGCAGAAGCTATTTACCAGGGCTCGAGCGAAATTTCTGCCGGTAACACCGACCTCTCATCCCGAACCGAGCAGCAGGCGGCGGCCATCGAGCAAACCGCCGCCAGCATGGAGCAGCTTACCGCCACGGTGAAACAAAACGCCGACAACGCGCATCACGCGACAAAGCTTGCGGAAGATGCTTCGCAGAAGGCCAGCGACGGCGGGCGTATTGTTTCTGGCGTGGTCAGCACAATGGACAATATCTCCGCCAGCTCGAAGAAAATCTCTGAGATAACGGCGGTAATCAACAGCATCGCTTTCCAGACCAACATTCTGGCGCTGAACGCTGCCGTTGAGGCTGCAAGGGCCGGGGAGCAAGGTCGAGGATTTGCGGTTGTGGCAAGCGAGGTGCGCACGCTGGCGCAGCGCAGCGCCCAGGCGGCAAAAGAGATTGAAGGGCTTATCAGCGAGTCCGTGTCGCTGATTGATTCCGGCTCCCGCCAGGTTGCACAGGCGGGCACCACGGTGACGGGGATTGTGGACGCCGTTCGCCGCGTGACCGATATTATGCTGGAAATCGCCGCCGCGTCTGACGAGCAAAGCCGGGGCATTCAGCAAGTCGGGCAGGCTATTCACGAGATGGATAACGTTACCCAGCAGAATGCTTCGCTGGTAGAAGAGGCTTCAGCCGCCGCCGTTTCCCTGGAAGAACAGGCCGCACGGCTGACGGAGGCTGTAGGCACGTTCCGCCTGAAAGCCGGCTCTTCTGCAGCACCGAAAAGTCGTTATGTCGTTCCTTCTCCTGCGTCCACATCGGCGCGGCCGGTTGCGGTTTCTGCCGATAACTGGGAAACCTTCTGATTTAACCCCTTCTGCGGCTCAGCGATGGGCCGCCTCTCACTTCTTTTCACTTCTTCGGGATCGTCGCCCGCACCTTGTTGCGCCTCGCTGGCAGAATCAGTAAGGTGTGCGCAAATTATCAAAATATCCGGAATAATCATGAGTTCAAAAGATCCGCTGCACGGCATTACGCTTGAGGCGCTGCTGACCGCGCTGGTTGAGCGCTATGGCTGGGCGGAAATGGCGCGGCAGGTGAACATTAACTGCTTTAAAAGCGACCCCAGCGTTAAGTCCAGCCTGAAGTTTTTACGCCGCACGCCGTGGGCGCGTAAAGAAGTGGAAGAGATGTATATCGCCTCACTCGACGAGCCTGATGAAAGTGACGCGCAGGCAGAAAGCCCGTGGGCCAACTGGCAGGCTAAGAATCAGGCTAAGAATAAGGAATAATCATGCTAACCGGCCTGAACCACCTGACGCTTGCGGTGCGCGACCTGGCGCGGAGCCTGGCGTTTTACCAAAGCTTGCCGGGCGTCAGGCTGCACGCGCGTTGGGAGTCCGGGGCGTATCTTTCCTGCGGTGATTTGTGGCTTTGCCTTTCTCTGGATGCAAAGGCCGGTGAGCGCCCGGTTCATTATACCCACTATGCCTTCAGCATAAGCGCCGAGACATTTCCTCAGCTTGTTAAAGCGCTGGAGCAGCGCGGCGTTCGGATCTGGAAAGACAACCGCAGCGAAGGGCATTCTTTCTACTTTCTTGACCCGGATAACCACCAGCTTGAGCTGCACGTGGGGGATTTAGCCAGCCGCCTGGCGGCCTGTAGGGAAAAGCCTTACTCTGGGATGACGTTCCAGGAGACGGGCATTACCGTGCGGCAGGCCTCTCTGGCGGAGATCCTCGAGCTTTATCATCGTTTGCCGGAGTTTGACGACAGTCGAAGCGTCGCAGATCTTCAGGCTCGCCTGGCGACAAACCAGACCAGCCTGCTCATCGGCTGCGTGAATGGCATTCCAGCCGGGTTTAAGCTTGGCTATGCGCTGAGCGAAACAGAGTTTTACAGCTGGCTGGGCGGCGTTTTACCAGAATTCAGACGGGATGGCGTCGCGCAGGCCTTGCTGATTGCCCAGGAAAAATGGGCGATGGAACAGGGTTACCGCACGCTTAGCGTGAAAACCCGCAACAGGTTCCGTGGCATGCTAATGATGCTGCTTAAAAATGGCTACCAGCTGGTAGAGCTAGAGCCCCAGGGCGAACCAGACGAGCACCGCCTGCGGCTGCAAAAGCCGCTTTCCGTCTGATTAAACCTTTTCAGCGGCATCTGATAGGCCCGGCGGATTGACCGGGTTAGGCTAGACACTGGTTTTTAACAGGGAGGATCCCGCTAATGATGACATCCGCAACCTTGAGCCAGCCGACAGTTCAGGCTGTTAACACGCTGGGCCAGTGGCTGGCGCAAAGCGATTTTACAGGTGCGCCGCAGGCACAGGATGCCGAGCTGATTATCCTGGCCGGTAACGCCGTGATCCCCACGATTGACGCCGCCTGCGAGTTTGCCGCTAACGGCGAAAAACCGCTGTTGATCACCGGTGGAATAGGCCATTCCACGACGTATCTCTACGCCGAAATAGCCCGACATCCGCGTTATAACACCATTCCCACTACCGGGCGTTCCGAAGCGGCAATCCTGAAAGATATTGCCCACCAGTTCTGGAAAGTCCCGCACGAAAAAATCATCATCGAAGAGAAATCAACCAACTGCGGTGAAAATGCACGCTTTAGCGTGGCTAAGATGGCCGAACTGGGCCTGAGCCCAACGCGCGTGTTGATTGTTCAGGACCCGACCATGCAGCGCCGAACCGTCGCGGCCTTCTCCCGAGTCTGGCAAGGTGATGCGCAGGCACCGGAATTGCTGAGCTGGCCGGGCGTAGTGCCGGAGTTAACTGCAGGCGAGCAGGGCACCGTTTTTGCCGGAGAGGAAGAGGGCCTGTGGCCGCTCGAGCGTTATGTTTCGCTGGCGCTGGGTGAAATTCCTCGCCTGCGCGACGATGCAACCGGCTATGGTCCACAGGGGCGGGACTTCATCGTTCACGTTGATATTCCGCCGCAGGTGATGGCCGCCTGGCATGCTCTCCAGCAGGATATGGCGCTGAGCGCAATGATCCGCGAACGCGGGCTGTAAACCCCGGGCTTTGCCCTGAACAACGTTAAGGCTTAAAAATTACACGCTGAAACAAATTAACGTCCATAATACGTTGATGTTAATGCTCTTTTAATGTTTCTTCGGTATCCTGGCATTTAACGTTTTTTCAGGGCAGGGTCTTTCATGCGCACTAAATACACCTCGTTACAGATTTCGATCCACTGGCTGGTCTTTCTGCTGGTGGTGGGAGCCTACTGCGCCATGGAACTGCGTGGCTTTGCGCCGCGTAGCTACCGGCCGCTCATCAACTCTATCCATTTCACCTGCGGTATCTCCGTCCTGGTACTGATGGTGGCCCGCCTGCTGGTTCGTATCAGGTATCGCGCGCCGGCCATTGTACCCAGGCCGCATCCGGCGGTGACCGGCATCTCTCATCTGGTCCATACGATTGTCTATCTGATGTTTATTGCGCTGCCGGTGCTGGGCTTCCTGGCGATGTACTATCGCGGCAGTGACTGGGTGGCCTTCGGGCTACAAATGCCGGTGGCGGCGGTGCCGGACGAAGACCTGGAGTTCAGCCTTAAGTCCTGGCACGAGCTTATCGCCAATACCGGCTATTTCGTTATCGGTCTTCACGCCTTTGGTGCGCTGTTCCATCATTACGTCTGGAAAGACAATACGCTGCTGCGAATGATGCCGGGCAAACGAGAACAAGAATAATCGCTTAGCGGCGGTGGCCTCCGTGCCGCGCAGCCGCTAGCTTTTTGAATACTGCCGGGGCGAGCAGCCCATCACCCGCTTGAACGCTTTCCCGAACGCACTTTCCGACTCGTAGCCTAAATCCGCGGCAATACGCGCCAGTGAATCTCCTGGCTGGCGCAGCCTGTCGCAGGCGAGCATCATGCGCCAGCGCGTCAGATAGTCGATAGCCGAAGCGCCCGTTATCGCCTTAAACCGTGCTGCAAACGTCGAACGTGACATCCCCACGCGCTCCGCCAGTTTTTCCAGCGTCCAGCCAAACGCGGGATCTTTATGCATGCAGGTCAGGGCGAGGCTCAGCTGCTTGTCTGCCAGCGCATAAAGCCAGCCCACGGCGGGCTGATGGGCTAAGTGCAGCCTAAGCGCCTGAATGAGCATCATCCACGCCAGCTGCTGGATAATCAGCGCGCCGCCGGGGCGAGGCTGGCGCACTTCGTCGGTCATTTGATCCAGCGCCCAGCGCATCGCCGCTTTACTGTCCGGCTGCTGAATGCAGACCACCGGCGGCAGAGAGCTCAGCAGCAGGTCGGCCGCTTCCCCGCTCAGCACAAAATGGCCGCCGACCAGGAAGCAGCTTTCCTGCTGGCCAGGGACAACATCGGGCCCGAGCTTTCCAGCCTCGCGCAGGGTGTAGAAGTCCACCGGCGTGGCGTCAGGTTCAGTCGCCAGGCAAAACGGTGGTCCAGGCGGCAGAAGATAGCAGTCGCCGGCCTGCAGCAGCAGCGGCTCGTTCATTCCCTCAACGGAGAGCCAGCAGCGCCCGGACACCACGGCATAGCACTTAATTCCGGCGTGTTCTGGCCACTGAATCGCCATCGTTTCGTGCAGGGCAACGCCGCCCGAGGCATAGCTCTGGGGTTTAAGCAGGGAAAGCAGTTCAGACAGCGGATCCATATCAACTCCGGACGATAAGACCAAAAATGGCGACTTTTGAACATTGTTCGTATAACTCTTCCTGTTTACAGTAAATCCCGTCGGGCGGCAACTCAGTCCTCAGTGACGGTTTGGGATAATGACTATGCGTATTTTTGTGACCGGTGCGACCGGTTTTCTTGGCTCGGCTATCGTGCAACAGCTGCTGGCGGCGGGGCATCAGGTGCTGGGGCTAACGCGCTCCGAGCGCGGGGCCACAGCTCTGGAGTCCTGGGGAGCGAAAGCACATTTTGGCGATCTGGATAACCTGGCCAGCCTGCAGCATGGGGCGGATCTTGCGGACGCGGTGATCCACACGGCTTTCAATCATGACTTTTCTACCTTTGTCGCCAACTGCGAGGCTGACGGCAAAGTGATTGGTGCGATGGGGGAAGCGCTTGCAGGCTCATCCCGGCCAATGGTTATCACCTCTTTTGTTGCCATGGGGGCAACGGAGCCGGGCAAACCAGCCACGGAGGCGGGCTATAACGTCCTGACGCCGAACCCGCGTAAAGCCACGGAAATCGCTGGAGTAAGCCTGCTTGAGCGGGGCGTTAACGCCTCGTTTGTTCGCCTGCCGCAGGTGCATGACACCGTCAGGCAAGGGCTTATCACTCCGCTGATTGAGCTGGCGAGGGAGAAGGGCCTGGCGGCTTATATTGGCGAAGGCAGAAACCGCTGGTCGGCGGTGCACGTGAGCGACGCGGTGCGTCTTTATGTTCTGGCGGTAGAAAGAGGGATTGCCGGAGCGCGCTATAACGCTGTTGCCGAAGAAGGTATCACCACTAAAGATATCGCCGACGTGATTGGCCAGGGGCTTGGTGTACCTGTGCGCAGCATTGACGCCGACAAAGCCAGCGACCACTTTGGCTGGCTCGGTAACTTTGCCGCGCATGATATGTCGGCCTCAAGCCTTGAGACGCAGCAGAAAACGGGCTGGCGGCCCGTTGGCCCAGGGCTGATTGAGGATTTGCGGCACATGCAGTACCGCTAGACGTACATCGCCCGGATGCTTCCGGGCGATTCGGGGACGATCAGAAGCGAACTTCGCCGCCAAAGATCCAGGTTCTGCCGCGCGCGGTATTGGCCCGGCTAGCATCATCGCCCGGCCCAGGCATCATATTGAGCTTGTTCAGCGCCTCTGAGTAATCCCGGTTCATCAGGTTTTGCACCGTCAGCTTCAGCATCAGATTGCGGTTCACCTCGTAGGTGCCGTAGAGATCGATAATCGTCGGGATCTGCGGCAAATCCTCTTTAATGATGGCGCCCGTATGCTCATCGGTTTCAAAATCAGGCGACAGCCGGCGGGCTTTCCCGGTGTATTTGACGATCGTCCCGAGGGTCAGCGATTCATCGAAGAAACGCACCCCGGCATCCAGCGTCATATATTTTCTTGGCAGCTCGGTCATATCTCCGGCACCGAAGTAGGTGCTGGCGATGGACGTTGGCTGGTCGGTCAGCTGCTGGCTGAAGGAGAGGCGGGTGAAGGCGAACCCTGCGTCGTAGTCCATCTCCAGCTCAACGCCCTGGGCGGTGACGCCGGTGGCAGAGTTCACGTAGATGTACATATTGTCGCTGTAGTCGTCGCTCATGTCCGCCCAGTCGTTGCCAATGACTTCGGACATGCTGCATTTTCTCCCGCTGGAGCAGACCTGGTAAGATTCGCTGAAAATATAGTTCTGGATCCTGCTGCGGTAGCCCAGCATTTTAAAGCGCAACGAATCTTGCTTAGCGATAAGGTCTTTGGTGTCGATATTAAAACCGACCTGCCAGGTTTCGGCGAGTTCAGGCTTTAAGAAGGGGTTCATGGAAGCTCCGCCGGAGTTGGAGAAAAACATCTCCTGAATATTTGGCGCACGCATCGACTTACTGTAGCCGACAAACGGCTGAAGCCAGGGGGTGACCTGAGCCGACAGCTGGGCCGACGGGTTAAAGCCGCTTTCTCGCTCATCGACGTCGTAACTTCCCTGCGGGACGCAGATAACGCGCTCGTCGCAGGGCGGCTTGTGGCCGGTGATTCTGTTTTGCGTGTAGTTGAGGTTCAAGTCTGCCTGCCAGATACCGCGCTTCACCTGCAGCCCGGTATATAACGCCGAAATATCCTGCCGCCCGGAAGGGGCGAACGGATTGTTTTCGATCGACTCCTGGTTGGTTTTCTCATCGCCTGCGGCGGAATTAATGAGCTTGGTGTAGCGGGTGCGCATCAGCTTGCCGCCCAGCGTAAACGCCAGGTCATTATCACCCAGGCTGAAACGGCTGACGTTACTCATGTCCAGGGCATCGGAACGGTTTTGCGCGGAGGTGCTGTAAAAGGTGTACAGCGACTCATCGCGGTATTTCTGATTGCCACGGCTGGTGCTGGCCGTGACGTTAAAATCAATCAGCTCAGAGAACGGGGCGTAGTGGTATTTAATATAATAATCGTCGCTGGTGATGTCGCGGCGCGAAAACTTATTTTCATAAGTTCGGGCAGACAGCTCAAAGCTATTAAATTCATCGGGCTTGATGTCCATTTTATAAAGCTGGGACTTCGGGTTCTGCTTCATGAATTTATCATAACCAAACTCTTCGCTATTAATGCCGGAGCCGTTGGAGAAATTCGAATAAATAGAGCTGCCGCTGATGGCGGCCATGGCGCCGAAGCTCCCGGTATCGGTGAAGGCGTCGGTTTTCCCTGCGGCGGCAATCATCCCGCTGCGCCCGATACCGTTACTGCCTACCGAGAATCGCGATCTCAGTCCGTAATCATTGCCCTTAAAAATAACGTCATCCACGCCAAGGGTACGCATATTTGCGCTTCCCGCCAGGGCGTTAATCCCCGCAGAGCCGCTGCTGTCGCCGCGCGTGACGTCCACACCGACTAAAAAGTTAGGGTCGATGAGCACGCCAGCCTGGTTGTTGGTGGAGCCGTGAACGGTCGTGCCTGACGTGGTGGTGCCGTAAAAGCTTTGGGTAATTCCGTCTACCATGGTGTTAACCCGGCCAAAGCCGCTCATGCCACGAATATTGACGCTCACCGTGCCCTGACCGGGATCGATTTGGGTATAGGTGCCGGGCATGCTCCGCAGCGTGGCGTCCAGGGACTGCAGGTTTTTTCCCGTGGAGCGAGAGCTGGTGGCGCCTGGTTTTTCCAGCGCTTCTTGTTCGCTGGTGATGTTCCCGGCGGAAACGTTAAGCGGGCTAAATACCGCCGAGCCTTTTTTATCTCCGCTGCTTTTATCATTATTTTCTTGTGCCGCCCCGCTGGCGCTGAGCAATAGCATGCCCGAGCCGAGGGCAACGGCCAGTTTATTTACGTTCATACGTGTCCTTGAAGTATCGTAATAAAATAAAAGTTATTTTTATAATTATGTCGCTTTAACGAACCCTCCCCGATAAGGGAGGGGTTTCCGGTTAGCGCTGTTTATCTGCCTCCAGAATAAAACTGTATTCCAGCGCGGTATTTTCCAGGCGTTTTATTCGGCCTGATTTACCGCCATGCCCGGCCTGCATATCGGTCAGCAGAAGTATTTTGCCGGGGCCTTGCTGGTTTTCCCGCAGCTTAGCGACCCATTTGGCGGGTTCCCAATACTGCACCTGCGAGTCATTGAGGCCGCTGGTCACAAGCAGATTAGGGTAGTGCGAAGGCTTCACGTTGTCGTACGGGCTCCAGGATTTGAGTCGCAGATAGTCTGCTTTCCGGTGTGGATTACCCCATTCGTCATATTCGCCCACCGTGAGCGGCAGTGATTCATCCAGCATGGTTGTCACCACATCCACAAACGGCACCTGCGCGACTACGGCGTTAAAGAGGGCCGGCTGCTGGTTGATGACGTTGCCAACCAGCAGGCCGCCCGCGCTTCCGCCCATGGCATAGAGCCTGCCGGCCTGGCCGAAGCCCTGTTTAACCAGGCTATGCGTGGCATCAAGAAAATCGTTGAAGCTGTTCTGCTTGTTCTCCAGTTTCCCCTGCTGATACCACTGCTGGCCCAGCTCGCCGCCGCCGCGCACGTGAACGATAGCAAAGACAAACCCGCGATCCAGCAGGCTCAGGCGGTTGGCGCTGAAGGCCGGATCCATACTCATTCCGTAAGCGCCATAGCCATACACCAGCAGCGGGCTGTGGCCTGGTTTGAACATTTTTTTGTTATAGACCAGCGAAACGGGCACCTTCACGCCGTCGCGTGCCGTGGTCCAAATCCGTTCGCTATGGTAGTCCTGCGGGTCGGTGTTATTCACCTCCTGCCGTTTAAGCAGGGTACGTTCCCCGCTGGCTAAATCCCATTCGTAAGTGCTGGTTGGGGTCGTCATCGAGGAGTAACCGTAGCGCAGCTTGCCGGACTGTGGATCCGGGTTGTAGCCGAGCCAGGCCATATAGCTGGCATCATCGAATTTCAGCGTCTGCTCACCGTGGTTCAGCCAGTTAATCTTGCGGATCTGGCTCAGCCCGTCCTGGCGTTCAGCCACCACCAGCCAGTCTTTAAACAGGGTGAATCCTTCCACCATTTTTCCCGGTTGAGGCGCGACAACGGGCCGCCATTTGTCACCCGGGGCGTGGCTTTTATACAGCCCGAAATTGGCACTTTCCTGATTCGCGCGCAGGTAGAAATCGTCGCCAAAATGGTCGAGATAATACTCAATTCCGGGGGTGCGAACGGCGAACAGCACCGGCGGAGCTTCCGGCCTGTCGGCATCCAGCAGGCGTACTTCTGACGACGTGCTGGCGCTGAGCGTGATAATCAAATAACGGTCGGACGAGGAGCGGGAGAGACCGAGATAAAAGCCGCCATCTTTCTCCTGATAGACTAATTTATCTTCTGCAACCGGCGTCCCTGGCCGGTGCCGCCAGACCTGCGAGGGCACCAGCGTTTGCGGATCGTTGCGCACGTAGAACAGATAGTGACCATCGTTTGACCAGACCATATTCCCGGAGGTGTTGTCGATAGTTTCGGCGAGCCATTTTCCGCTTTGTAAATCACGCAGCGAGAGGCGGTATTGGCGGCGACCGGCGGTGTCTTCCGCGATAGCCATCATCTGGTTATCCTGGCTGACCACCAGGCCGCTTAGCTGATAATAGGCCTGACCTTTGGCGCGTTGATTCCCGTCAACCAGCGTCTGCCATTCCTTTTTACTTCCTGCTGGCTGGCGCTGGCTGACGGCATAATCCTGTCCGGCCAGATAAACATCCTGATAAAGGTAGCCATTGCGCTGGAAGGGGACCGAGCGATTTTCCGGGCTCATCCGCGCGACCATCTCCTGGTACAACTTCTCCGTTAATTCAGCGGCGGGCTGGAGAGCCTGACGGGCATAGTTATTTTCATCTTCCAGGTGACGCAGTACCTTTGCGTCACTGCGGCTGTCGTCCCTGAGCCAAAAATAGTTATCCACGCGGATATCGCCATGTTCAATCAGCTGGTGGGGGATTTTTTCCGTAGCGGGTGGCCGGGGCATGTCGGCGGCAGCGCAGCTCGCGTAAAGCGAACAGGCGATGAACAGCGGCGTAGCTTTCCATAGTTTTTCCATAATACGTCCTTAGCGTCAGGCGACAGGGCATCCTGCCGAAATAGTCAGCATAAAAATAAATTCAGGTAGCGGGGAGCGTAGCGCTAGCTTCGGCTCAGCTCCGTCAGGTCAAAGCTTATTGGCATCATCACGCTATAAACGCCTCCCTTTAAGCGTTCGGTGGGTGGTTTGGGCAGCGGCCGGGCGCGCTCTAAAACCTCAATCGCTTCGCGGTCAAGCGAGCGTGTTCCCGACGAGCTACTCAGCGAACTTCCAATAACCTCTCCCGCAGCGTTCACGGTAAACGTCACGACCGAGATGCCCGTGCGGGCGCGCTTGCGGGCGTCAGCAGGGTAGCGTTTAAAGCGGTTAAGATGGCCTTTTACGCGGCTCTCCCAGGAGTCTTCAAGGCTGTTTTGTTTCGCGGCATCGCTGTTGTACGGCGCGGCAATGCGGGATGAAACAACGCTGGCCTGAGGCGCGGCATTGGTCGAGACGGACGCCTGGCTGCTGTCGCTAGTTTGCTCCCTGACGTTGCGCGGCGGACGCGGTTTTTTCTTCTCGCCTTCGGCAGCTTTTTTCTGCCGGGTGACTTCAATCACCGCGTTTTTATCCTCCGGCAGCGGCCTCTGCTGCTTGTCTTCGGCCTGCTGTTTTTCCTCTGCGGCCGCAGACTCCTGCTGTGCAATCCCCACGGGAAGCGGCTGCAGAGATGCCGGTGCTTCGATGTTATCCGACCACTGCAGCATCACGGCGGGTGCAGGCTGTAAGGCAGGCTGCACCTCCGTTGCCTGCCAAATCAGGGCTAAAAAAAGCAGGCCGTGCAGGAGCAAAGAAACGGTAAACCACACGCCTTTTCCGCTTGTCGGATGCGCATAAAATGTGTCTGTCATTCCCGGCTTACCGTTTTGCTGCGGCCGGGGCGACAAACCAGACGTAATCAGCCTGAGCCTCGGTGACGTTCATGCCTTTTTCCGCCAGCATCAGTACAACCGGCCGTGATGAAGGGGAGAGATCTTCCATATGTAGCGGAACGCCGAAGCTTTTAGACGCGTGGTAGCCGCCGGCAATCAACAGCGCCGGAGCGGGGGCATTCAGCAATTGTTGCGCCATATAGCGGTCACGCTGCTGCTGAATCGCCAGCATTGACGTCAGCTGCTGGCCTTCGATATTCCCCTCGTGCATCGCAATAATGGTTTCCTTCAGCGCGGCCTGCACGGCAGGGGCCGTCGAAAGTTTGCCTTCAGGGAAACGCGGCTCTTTATAAAGATGCATTATCTCGTCGCGGTTGATATTCGCATTGAGCAGAGGGTAAGGGGCACGAAGCGCCTCGGTGACAACGCCGCCGTACATCTCCCACGGCCAGCCTTTTTGCCAGCTAAGCAGTTCCTGGATACGGCCATCCCGCACCAGCGGGTCTTCCTTCAGCCAGCTTTTAACCCTGGTGACGCGCGGCTGCTGGCCTGCCGTTAGCATCTCCAGCAGCACGCTGCCCTGTGGGCGTTTCCGAGCCAGGTTTTGCATCAGCCAGAGCTCAATCTGATGATGTTCGGCGTTATCGTGTTTTTCGCCGACGATAAGCCGTTGAGCGCCAGCGAGCTTAACCAGCAGCTGCCGATCGGTTAGGGTTTCGCCGCTGTGCAAATCAATGATTTGCCCGCGAGCAATGGCGGCCTGGCTGGCCGCTGGGGGAGTGTGAGTGGTTTGGCTGCAGGCGCTGAGGCCCAGGCTGGCTAACGCTATCAAAGACGCAAGGATCAATTTTTTACGCATATCTTTTGCCCGGAGGTAGCCTTCACTGGCTGTTTATATTGATATCGATGATGTATAGCGGGCGGGATGTTAACAAACAATGCGATCAAATGATACTCATTATCATTTGCATTTAATTAGTAAGGGTATGATATGCGCTGCCGATCTCATTAATCGTAGCGATAATGCCGCCAGAAGGCGGCATCTTGCGGGATAAAATAGCGAGAAAGACTATCTGACGTAACGCGGGGCTGGTTGGGCCGCGCTCAGGCGGGTGCTAACCGCCCGGCGCTCAGCTTCCCAGTTATCCCAGTCGCTGCCTTCCTGCAGCGCAGGTATCGTCACTTTCTCGCCAGCGTCCAGGCCGGCCAGTGAGGCATCGACCATATCTTCGGTGCTCATCACCCAGCTTTGCGGCAGGTTTTCATGGCCGCCGACGCCGGTGATGTTCCAGAAGTCCGTGGCGGTTGCGCCCGGCAGCACGGCCTGAACACGCACGCCGAACTCCGCCAGTTCATGCTGCAAAGAGTGGCTCAATGCCAGCACAAAAGCTTTGCTGGCGCCGTAAACGCCGTTCAGCAATTCAGGCGCGATGGCCACAATCGAGGCGATATTGATGATGGTGCCGTGCTTCCGGGCTGCCATTGCCGGGGCAGCGGCATAGGTCAGACGAGTAAGCGCCGTCACGTTCAGGTCGATCATCGCCGTCATTTCATCCACGTTGGCTTCCAGAATGCTTTCCTTCGAGCCGAAGCCGGCGTTGTTAACCAGCAGCGAAATCGACTCATCGTCTTTGAGCCGCGTTTCCAGCTGCAGCAGCTCCGCGGCGTTGCCGAGATCGGCGGTAACTATCTGGACTGACCGGCCGCTTTCCTGGCGGAGACGTTCGGCAACCTGGTTCAGGCGGGCAGTATTACGGGCGACCAGAATCAGGTCATAGCCGCGTTTAGCGAGACGGTCCGCATAGACTGCGCCGATGCCGCCGGATGCGCCTGTGACCAGGGCGGTGCCTTTAGATGCGTTGCTCATTGTGTGACTCCTGAAGAAGGGATGGGTTAACGAACGCAACATTAACACTGGCTTTTTATGTCTTAAATGTCATATAACCGTCTTTTTATGACATCATTAAATGCGGCGGTGCTCATCATGCAGAAAGTAGGTTTTGTCGTGACTCCCGGTTATTCCACCATGGGCTTTGCCGTCATTACGGCGTTTGAAGTCGCTAACCTGATGGCGGAAGCACCGGTTTATGAGCTGCATTTGCTGTCAGAGCACGGCGGCAGGGTGCAAACGTCGGCTGGGTTTGACGTAATGACCGAGTCAATGGCCGATACGCAGTACGATCTCCTGCTGTTTGGCGCCACTATGGAGCAGGCTTCTGCCGCGACCATCGAGTTTGTGCGCCAGGCTGCGGCCTATGCTCGCCGCGTGGCCGCCGCCTGCCTGGGGACATTTTTATTGGCGGAAGCCGGGTTGCTGGAGGGCAGGCGAGCTACCACGCACTGGATGTATGCGCGCGATCTACAGCAGCGTTTTCCCGGAATAAGCGTGGAAGAAGACAAGATTTTTATTTGCGACGGGCCTTACTGGACTTCGGCAGGCATGACGGCGGCCATCGATCTGGCTTTGGCGCTGATTGAGGACGATCTTGGGCCGGACATCGCCCGCACCATTGCCCGTAAACTGGTGCTCTACCATCGCCGTTCCGGCGGCCAGTCACAGTTTTCCTCGCTGCTTGAGCTGGAGCCTAAATCGGACCGCATTCAGAAAGTGATGACTTACGCCCGTGCCCATCTGGAAAACGCGCTCAGCGTTGAGGAACTGGCCGCGGTGGCAAATTTATCACCCCGGCAGTTTAGCCGCAGTTTTCAGGCAGAAACCGGGCAGTCGCCCGCCCGTGCGATAGAGTATTTGCGCCTGGAGTCTGCCCGCATGCTGCTTGAAACCAGTGCCCGCTCCATAGACGAAGTTGCCCGGCAAACCGGGTTTGGCGAGCGGGACAGAATGCGCCGGGCGTTTCTTCGTGCCTACGGCCAGCCGCCGCAGGTTATACGCCGCCAGGCACGGGGCGATGAAGAACTGCAAGCCTAAAACTGGCAGTGGTGATGTATTTTTATCCCTGTATTATCAGGTGGATAATTGTCTGACTGAGAGGGAAAAGGATGGCGAACATCGTTTATTACGTGGCGGCCACGCTGGATGGTTACATTGCCGACAGCCACCACAAGCTCGACTGGCTCATGACCTTCCAGCTGGGGGATGACGCAACGCCATACGATGAGTTTTATCAGACAGTCGGCGCGGTGATTATGGGGGCGGAAACCTACAGCTGGATCCTGAAAAACTCACCAGAGGCCTGGCCCTATGCCGATGTTCCGGCATTTATCGTCACGCATCGTTCGCTCTCCATTCCTGAGGGGAAAAACATCACCCTGGTGCAGGATACGGCCTCCGTAATTGCGGCACAGGCTCGCACAGCCGCCAAAGGCAAAGATGTCTGGCTGGTTGGCGGAGGCAAAACCGCCGCCCTGTTTGCAGCAGCCGGCGAGCTGCAGCGCCTGTTTATCACCCAGATTCCCGTGGTTATCGGGGCGGGGATACCGTTGTTACCGGTGAGTAAATCGTTGAGCTTCAGGCCAGTCACGCAGAAGGTGCTGAAAAGCGGGGCTGTTGAGATGGTTTGTGATGTGGTGGTGGGATGATTTTCTGATGTAGAGGTATTCGCCGGTTAATAGCTGGCGTTTTTAATTTTTGTGCAAGAGAAATTGAACTGTCAGATTCAACTATTTTTCTATCCATCATCGAATAAGCATGGTGTTTGAGCCTTCAATTTTAACTTCTTATTTATAAAGGCAGATTTTTAACAAGGAGAAAAAATGCAATATTTTTATGCTTACCACGGACCGCAAAATGATAAAGCGTTCGACCCTAAAGGAGGCTATGGTACCCGATTGCAACATAATTATGAGCGGGTTAAAGATGGGGATCGGGTCTTCATCATCCAGAAACTCAACGGAAGAAATAGCCCATTTTATCTTTGCGGTGAATATGAAATTACTGGGCATTCTATTAGTAATACACTTAACTATAAATATCGCTTTGAACTGAAAGACATATCACAGTTAGATAATTTCATAGAGCTTGATCCGATAGCATTAAGTAAAACGCTACCACAAAGAGAAGGCGACCGCCGCCTGAGTATATTCCAGCGGCACTTCTGCCGTCAGGGTGCATCCTTTGCGAGAGCACTGGATAGCAACGTCGTTGATGTCTTGCGTTCGCTAGTTGGGGAGGCGGTTGAAGCACAGTTTGAGTATAGGCCTCGCCGAAAAGATGGCCTTAGAATGGCTAAATTTAGGAAAGATCAAGACGCATTCAGGCGAGATGTTTTGAATAACTGGAATAATAAATGTGCAATTACAGGAAGCTCACTTGCCATTGAGGCTTGTCATATCATCAGCCATGCCTCGCAAGGAGATCCCACCGTTGTAAATGGGATTGCATTAGCAGCAGATTTACACCATTTATTCGACAGTGACGATCTAAGCTTTGAAGGTAATAGAGTTATACTGTCAATAAAGGCTCAGAATGAACCGCGATATCACGCACTTCATAATATCGAGATTCAAACACCTAAGACTCCCGTGAAGTTTAAATTTAAATGAATATTTAAATATCAGTCGCACACAAGTGCGGCTGATTGTTATTCATAGTGGTGCGCTAGTGCTGTGTTTAAGTTTTAAGGGTTATGCAGGACACTGTTTTAGACATCTTTGCCTTGGGCAGGGAGATCTGCGGGCCTCAAATTGGCAGTAGTTACAGCACGAAACAGTTTTCAGGCTATCTATAAGGACAGAAGACAGTAGACTCAGTTTACCATCCTGAGGAGTCTGACCATGCCCGTATTTACTGTTACACTGCGAAGCACCGGTACTTTAGATAAAAAAAGAATTTCGGCCGCCATTCACGCCGCTACAATCACAACTGGTTACCCACATAACGATCTGTTCCAGCGCTTTATAAGCCTCGACGATGACTCGCTTTATGTGGACCCAACTTATCCTGACCTGGAATCCCCGCGTAGTGCTAATTTCGTGCTGATTGAGGCGGCGCTGTCCGCTGGTTCTCCTGATGCCCGCAAGCAGCTGCTCCTGCAGTCACTGGTTCACGAGCTTGAGCTGATTGGACTGGACAGCAACGATCTGATGGTGCTTTTCAGTGAGATCGATCGCCTGAACAGTTCATTCGGCGGGGGCAGAAGAGCCTCACCTGTCTCTATGTCACAATAAGGCCGGGCGTGTACATGAACGCCCTCGTGAAGCAGCATTAATATCACGCATATTGATCAGGTCCGGGAGTCTGATGCAGCGCTGCTAAGCCGACTGGCAAAGCAATACGATGCCGTCAGTAAGCCGAGCGGCAGATACTGGCTTTTACTGCCGCAGGGCGCTGGAACTACAGCGAAGGAGTCAGATGAATTAAGAAGGCACTGGTAACCGTACTTCACCGGCGCCTATCTTGTAGACTTGTTGAGAGCAGCTATTGGTTCCCTTAAAGCGGAACTCAACCAGGTAGGTACTGCCTCCCTCGGGGATAAATTGAGAGAAGAGTGGGCCACATGAACCAGAGGTATTAATTTGTTGGCCATAATCAGACCAGCCAGAAGTACCCCTGATTCGAATACTGTGCTCTGCTTCGACGGTTTTCTCAATCTGCAACTGCTCGTCGGAAATTGCCCCACGAGTATTTTCAGTCAGAGTGGCAATCCAGGGCAGAAGCTGCTCTCGCCCGCTATGGAAGACTCGGCCAATAGGCGTAAAACCTTCGCTGGTCGGCGTTGAAGAATCAACTGCGTAATTCACTGCCATGGGCATGCCCGCCGAGCGGAAGACTATACGGGCCTGGCTATTTTTGACCGCGACCGTAGCTACCGGAGGCTCTTTGTATTCGGGTACCCCTTCGGCGCAGCCAGTCAGCAAGCCAAGCATTGCGCAGGCAGCACCTGCTGATAAATTCAACTTCCTTAACATAATGAGTTTTTTACCCCAGTGTGATTTTCGAAAATGGTGCTCATGACAAATAGTTTATTGCATACATTTTTCATTTCGGGTTTTATCTTAAATAAAGTTTGGTTGTATCCCGGTCGGCGTATTGTACTGGCATTATCGTCAGTATTTCTAAGCTAGAGAAACTGCCTTATATATTGGATTTATGCTTCAATAAATAATTCGGACATAACTGGCTGAGTCCGACCTGCTATCTACTGATAGTGTCATTCCCGTACCATTGGTAGAAAATTTGTTTTCTATTCTCTGGTTGTGTTTATTTCATACAGGCTTGTTTGTGGAATTCTACCCAGATAATAATTATGAGAATCACCGTTCAGATATAGGCCTTCATTGTAAACCGAATCGATCGGATTTCCTACAAGGCGGCGATTACCCCCCCCTTTTTATTGTATTAGCTAATAAATAAGGTACTATACCCCCCTACAGTAAAGTAAACCATCCTTAACCACCTGTTTTTATTTGGTATTTTTCGTTATTTTTTTATTCGGGGGCACTGTGGGGGCAACACCTAATTTCTGATTTAGCATGCTGACCTGCTCACCATCGAACTCCTTGATCCACGACGAATAAACACGAAAAACCATTTCAGCATCTTCATGCCCGAGCTGGCTGGCAATAAACGACGGGTTTGCGCCGACGGATAAAGCCCAGCAGGCGAAGGTATGTCGGGATTGATAAGGCGTCCTCCGGCGGATGCCAGATTTTTTTATTGCGGCATCCCAGCGATCGGCGATTGACTGAGGCGTAAAAAATTTGCCTGGCATGTTACGTGATAAGCCAGAGACAAAGACAAATCTATGCTGCTGCAGTTCGCTTTTACCGTACTCTCTGAATTGCTGGCGGATCTCCACTGGTGGTAAATTCCCCGTTAATAAAAATTGTGCTCGCAGGGCATCGAGAGCTGGAGAGAGCAGAGTGATTACCCGGTCGCCGGCCAGCGTTTTTGGCGGAACAAAATCACCCAGGCTTGTCAGGTTCCTGCAGATGTGAAGCGTGCCTTTTTCAAAATCCACATCAGCCCACGACAGCGCGGCGAGCTCCCCATGCCGCGGACCGGCGTTGATGGCCAGTTGCCACATATTCCGGTCCTGCCCGGCGTTAGCCAGCATCATTGCGGCATATTCATCACGCAGTAGCGGATCGGGTTTAGTACGGGCCTTGTGTAATTTGGTGACGTGCTCAAAGGGCTTGCTACGTATAAATTTGCTGCGGTAAGCAAACCGCAGGATCTGGCAGACTAGCGAGATATAGTCATTGACGGTGTTAACGCTCCGGCCAGTTCTATTCCGTTTACTTCCTTCCTTATAAAATGTCTCTCCCCTCAATAATTTCTTCCTGTACTGCATCATGTCGCTGTGCGTGATCTTATCGATGGGCGTTCTCTCGCCAATGATGATAGCTATGCTTTTAAGCTGGGCCTTCATCCTGGCCATCGTATTTTTGGAAACCTCTTCCTCTTTGGCATCCATCCACAATTCAACAAGCTCTCCCCACGAACGAGCTACCCGGGCCGAAGTGAATTTTTTAACTGAACTGGACTCGGGGAAGCGCAGGGTATAATCAAACTCGCCAAGCTGGATCTCACTGACAATGACTGCTCGAAGATTTCCCGCCTTTTTGATGTTAGAGCTGCTCACGGTCCAGCCTTTCAGTACTTCACGGCAGCGGATGCCGCGATAAGTAAAAGAAATGCGGATCTTGCCGTTGTGCAGTTCAACACCTGTCGGGAACACCATTACAACTCCTCTATAAGTTGGTTGATTTGCGGAAGGTTGTACCAGAGCAATCCTCTTTTAGTTTTGCCGCCGGTAACGGACTGCCGCTTGTAGTGAATCCCTTCGATCCAGACCCCATCACGAAGAGCTTTGATCTGCCGCTCACTTAAACCTGTGCGTCCAGTGAGGGCAGCAGCGACCATCCATTTATCGTTGAAAATGACCTGTGGCATGTAAAACCTCAGAACGGCTTACACAATACTGTGGGAGTCGATTTGAAAATGATTATTGAAAATCAGGCGCCAGTGCGGCGCCCTGGTATTATTTTTTGGTCTTTGCCGATTGCTTTATGCAGACGCAGTTAAATTTTGAGACGGTTACTTTTTCCTCAGAGGTTCTCCCGGCTTCTTTGCTTCGCGATAACATCTTTTCGCACTGCTCTCGCGTGAGCCTTTTCTCGGAAAAGCGCATCCAGTCCACAGGACCTCCGCCCGGCTTTTTCACTACTGCAGTTATTTTGTACACGACCGTCTCGCCAATAAATCACTGACAGCAACATCCTTCAGGCGCCGGTGTATCTCATCAAAGAGTCCGTAACCCCGGCGCTTTGTTTCGGTACCCACAGCATCAAAAATATCACCGACAGTGATTTGTTCCAGTGAACGAGTTAGCGCATAACCCCCTGTCTTTCCCCTGATTGAAGTGATAAGGCCTGCATGCCGAAGTACTGTCGCTGTGTGTTCCATATTGCTTAGAGAAGAACCAGTGTTATGGGCGATTTTGGCCACGGATTTGTTTTCGCCAGCGAGCTGGATCAGGAAGGCGAGGGCAACATCGTGTCTGCTTGAAATTATCATCAGCTATGCCTCCTCTTGATCCAGTGTTTCGGCCAGATGTAGTGCCATCGATGACAGTTCATCAAAGCTGGTAGCATGCGCTGGGTTGGCGCACAGTCCCTGCACGGCGGCCAGCATCAGCTGCTGCTTGAAAGATAAGGCAGTAGATGGCACCGGTTTATCAAGCGGTGGCAAATCCGCCGGATCTGGTGCCGGGCCTTTGTTACTTTGAATAGCTTCTTTACGCCAAAAGATTATGTCTTCCATTGCTATCTTCTGACGCACCGAAACATCATTGCTCCAACGTTCAAGCAATGTTGTCGCTACGCAGTGAATTTCTTCATCAGAAAAATCAGGAGAAAGCAGAAACTCTGCTGATTCAATATCTGAAATGAGAAGGGGATAAATTTCAGATATTGTTTGGCCTGCGCGTAAAAGAAGATCCTCCGCGCCGTCTTGGTCAATCACATCAGTCTGGCCTGATAAAAGCTCGTTTAACAGGAAACAAATCTCTACCTGGCGGGGGCTAAGCTCTTTGCGGCTATCTGCAGGTGCAGCAGCTGGGGTATTGATTAGCTCTTCAACACTGAACACTGTTCTGCCGGGTTTTTCTTCGGCGTCAGCCTGCAATGATGCATCACTTAGCTCTTTGGCTTTTCGCGCCTCTGTAAGCTGTAGAAACTCGACTTTAGTGATCTCCACGCATCCACCAGCGCACAGCTCATTGAGTTTATCCAGGGTAAAGAGGTCACCGAATTCGTCGGTGTCAGGGCGTTTGTAGTAAAACGGGGCTTTGCGTTCCACTCCCTCGCGTTTCTCGACGGGTGCGTTATTCCAGACGTCAAAGTACTTTTTGAACACCGGCCATTGGCTCCCGGTCGGGATGTTGGTGCGAACGGCAGTAATGAGTTGCAGGGCTTTCTCTTCGTAGAGCGCCAGAATCCACGGCGAGCGGGATATAGCCTCGGCAAGTTCTTTTGCGTAACTGCTTTCGGTATCGTTAACAAGATCTAAGGCCTGGCCATATTCATGCTTCGTTATGTGAGACGTACGGCTGAATAGAGCGAGAAGGGCGGAGCGGACATCAGCCGGCAATTTAGACACCTCTATAAATTCAGGATCGGGACTACTTTTTTTCGTGCCGGCTGGCGGGTTTACAGGTTCCATATCTTTCAGCTCTTTATTCCAACGCACACCGCGCTCGAAAAAGTCACCGATGAACTCGTTAAGCGGGCCACGTGGTAGGCCGGGGCGATCTTCGAAAACCTTCACAGCAAAGTAGTGCTCTGACAAATCCAGATGCTGCTTGATGAATTCTGCCTCAATCAGTACTGCCGCGGCCTTCGGATTCGGAGCCTCGATGGCGATAACCAAATGCTCGAGATTAAGTTCTTTCTCTTTCCCTTTTTTCGGCTCTTTATAGCCGCCAAAAACTTTATCACTCACGATTAGTATCCTTTTATTTATAATTCATTCTGGAACGATGGAATTTGCGAAGATTCATTTTTGCCTGTTGGCGCTCTGCTGCCTTGCGCGCGCAGTCATCATCACAATAAAAAACAGTGTGTCTTTGCTTATATCCTTCCCGTCGCTCTATTTTCGTTTCGTCGTTTAATGGCTTGAGGCAATTTGAACAGTGTGACATTCTCTGTTTCTGCTCCTGAATAACAACTGCATGCCAATTTCCGCTTCCCGAATGAGGTGCCATATACGGCCAATCTCTTCTAATGCATCTGCGTGAGAGTTGAATGATTCATGAATTATCGCGCCGGGGAAAATGACTGTTACTTCTTGGTTTTCCTCAAGGCGTGTATAAGCGAATACAGATTCATCAACTATTACTTCGGCAACTTCTGGTGAGATTAAATTAACTGAACATTGATTTATATTGAAGTTCATTGTACATCCTTCATGAAATGGTTATGGGTATCCCCGCCAAATTAATGGTGTGACTTTATGTTCTGTATTTATTAGTCTCTGATGTTAATGAGAAAACTCAGTAGCAGAGAACCGATGAAAATCAGTAATGCGAATGACATCGTTATCAGTAATGAAATGATTAATATGACTAGAGTGAATAAGTCCATGTTCGGCCTTGTTAAACTCCCCTAGTGGATCCCCATGACTGTCTAAGAGGATTTCTACAAACACGTCCCTGATCACCGCGCTGTCACGGAGGGTGGAAATTACCAATTTTCCACGAGTGTTAGCGGATGCTTTCCAGGTTATGCCCTTATGACGTACGAACATACCTGGCCTGACGCATCCCCTAATTACCTCCTGTGAAACGTATTGTTGTACCATCTTCTGATGTCTCCTTTAACACAGGTTTTGCAGTTTGAAGACTGGTGAACATAGTCGGATTGACCGCACTACAATATTTAGTAGGTCATATTCACTTTATGATTGGTGCTATCCTTGCCATTAGCTAGTGCAAAGATTCATTTTCTGGGCTATTTCTAAATACAGGAGTATAGGGTTGAATGGAAAGAGAAAAAATAATAGTGCCACTAAAGCGCAATAAGTGTTATTACGATGGCTTGCGTGGGATGTTAAGTGGTACATTTTATTCTATGCTGGGGGTTTATTTTACCGCGTTAATGATTACTCCTCTGACCTTAAAGGAGTTAATGGGTGGTGAGTTTTTAGTAGTACACGCTTGGATAATTATTAGCTTCGTTTTATGGCGTAGAAGTCTAACCACTCCAAACAGAGTTGTTTTTTCAATTGGTAAAATTTGGTATTATCCGAATGTTGCCAATATAATTCTAGGTGCTCAATATATAGTTATCGGAATTCTATGTTCATTAATATTTGATTGCTTCTCTAAAATAAATGTTGGGATGGATCATTTGACGGCATTTTATTGGGTTGCGTTAGTATACTTAATATTACTCCTTCTTTTTTGCTCACTATCAATTAGGAAGTTTGAACCAGTTCCGGCAAGCAATGATCAGCAATCAAGTTAAAAGATTTAGAAATATCCAGTTTTTAAAGAGCGAAGCGTCCACCAGGGCGCTTTTTTGTTACTACAACGGTGCCATTGAGCCTGGCCGGCTGAACGTTTGAAATCTATCGCGCTGCTATGGTCATGCGTTGCTAAGATGTACACATGCTAGCATTAAGCTAACGTGTGTCAACATAAGGCATGCAAAATAGTTTTGGGAAAACAAAAAAAGGCCGCCTTGATGGCGACCTTTAAAGGAGAATAGTTACTGTATCTTATTGATTACTATTTGTTTGAGTCGAAAAACTTTCCGTAGAATTTTTTAAGTTCATTAAGGCGCATTTCAAAGACAGCAAGCATATTAGTGCGTTCTACGCTAGGAAGCTCACGGTAAATCTCGATCAGCTTTCTTTCATCCTCGCTGTATTGACTATGAATTTCCTCATCTTCACCCAAGATCCAAGCCATGGATACGCCCGTGTGGCTTGCAAGCTTGGCGGCGGCTTCTTTGCTTATGCTTCCTCGCTTGAACCATCCGTTAACAGAAGCGCGGCTGACCCCAGTAATTCTTGCCAGGTCTGCTTTGGATACGTGTTTGGTATCAATGATCTCATTTAAGCGCTGTGTGACCAGCGGCAGATCAGAAAGGTTCTCATTTTCCATTCCAACATTATAAGCCAGAGGCTAACACCCCAACAATATAAGTGCCTGATGCATTGTGTTGACATTCGTTAGCTTTGTGCTTACATTTGCTTTCGTTAAGTTAACGGGAGCAATAAATGTCCGATTTAAAAACAGGCTTAGATAAAGCCATTCACGCATTTGGTGGGCAACGAAAGCTGGCTCGCGCATTGGGTATTAGCGCACCAACTCTAAACAAAGTCGTGAATAAATATGCCGGGAAAATTCCACCTAAGTATCTCCAAAAAATTCATGAGTTAACTGGAGTTACGCCTCATGAGTTACGGCCTGATATTCATCCAAATCCAACATCTGGCCTACCAGTTGAGAAAAACAATAACACCCCTGTGGTTTGAGGACTGAACAATGCAAATCAAACATGAATTGATCCGCGACGTTGTTCGCGCCTGGGCCGTGGAAATTAACCGAGAAAATGTTGGCCGTGCAGTATCCATCGAGTATTTCCGCATGGGGGGCGGGGCGCTTCGACTGCTGCCTGCAGATGCGCAGAACGCCGACCACGTAAACCAGCAAAACCTATTCCGCTGGTTAGACAGTGACTCAGCGCAATCAAAGGCAAAGGTGCGCCAGCTGCTGCCGGCAATCCTCAGCGCATTGCCACGCCAGTTGAGCGCCCGCTTGGTACTTGCCAATTCCATGGAGTACAGAGCTCTGCAGCAGGCGCGTGCAGCTCTTGACGAAGCAGCTGATGCATACGTCGCTGCGACTGTCGTAGATCTTGTTAATCACATCACCGGCAGCACCAGTGCTTCCGTCGTTCTGCACTAAGCGAGGCCGATATGTTGCATGAAGATTTCTTAGCGAAGCAGCTACGCGGCATGCTGTCGGCCGACGGCAAATACGACGAGAACCAGGCTGGCGCCGCGGTGACTCAGGCACTGGATTATCGCCGTTCAAATCCAAACACCAGCACGCTCACTCTCATCGAAAAAGCGAAATTCTTTGCCCGACACAATAAGCGTCCGGCATCGCCCGAGCGCCACGGGCCAATTCAGAAAGCACGGCTGCCGCAGAGCCTGCGCTAAATATGTTTGTTATTAAGGGGGCTTCATGTCCGCACTAATCCAACTGCTGGACAGGCCGATCGCATATCAGCCGTCGTTCGCGCAGCTGCGCGCCGGCAAGGTTAAAGCAGGTCCGTCAGCGGCTGTATTGCTCTCACAGTTTGTCTACTGGCACAACCGCATGGACGGTGGCTGGATCTACAAAACTCAGTCGGAGATAAACAGGGAAACAGGGCTGAGCCGGGATGAGCAGGAAACAGCCCGGCGAAGATTGGTTGCCCTGGGCGTCGTAGAGGAAGAGTTGCGCGGTGTGCCGGCCACACTTCATTACCGTGTTAACGCCGAGCGGCTGGAAGAGCTTTTATTGCTCTCAGTCCAGCAAACGCGCCAGATTACGGCAACCCCGCAAACTAGATTGCGGCATTCCCCCAAACCAGATTGCGGGAACTGCCCAAACAAGAATGCGGTATCCCCGCAAACAAGCTTGCGGGAACCCACCCAACAAGCCTGCGGGGATCCCGCAAACTTTCTATCAGGTGATTACACAGAGAATACACAGAGAGATTGTCAGGCAGACGAACTGCCCGACGATTTCGCCGATCCGGCTTTGCGGGTTTTAAACCATCTCAACCTGGCCACTGGCGCGAAGTTTCAGAACGGCAAAACCACGCTCGGGTTTATCAACGGGCTGCTGAGCGGCGAATACGTTGCTGACGAGCTGAACCTGGTTATCGATCACCGGGTCGAGCACTGGGGCGGCGATCCAAAAATGTCCCAATACCTGAACCCTAAAACACTTTTCAGTTTCGAAAACTTCGAACGCTACCTGCCGCTGGCGCGCAAGTGGCACGACGATGGGTGCCCGTCGGTGCGATCCCCTGACATTGATACTGCCGAGCGTGATGCTGCGTACCGGCGATTGTGGGCGAGGGCAGCGTTTAAAACACCGCTGGAAATCCGGGTTAGAAAAGCCGCTGGCCTGGCGAACATCGGGCAGAAATCGGCAGATGCAGCAAAACAGGAATGGGATCGCTTGTGGCTTGAGAACGCCAAAGCCATGCAGGCTGAGTCACGAAAAGTCGAGAGGGAAATTTGATGGGAATAATTCTGGCAGCGCTACAACAACACGAAAAAAGCACAGCAGCTGAGCTGGCAAAACTCTGCGCGGTTGAGCCGCGGCAGGCGATTGCAACCCTGCTGAGACTCGAAAGCACCGGCCGTGTTTGGCAGCGCAACGGATTCTGGCATTTCTGTACGCATAGCAATCCACGTCAGCGCCGCAGCGGGGGTATCGCCAAAGTAAGCCTGCCGGCGCTGGTGAAGCTGGTGGAAGAGCGCGGACCTATCACCGCGCGTGAGCTGGCCGACGAAATCAACGCAAGCCGCAAAGCAGTTTCAACCGCGCTCTGCAACGCGTTTAGGGAAGGGCGGCTATCGCGTAGCGGTAATCGTAGCGCTTACGTATACGAGAAAAAATTAACGCTGCAGAAGGGCCCGGCTAATGACTGAACAAGCGAAAGACGAAAGGGAGATCCGTACTGCCCGAAGGGCACCCAGCCTTACGAACAGACACACCGCATAGGCCCAGTACTGCCATAACTGCGTCCTGAAACGCAACTGCGGCTGCCTGCGTGTAACGAACTCTTACAGCGAAAGCGCAGGGATGAAATCAAGAATCCGGGATGAAGTTATCGCTGAATGGAATGAAAGAATGAGATAGTCACATCTTAGCTGAGTTGTAGAATGAATTTTGAATTGGTTTCAGAACGTAATTAATTATTATCGCTAAACGTGAGTGAAATTCATCCACCTTCAGATTTATTCGCAACTGTGTTACTTTATTAGACATCCATTATTATTGTATGAAAATGTTTAAAGTGAATTTATCATTTGATAACGTTCAATATCTATTTTTAGTAAAACTAAATCATATTTCGTGACATCTGTCTAACTATCAATTTTAAGGGGTTGTAATATGGCGAGAGCTGTGCAAGGAAAAACTCAGATTGCTGAAGGTGAGGATGATGTCAAAGAGCCACTTGTGTGCGGTATTATTATGCCCATTGCAAAAGCTGAAGGTTATCCAGAGAAGCACTGGGCAGATGTATACGCTATTCTTTGTGAAGTTGCAGAGTCCGCAAGTTTTACTGCAAACTTAGTAAGTTTTGATGATGATGTTGGTATCATACACAAAAGAATTGTACAGAATATATATTCTAACCCAATAATAATATGTGACATCAGTAGCAGGAATGCTAATGTCATGCTTGAATTAGGCATGAGATTGGCTTTTGATAAGCCGACAATAATCGTTAAGGATGATAAAACGCCATATAGTTTCGATATTGCTGCAATTGAGCACCTTGAATATCCATCTGATTTGAGGTATCAACTTATTAATGAGTTTAAGGAAAAACTTAAATCTAAAATAGTTGAGACGTACAAACGCTCTAAGAGTGATGTAGAATACACCACGTTCCTTAAGCACTTTGGTACTTTTAAAGTTGCAAAGATTGATGAAAAAGAAGTTTCCAGTGTAGAGTTTTTATCTGCCGAAATAAAAGAGCTAAAGTCATTGATAATGGGGTCTGTTAATAACAATAAAACTACTGCTAGATATAAAAGTGAGATTGGGATACTTCGTGGTTTTGTTTCGTTAAATGTTAAAATTTCTTCTTCTGCATGGAAGATATTACAGTTGCAAGATATTAAGGAATTTTCAGATGCAATTGGAGCTAGGGTGAAAAATGCTGAATATAATGAGATTTCTGGGGTGTTGAAAGTTGATGTCTATATGGATGATGGTACTCCTCAACCATCAGAAATACAAAGATTAATTGAATCTTATGTCAGTCACCTTATTTCTGACTTGTAATGCTAGATGATTTCATAACCTATTGCTAATGTCTATCTTCAGTTGGTTATATTGACCGGTATAGGTAAAGGAATTTCTGCATCTTTTATAACTAAGCGCATCCATGCGCTAGATATAATTAAGTTCGCTTTTCAAATACTTCTCGTAGCTGTTTATTATATCGAATTGCCGCCGCACGTAAGTCTGGCGGCATCCAACTAATGTCGAGAAACAGGTCGTTATCCTCATTGTGTAGATCAGGCCGATTTACAAAAAAGTTCACCGGTGAAACACCAAGCGCATCTGAAATTTTGTCTCGCTCTTTGAGTGTCATTGCTGATCTGGCTGCCATGATATTTTTTAGTCTCTCATATGATATTCCGCTTAAGCGTTGTAACGTTTTTAACGACATCTTCTGATTGTTCATTTCATCTTTCATTAACTTAACAGCGGGATGCATAAATTTCGCTCGTCGTTTTGGTATGTAAGGAAAATATATTTTCAGTTCTTGGTGTAAAAAAACTGATGATCTCGCCCGATAAAATGCATTTTTGGCCGTTTCGGTGTAATAGTTACACCGAGTGACTTTATTTGATTTAAGTCAATTTACAACGGGAAGGAATCAGAGAAAAATACAGAACCATGACTTAAATCCATCCTGATTTTTATAGTCAAATCAGATTGTTATTTTTGTTTTGGTTGGTGAGTATGAATGAAGAAAACTTATTGAATTATCTTAAGGTTGCAGGGCGCTACCAGGTTTATTCAGATGGTAGTGGCTGTTTCATTGTTCTACCCCTGATAAGGGAGCAGGTAATGATTACGCTACCTGCGCACGCGGAGCTAAGCAGTGCAGACGGCGAAGAAGTGATTTAGAATGCTCAACAGGGCTGAACACCCGTAAATCTATCGCGCCACCGGAGATCACGATGGCGCACTATCAATCTGAATACACTCAGCAGCTGGCACCCACGGTGACCGGTCTTTTTTCATGCTCTGCGTTTACCCAGGCGGTGAACAATGACTAAAGTAGAGCGAGAGCATCTATGCCGTGTTGCCGCCCTGGGCTGTATTGTCTGCCGGCAGATGGGCCACGGTGAAACGCCGGCGGAAATCCATCACATCCGGACCGGGCACGGCATAGCGCAGCGCGCTGACAACTTCTCAGTAATTCCCCTTTGCCACCAGCACCACCGGAACGGCGGCCACGGCGTTGCTATTCACGCAGGCAGGCAAACATGGCAAAGAATCTTCGGTACTGAACAGCAGCTACTCCTGCAGGTGCAAGAAGAGCTGGGGCTAATGGCATGATTTACGGATCCGTTTGCAGCGGCATAGAAGCCGCGAGCGTAGCCTGGGAACCGTTGGGCTGGCAGCCAGCATGGTTTTCTGAGATTGAAAAATTCCCTTCTGCAGTACTGGCACAACGCTGGCCACACGTCCCGAACCTCGGTGATATGACACAGCTCGCCGCGGCAGTGCGGCGGGGGATTATCGCTCCGGACATTCTTGTTGGCGGCACGCCCTGTCAGGCCTTTTCCATTGCAGGCCTGCGCAATGGTCTTTCTGATGCCCGCGGGCAATTAACCCTTTCTTATGTTGAGCTGGCAAATGCTATCGACGACAAACGACGCGAACGAAACGAACCCGCAGCAATCCTCGTCTGGGAAAACGTCCCCGGAGTTCTCTCATCAAAAGATAATTCTTTCGGATGCTTTCTCGCGGGGCTTGCCGGAGAAAGCTGTGCATTGGAATCACCAGGGGGAAAATGGAACAACGCTGGTTATGTGTTGGGACCACAAAGAGCTATTGCCTGGCGAGTGCTCGACGCTCAATTTTTCGGAGTGGCCCAACGACGCCGCCGTGTGTTCGTTGTCGCAAGTGCTCGAGAGGGATTCGATCCCGCAGCGGTACTTTTTGAGTTCGAAAGCCTGCGCAGGGATACTCCGCCGCGCCGAGAACCGCAAACGGCAGTTGCCGCCCTTACTGCAAACGGCGTTGGAACGTGTGGTGCAGACGACAATCAGGGACAAGCAGGACACCTGATCGCCGAGTGCGTCAGCGGGAAAATTAGCCACACGCTGAAAGCTGATGGCTTCGACGGCAGCGAGGATGGCACCGGTCGGGGAACTCCAGTTATCGCTTTCGGCGGCGGCAATACCAGTGGAAACATCGATGTTGCGGCCTGCCTGACGGCCAAAGGCCAGCGTATTGATTTTGATGTTGAGACGTTCGCCATAGCGTTTGCTGAGAACAGCCAGAATCAAGTTCGTCTTCAGAATGGAGATGGGCTGATTACCGGCCCGCTATCAACTGGTGGCGGTAAGCCAGGACAGGGATATCCCGCTATCGCTTATGAACCATACACCCTCGCTATCCGTGGGCGCGCCGAGGGCTCCTCTGTAGAGGTGCGAAGCGACGGAACAGCAAATGCCTTACTGACGCCAAACGGCGGCCGTGCAGGGATGGGAGTGGGGGCCATTGGCTGGGGTATGCAGGTTCGCCGCCTTACGCCCCGCGAGTGTGAGCGCCTGCAGGGATTCCCAGACGACCACACTCTGATTGAATACGGCCGCAAAATCAGCCCTGAAAAGATGGATCGCGATTTCGCCAAATACCTGATGCGCGGCGGCAAGCTGACGTTTGAAGAGTGCTGCGGCAGGGCTGCCGATGGCCCACGCTATAAAGCGATCGGCAATTCAATGGCTGTGCCGGTAATGCGCTGGATTGGCGCCCGCATAGATAAAGTTCTAAAAACCTCCCCGATAAATAAAAAGGAAAACTCATGACCCCACGCCAACTCCGCGCGCACCAGTCTGCCGTTCGTCACGTTGCCGGCGCGCCAAGGAAAAGCTATCTGGGCCGATTTACCGCGCTAACGGGTATTCAATCCGGCTGGATAAAATCGTTGCTCATAGCATGGGGCGAATACGTAGGCGGTAAGACTCCGGCAGAATATCGACTCGAGAACTGCAACCGGTTCATCGTCTCGGCTAAAAGTGATGAGTGGTCCGATGCTCAGCTTCAACGCATTACCGAAGCGTTAGCAAAGGCGAAGAAAGAGGGGTTTACAGGCCGCCGTGCCGTTGCTCGAGCACACACAATTCTTTGGGCAAAATCGCTAAGCGAGATGATAGACGAGACAAACCGTCGGAAAGACGCCGATCTCGTTGAGCGTGCTGTACTGGCAGCATTCAAGAGCGATGATCCGGTGCTGCTCATTGGCCTGCAGTATTACACGAGCAGGGCGAAGATTGCGGACATCGCCCGAGAACTGCAAAGCGTGGCGCCGTGGCTGGCAGAGCATGAGGCCCGCCGGCGTTGTCGCTGGTGCGTGCAGATATTTGAGGCTAAAGTTTTTCTGGCGGTTCGTAGAGAATCAGCAGTTGATTAACAATATTCAGTGTCAAAGGCCCGTGGGTAAAAGATGGCCCTAACTTGATTGTATATAAAAAACCCCAGATTTATAGCCTGGGGTTTAAGGAGGATTGGTGTTGTTCAATATTTGATGCACTTTCAACGTGTCCCGGCCTTTATCGGCTGGTGTGTTATTTTTTCGCGGTAAGTCTTTGGGTAAGAAATGTATAAACGGTAATACATGGAATAACTACTGCAAAGAACGGCCATAGCGTGGCGGTAATCAGCGTTTCAAAAAAGTTAAACTCAATTTCGTTTCTTTTATCTCCACGCAATGACAGCACCCACATCCCAACAAATCCTACGAAATAAGTAGCTAAATATATGGTCATTACTAATTCCATTTAGAGTATGCGGGATAAGTTTAGTGCTAATAACCATACAGTTAAAATTGGTACTGTAGATCAATAACCTGGGATTGATCGTTCAAAGCGATCAATTAATGAGATATTTCCCGGATTCCGGGCGATGGAGCCTAAAAAACAATGTTTAAGTTATCGCAATGCATATTATGTTGCGGGAAAGTAAATTCATTTAAGTATTGAAAACGAGTCAAAAAGTTAGATAATCGGTTCATGCTTAGCAGAGCTGCGCCACGATGGCAGCGTCGTAAAGCCAACAAAATCAAACATTGAACCTCGCCTTGGCGGGGTTTTTTTGTGCCTGAATTATTTCCCTGACTCGACGTAGGGATGGAGTTTTTATTATGGCCAATGCGATTTTTCCCTGGGTGGGCGGCAAGAGAAAGCTGGCCCGGCATCTGCTCCCGTTGTTCCCGGAGCATACCTGCTACGTTGAGCCGTTCTGTGGTGCTGCGGCTCTGTTCTTCATGAAAGAACCGTCCAAAGCTGAAGTCCTGAACGACATTAACAGCGATATAGTGAATCTGTACCGGGTCATACAACACCATCTGGAAGAGTTTATTAAGCAATTCAAATGGGCGCTGACGAGCCGCGAAATTTTCAAATGGCAGAACGATACCCCTCCGGACACGTTAACGGATATCCAGCGAGCGGCCCGGTTCTACTACCTTCAAAAATTGTCTTTTGGAGCGAAGACGGGCGCCCGCACATTTGGCGTTCGGAAGGATTCACCGTTGAGCCTGAATCTTCTCAGGCTTGAGGAAACGCTCTCTGAAGCATGGCTACGGTTAAACCGGGTCACGATTGAACATCTGGACTGGAAGTCGTGCATCACGCGTTATGACCGCGCCACTACATTGTTTTATCTCGATCCGCCGTACTGGCAGACGTTGGATTACGGTGTCCCGTTCGAGCTGACCGAATACGCCGCGATGGCTGAGCTGGCACACCGGAGCCTGGGGAAAATGATTATCTCTGTGAACGACCATCCCGAAATGCATCGGGTATTTTCGGGGCTGGAAATTACTGACGTTAAAACGACCTATACGGTGGGGATTAAAAACACCCATCAGGCTGGGGAGTTGATTATTAGCAATTTCAAGCCATCCGTATCGAAGTAACAATCCGCGCCACGCTCGGCGCAATAACTATTAAGTATTTCAGGGGTGAGTCATGCGCCCGTTATTTAACGAGCATACAGAGAGTATCGTCACGCGCTTTTTTGCCGTCGTAACGGCTTGGGCGGCGGCGATGGGAATATCCACACAGGATCTGGCTTACATCGCGTTCGGCGCGCTCGGGGCAGTGGTTTCCGTTACCTCGTTCATTTGCGGCCGCATAGATGCCAGGCACGCACGGAAAGAAGATTCGAAGCGCACGGCAATAATTGCTGAATATGCTGAGAACGCCGCAACTAACGGGCATAACCCTGCAGCGCTCGATGTACTGGTTCACACGCTTGAGAAGGTAAGGAAGAAATGAGCCCATCACTGAAAAAGACACTGGCCGGGCTGGGGGCTGCCAGCGCGCTGACGATCGCCAGCTTTGTTATCCCCGAGTTGGAAGGTGTGAGGCATACGCCGTATTACGACGTTGCCGGCGTGCTGACGGTCTGTTATGGCCATACCGGCGATGACATCATCAAAAGCAAAAAATACACCGAGGCAGAGTGCCAGGCGATGCTTGATAAAGACATGCTGCCTTTTGCCCGTTCTGTTGAGCGTTCAGTGAAAGTGCCAGTTGATGAGTATCAAAAAGCTGCTCTGATTAGCTTCAGCTATAACGTCGGCGTCCGGGCGTTCGAGCGCTCTTCTGTGCTGCGGCACCTGAACGCCGGCAACTATAAAGTGGCATGTGACGGCCTGCGCGCGTGGGTCTGGGCTGGCGGCAAGCAGTGGCAGGGGCTAATCAACCGGCGCGACGTGGAACATGAACTCTGCACCTGGAGTCAGCATTGAGTCGGGTTGTGCTGGTGGTCTGCATTGCTGCCACTGGGGCGCTGGTGGCCATGGGATGGGCCGTGGATCATTACCGAACTAACGCGCTGCAGTACAAAGAGCAAAGGGACACGGTGACCGGCGAACGTGATAGCGCAAACGCCACGATTGACGTTATGAAGGTACGCCAGTTGGAGCTGGGCGCGCTCGATGAGAAATACACAAAGGATTTAGCTAATGCAAAAGCGACTATTGAGCAGCTGCGGCGCGATGTTGATGCTGGCGCTAAGCGGCTGCGTATCAACGCCGCCTGCGCCTCGCTGTCCAACGCCTCCGGCCCCGCCCGCCTGGATGATGCTGCCGCCCCCCGACTTACTGACGCCGCTGAGCGGGATTATTTCCGTCTCAGAGAGCGAATCGAAATCGCTGGAAAGCAAATAGCTGGACTGCAAGAGTATGTTATAAAATTTTGTTTAAAATAAATCATTGTTTCACTACTTTAACTAAAAGTTGTAATTTTTAAGCTTGTAAAATGTAAAGCTCTTAACATGGAGATGAATATGGTGCAGCAAGCTATAAATGCGTTGTCAGCCTATGGGATTTACTGGTTTAGCGGAAACACCTCACATGGTGATAGCTTATGTAAGCAAGTGAGGGCCAGAGGGGTTGACTGTTACTTTGAGCCTGTAGGGTTTGAGTTTGAGAACGTACTGTATTTGCATTCAAAGTTCACCCATGATCAGGTGGTTAGCATCGCCGCACGCCGAATTATAGCGAGACAAAATAATGTTAAAGAACCAGATTTTTGAGTGTGTAATGCGCTGAATAGCCAGCTTAATTAGGTTTTTGTCTTTCATCAGTGGGGGCATTTGCGAGTTCGCTCGATGATGATAAAGTTACCTCTTTGCACTCAGCAAGGAATGGCATATGCAGCAATACATTGTTTATTTCAAAATGAAAGACAGCGCCCTTCAATGGTCAAAGTTCTACGCACGTGGCAACTCTGAATCTGAAGCCCGTGCGTACTTCAATGAAAAATATCAGCGCATACAAGTCTCTAAGGTGCTGGGAGTCGTGCATCCTAGAGATGAGCGAGACTTCAAAGCTCGTCACGGAATAAATTATTAACCGCATCCGGGCGCTTTTTATCGCCATCACAAAGGCCATCTCTGGGTGGTTTTTTTAATGGTCCTATAAACATAGGAACAGCAGTATGGCCAAACCGAACTGGGGAGCGCCTTAAGACCAGTTCCTCGCCGAACACGCCAAAAAGGTACCTCACCGAAAGACTGGTGATAAGTGCAGGGACTGAACTACGTCAGCGCAAACGCCACGATTGATGTTATGAAGACGCGCCAAGGGGAGCTGGAGGTGCTCGATAAAAAATACACAAAGGATTTGGCTGATGCCAAAGCGACTATTGCGCAGCTGCAGCGGGATATTGCCGCTGGCGTTAATCAGCTGCACATTAACGCCGCCTGTACCTCGCTGCTCAACTCCACCTGCCCCGTCGGAATGGATGATGCTGCCAGCCCAAGACTTAGTAACGCCGCTGAGCGGGATTATTTCCGTCTCAGGGAGCGAATCGAAACCAGCGTCAAGCAAATAGCTGGCTTGCAACAATACATTAGCGATCAATGCTTAAGGGAAAATTAAAGCTTTATCGTACAAAGCCGATACAAGTACTTCTATGTCAAAAGGAGATGTTAATGGAAGTTTTAAAGAATTATGACCTGGGTGACTGGGTTATTATTGTCGCCCTAATAATATATATTGTGCAAACGGTGTTCAAAATTTGGGTCGAACAATCAATAAAGAAAAAATATGAGGTAAGGTCTAAAGCTGTATTAGTGGCTGATTTAATGGCTGAATGGGTTAGTAAACCTGAAGACCTAAGAAAACTGAGGCAATTGACCAACGAAGCATTTCTATGGCTTCCGTCGGATCTGGCAACTGAATTGTCAAAGGTTCTTGCCCATAAAAAGGATGCACTAAGCTATCGAGAGTTAATGAATCGGGTTAGAAAACTTCTTTTAGGATGTTGTGATACTTTTGAATCCAATAGATTTATTACATACGATCTTACTGAGTATGAAAATGCAGAGAAAACAAGAAAGAAAAATGAAGCCGCACAATATCTATCAACTCAAGGCGCTAATAGTGAGAAAGAAAATAAGTCTGGTGAGTAGTTTCTCTATGTCATAGATTTAATTTTTTCTGTTAGCACATGATTTATTACTGCCATCACTAGAATCTATTAGGCTCCACCAAGTGACTTTTGATGGCTTTAATCGCAAAATCAAATACATGGGCAACGCTTCACACGTTGCAGTCCAGTAACGATCCTTGCTTCACTGTCAGCCGCTTCAAAGCTACTGGCACATAGCTTCTGATATTTTCCTGTCGTGAAGCCTGTTTTTCCTGCCTGCCCAAGCAGCGGATTAATCGTTTTACACGTTGCCTTGTGAATTCTGGTAAAACGTTCATCACTTTTACTGGCCTTGCTGCTGGTGGCTTTTAAAGTGTTAACGACATATCCATCGGGGTTATTTTTAAGCCAAAATTGATATGCACATTCGCTATCTGGTTGAATATCACTCCTGAATACCTTAACGCTCATATGATCTCTCCATGCTGTTTGAAATGAATATACAACAGCAAATTTCTATATCACAGCCGTAAATAGGATATGTCCTTCGCTGCCCAACGCCAACGCCAACGCCAACGCCAACGCCAACGCCTGTGTGAATGATGCAGCCAGCCCCAGACTTACTGACGACTCTGAACAGGATTATTTCCGTCTTAGGAAGCGAATCGAAACCAGTAACAAGCAAATAACAGGCTGCAGGAATACATCAAAACACGGTGCATCAAGTGAGCTAATTCGCTAAAATAGTTCCATGAAACTTAGTGATTGGAAATCAAGGATGTTGGATTATTTTTGTACGATAAAAGACGCCTTTTACTGGCAGAAAAAATTAGGATTAAAGCCCTTGTTGATGTTTATCCTAAGGAGTCTCTTCGCTTACATTTTTCTGGTCGGCTTGTACCTTGTTGTGTTCAGGCTGCTAGTGTATACGCCTTTAGTAGACTATATGACAGTAGACACTATCAGCGAGATCACTGCTAACGTGCTCATTGCCTTACAAATAATTTTGTGTGTTCCAGTGATTTTGCATGTTATCAAAACGACGGTTCGAGGACTCACAGCAGGTATTCACTGAGTGCCTGTGATAATGTCCACTGTCCGATATGATTATAATGGAGGGTAAAATGCGATTTTTTCTTGTATGGGAAATATACGATGACAACTGGAATATGATCGAAAAGGGAAGCCATTTTTTGACGGTACAGGATCCAGAGGATGTAGATATTGACTCCATGGGGTTTCTCGGCGTGCTTGCCGAAGCAAAAGGTGTTGACCCCCTGCGAGTTGTGCTGGTGAACTGCAATCGCGTTTTATAACGCGGTGATGTGATCACCATTATTGGTAAGCATCACAGTCCATACTTAGCGAATGTTTCTGCCATTGGTATTTACTACAATCAAGTATTAACTTGGGTGAGGTTTAGATGGACAGTAATTACATAGCATATGAAACACTTGTGGCGAATCGTAATGCTGCTGACTGGGCATTTTGGTCAATGATTGGTACCTGGTTTGCCGGCTTGGCAACATTTTTAGCAGTGTGCGTATCGTTGCACTTAGGGCTTAGGAAACCTGCGGTAAAAATCAGTTGTAAGATAGGGGAGTCAGTTTTTTTTGCCGGCCCATATCGGAATAATGGGGTTTCAGTGATTATTACAAACCAATCGCTTTACTCAGTTAAAATTCAGTCCGTTAATTGGGTGTTCAAGAAAAGCATATCTTTCTACCAGCCTTTTAGTTCCCGGCACTCCGCAAAGTTACCTCAAAAGCTTGAGTATGGAGAGCAATTATCATTATGGATTGACCTTGATGATGAGCCTAACTGGATTGAACATATAGCTAATGGGTTAAAAGAGCATGGTGGTAACCCGAAAGATTTCAGGTGTGTTGTTAGAGTAACTACTGGTGAAAATATTACATTTAAATTAAATAAATCATTAATCAAAAAAATTGATGATTATTTTAAATTAGCCAAATGAAAAACATTTGATCATTTAAGGAGTCACTGAATATTTCTGTGGCTTTTGTATTTGAGCCTCTATGCAGGTAAACAACGATGATGGCCTGCATTTCTAAAGGTACTTTCCAGTACTTGAAACACCGACGGGCGTAAGACGCGCGAAAACGCGCTATTTACGAGATTTTTCGGGGCAGATCCCACTTCCTACTTAGTTAAAGCTAACTCTCTGTTTTACATAGAATCGCTACCCCTTTAACCGGGAAGTGGCGTGATCCTTTTTTCCGTGTTTTTAGCCTTTTCACTTCCCAGTTTAATTTTTAATCAACTTTCTCTCCGGGGAGGTCCGGGCATGATTGTGAACAAAACTCAGCTGGCCGGGATCTTCGAAGTTTCGGCACGAACAATTACAACCTGGCAGGCGCAAGGCTGTCCGGTTGAAAACGGCGACGGCAGCGGCGGGCGTGGCGGGGATAATGCGTATTCGCTAAAAGCTGTCATTGACTGGTACTGCAAGCGGGAAACCGATCTTGAAAACGAGGTGCTGCGAAAAGAGCTAAACGAGCTGCAGACCACGGTCGAATCAGAGCTTGTACCGGGCACTATCGATTACGAACGGCACCGACTGACCCGCGCGCAGGCCGACGGGCAGGAGCTGAAGAACGCCAAAGAAGCTGCCGAGGTTGTCGAAACCGCATTTTGCATGTTCGTCCTGTCCAAAATTGCCGGGGAAATATCCGGCATTCTGGACGGGATCCCGTTGTCGATGCAGCGACGTTTCCCCGCGCTTGATCATCGCTACATCGAATTTCTAAAGCGTGATGTGGTGAAGGCGATGAACAAAGCGGCGGCGCTGGATGAAAAGCTGCCGGGGTTGCTGAGTGAGTATCTCGAAAAAACAGATTAAGAGTCTTGGCCGGTGGATAGCCGCCGGGCTTAAATCGCTGTTTCGCCCGATGCCGGTCACGGCCGTTGAATGGGCCAACGAACATTATTACCTCCCGAAAGAATCTGCGTACACCGAGGGACGCTGGGAAACGTTGCCTTTTCAGGTAGCGATAATGAACGCGATGGGCAGCGACGATATCCGCGAAGTGAATCTCATCAAATCGGCCCGCGTGGGTTATTCCAAGATGCTGCTGGGCGTTTTCAGCTATTTCCTGCAGCACAAGCAGCGTAATGGCTTGCTATGGCAACCGACCGATGGTGATGCCGAAAACTTCATGAAATCGCACGTCGAGCCGACGATCCGCGATGTGCCAGGACTACGCGAGATGGCGCCGTGGTATGGCAAGAAGCACCGCGATAACACGCTTTCCATGAAACGCTTTTCGAACGGCCGCGGATTCTGGTGCCTGGGTGGTAAAGCGGCGAAAAACTATCGCGAAAAGTCAGTCGATTTTGTGGGCTATGACGAGCTGGCCGCGTTCGATGAGGATATCGAGAAAGAAGGCTCGCCAACATTCCTCGGCGATAAGCGTATCGAGGGTTCCGTGTGGCCAAAATCAATTCGTGGCTCATCGCCGAAGATAAAGGGCGTATGCCAGATCGAGCGCGCGGCCAGCGAGTCCGGCCACCTGATGCGCTTTCATCTCAAATGCCCGCATTGCGGCGGCGAGCAGTACCTGAAATGGGGCGGCAAAGAGGAGCCCTATGGCTTCAAGTGGGAAAACCACGACGCGAAAACCGTATTTTATCTTTGTGAGCATTCCGGCTGCGTGATTCATCAGAACGAGCTGGACTACACCGGCGCGCGCTACATCTGCGATAACACCGGCATCTATACCGAAGATGGGCTGGCGTGGTTCGCGTCTGACGGCGAGGAAATTGACCCTCCGGACGCCGTGTCGTTTCACATCTGGACTGCGTACAGCCCGTTCACAACCTGGGTGCAGATCGTCAAAGACTATTTCAAGACGAAAGGCGACCCCGGCAAGCTTAAAACCTTCACTAACACCACGCTGGGCGAAACCTGGTCCGAAGAAGTGGGCGAGCGACCGTTGCCGGAGCTGGTGTTTAGCTGGGGCGAGCTTTACGCCGCGCAGGTTCCGTTGCGCGTTGTGTATCTCACTGCCGGTATCGACTCCCAGCTCGACCGCTACGAGATGCGCGTCTGGGGTTGGGCGCCCGGTGAAGAGGCTTATCTCATCGATCGGCTAATCATCATGGGCCGTCACGATGAAGAGGCCACGCTGCTGCGTGTTGATGCGGCGATTGCTGGTCAGTACCTCAGCGAAAGCGGCGACATGATGAGTATTGCCCGCGTCTGCTGGGATACCGGCGGCATTGATCCGGACATCGTTTACAAGCGTTCGCGAAAGCTCGGCATGTTCCGCGTTATCCCGATCAAGGGTGCCAGCATCTACGGCAAGCCGGTGGCGAATATGCCCCGCAAGCGCAACGCCAAAGGGGTGTACCTCACCGAAGTGGGCAGCGACACCGCGAAAGAGGTGATTTATGCCCGCTACAAGCTCGAGCGGCCGGCTGATGGTTCGCCGGTAGAGGGCTTAATCCACGTCCCGAACAACCCGGAGATTTTCGATTTAGTCGAAGCCCAGCAGCTGGTGGCTGAAGAGCTGATCGAGAAGTACGAGAAAGGGCGGATAAAACTGCTGTGGGACAGTAAAAAACGACGAAACGAGGCGCTGGACTGCTTTGTCTATGCGCTGGCGGCGTTACGCATCAGTAAATCACGCTGGCAACTGGATCTGAATGCTCTGGCCGAGAGTCGGGCGCATTCAGGACAGGTTGATCAGGATAAATCCTTTGCCGCCCTGGCGGCGCAACTTGCTGGAGAATAACAGTGGCGACAAAAGCGGAGCTGGACGAGGCACGCAAGGCGCTGCATGACTTGCTGACCGGCAAGCGTGTGGCATCGGTACAAAAAGACGGGCGGAGTGTAACGTTTACCTCCGCAACGCTCAGCGAGCTGCGCACGTATATCGCAAATCTTGAGAGTGAATTGGGGATTGTATCGGTTCGCCGTCGCCCAGCGAGGTTCGGATTATGAATAACGGCGGGCAATTGCTGGCCCCGGACGGCAAAACGCCGCTGCGTGAATACGCATCATACAGCGGCGGCGGGGCGGGTTTCGGCGGACAGCTGGCGCAGTGGCTGCCATCGTCCCAAAGCGCCGATGCGGCCTTGCTGCCGCAGTTTGAGCGGGGCAACGCCCGCGCCGACGACCTGGTACGCAACAACGGTTATGCGGCGAATGGCGTGCAGCTCCACCAGGATCACATTGTTGGCTCATTTTTCCGACTCAGCTACCGGCCCAACTGGCAGCGGCTGGGAATTTCGGAAGATGATTCGCGGGCGATGGCCGATGATGTCGAAGCTGCCTGGCGCGAATACGCCGAGGATCATCATTGCTATATGGACGTGGAGCGAAAGCGCACGTTCACGATGATGATCCGTGAGGGCGTGGCCATGCACGCCTTCAACGGGGAATTGTTCACGCAGCCGGCGGCGGCGGCACGCTCTGCAGGCCGAATTTTCCGCACACAGTTCAAGATGGTGAGCCCCAAACGCGTCAGCAACAATAACGGGGTGATGGATTCCGCCACACAGCGCGCAGGCGTTGTTATTGATCGCAATGGCGCGGCCGTGGGCTATAACGTTTCGGAAGACACTTATCCTCTGTGGGGCGGTCGGAAGTGGCGTTACATCCCGCGCGAGCTGGCGAACGGTCGTCCGGGCATGATTCATATTTTCGAGCCGCTGGAGGATGGCCAGACGCGCGGCGCCAACCAGTTTTACAGCGTGATGGAGCAGATGAAAATGCTCGATACGCTGCAAAACACGCAGCTGCAGTCCGCGATTGTGAAAGCGATGTACGCGGCGACGATAGAATCCGAACTCGATACAGAAAAGGCGTTTGAATTCATTCTCGGCGCCGGCGACGACAAGACAGCGCAAAACAATAGCGGGATATCTAAGCTGCTGCAGCAGTACATCGTGTACTACCAGGCGGCGCAGGTTAAGTTCGGTGGCGCTAAGGTGCCGCACCTGTTCCCCGGTGACTCACTCAATCTGCAGACTGCGCAGGACACGGATAACGGCTATTCCGTGTTTGAGCAATCCCTGCTGCGCTACATCGCCGCCGGGCTTGGCGTCTCTTATGAGCAGCTGTCCCGCGATTATTCGCAAGTCAGTTACTCGAGCGCGCGTGCTTCGGCTAACGAGTCCTGGCGCTATTTCCTCGGCCGTCGCAAATTCATCGCCGCGCGACAGGCCAGCATGATGTTCGGCTGCTGGCTGGAAGAGGCATTTGCCCGTGGCATTATCCGGATGCCGGCAAAAGCCCGTTACTCATACCAAGAAGCCCGCGGGGCGTGGAGTAACTCGGAGTGGATCGGCGCCGGCCGTATGGCCATCGATGGGCTGAAGGAAGTGCAGGAGTCGGTCATGTTGATTGAAGCCGGACTCAGCACTTACGAAAAAGAGTGCGGCAAGCTCGGCGAGGATTACCAGGAGGTATTCCGTCAGCAGGTCCGTGAAGCGCAAGAACGCCGCGAAGCCGGACTCACTCAGCCTGCCTGGATTGCAACGGCATTCAATGCGCAGTTGCAAAACTCCGCCAACAACAACGAAACAGGGGGCCAGCGTGCCGCGTAATTTATCGCATATCGCCGGAATGGCGTTTAACCAACCCTTACTACTGGAACCCGCCTACGCGCGGGTTTTCTTTTGCGCGCTGGGGCAAGAAATCGGCGCCAGCCGGCTGGTGGATGCCGTCAGCGGCACAATTATCAGCCGGGAGGCGATGGGCGAAACAATGTCGCTGTTTGGTGATGGGCGTGAAAGCGCCACGGCCCGCAGCTACGAAGTGAAAGACCGGATCGCCGTCATCCCGGTTTCCGGAACGCTGGTCAGCAAGATGGCTGCTGTACGGCCGTATTCCGGTATGACGGGCTACAACGGGATTGTTAGCCGGGTAATGCAGGCGATAGCCGATCCGGGCGTGGACGGCCTGCTGCTGGACATGGACACCCCCGGCGGCATGGTGGCCGGCGCATTTGATGCCGCTGATTTGATTGCCCGGATGCGAAGCGAAAAGCCGATCTGGTCGCTGGCCAACGATATGAGCTGCAGTGCCGGCCAGCTGCTTTCGAGCGCCTGCAGTCATCGCCTGGTCACCCAAACGGCGCGCACGGGTTCGATCGGCGTGCTGATGGCGCACAGCAACTATTCCGGGATGCTGGAGCAGGAAGGCATCGATATCACGCTGATATTCAGCGGCAGCCATAAAGTTGACGGGAATCCGTACAACAAGCTGCCGGAAGACGTGCGGGTGAGTTTTCAGGAAAAAATCGACGGCCAGCGCAAAAGATTCGCGGGGAAGGTAGCGACTTACACCGGCATGAGCGTTAAAGCCGTGCTGGCGACCGAGGCCGCCGTGTACGACGGACAGGAAGCCGTTAAGGCTGGCCTGGCTAATGAAGTGGTGATCAACGCAGATGCCCTGGGCGTGATGCGTGAGCACCTGGATAAACAAAAAAACCACGTAATTATCGGAGAAGTAATGGCAACGACCACAACCACCACAACCGCCACGGCGGGCGATGCTGCCGCTACGGGCACCACGGCTGCCGCTGTTACCGCGGGCACATCAGCCACAACAACAACGCCTGCAGCTGATGTTGCCACGGCGTCAGCGTCCAGCGTAGCAGCCGCGGTGCAGTCGGAGAATCAGCGGATCATGGGCATTTTGAATTGCGAGGAAGCGAAAGGGCGTGAGGCCACCGCACGGGCGCTGGCGGGCACGGAAAATATGAGCGTCGAAAGTGCTCAATCTATCCTGGCGACCGTGCCGCTAAGTGCGCAAGCCCGCACGGAAACCGGGTTTGACGCGCTGCTGGATGACACTCCGGCGGCGGTAAGTGGGGCAACCGGTGCGCAGGCATCGGCAGCAGAAGACGATGGCTGGGACGATATTCCCGTTTAACAAAGAGGACACGAGCAATGGCTCACATTGAAGAGTTTGTACATCACCAGCCGCTGGGCGGCAGCGATGATGCCAACACAGCGATCGGTGCTGCAGAAATCGCGGCTGACACCCCGGCGCTAACGCCGCTGATGCTCGATGCAACAAAAGGACTTTTGATGCCCTGGGACGGTGCCAACGCAGGAACGGCAATTGGCGTGCTGGCGCTGAATGTTACCGCCGGGCAGGCCAGCGTGACTTACTACAAGTCCGGGACCTTCCGCACCTCTGATTTGCTCTGGCCAGCTGGCCTTAGCGCGGAGCAGAAGCAAAACGCCTTTGTGGGCAGCGCCGTCAGCGTCAACTAATCAAAATCACCGTGCAAAGGCCGCTAAGCGGCCTTTTTTTAATGGAAAAAATCTATGTCTGATTCTTCTTATTCAACCACTCGCCTCATCGCGGTCACGCAAAAAAAATTCAAATTTGAGCAGTTTTTCAAAAAGCTGTTTTTCGTAGAGTCCTACGAGTTTGACACCGAAAAAGTCGATTTGGCGAAAATTCCTGGCAACGTTGCGATGGCGGTTTATGTCTCGCCGACCGTCGCCGGCGAAGTACTGCGAACCCGCGGGGGGCTGACTACCCAGCTGCAGCCGGGTTACGTTAAACCAAAGTACATAGCATGGCTTTCAGAGGCTTTCCTGTAGTTACTGGTTTTTACAGTTAACATTATGATTATAAAGAGTAATGTTTTCTTTCGCTTTCTCTGGGTTTTCCTCGTTTTCTGCGCGTTGCGATCACCTCTGTATTGCAACTTGTATTGCTTTTTGAGGGCTAGAAATGGCTGGTGAGAATAAGTTGAGCGATAAAGCGCTTAAAGGGTTCCTGGGTAAGCCCAGGGAAAAGCAGGTGACGGTGGCCGATGGAAAAGGGCTTTCGGTCAGGCTGAGTAAAAAGGGGGCCGTTAGCTTTGTTTTTTTCTACCGGCTGCCTGGTGGGGTGGCCGCTCCTGTTTGGCTAACTTTGGGCAAGTATCCGGATATGACGCTCAAACAGGCCAGAGAGAAGCGCGATGAATGCCGCAGCTGGCTGGCAGAAAAACGAGATCCACGCATCCAGATAAAAATTCAGGCGGAAGAGCGGCTGGCCCCGGTCACGGTGGAAGATGCTTTGATGTACTGGTACGAGAACGATTGTAAGGCCCGACGCAAAAGTCATGCAGTAACCCTTGGCCGATTTAAAAAAGATATTTTTCCGTACATTGGGCATCTGCCTGTCAATGAAACACATCTTTATGAGTGGCTGGACTGTTTTGACCGTATAAAACGGCGGGCGCCGGTCATGGCCGCATACGTGTTTTCTGATGCCAAGTTCGCGCTGCGCTACTGCCGTGTTCGTCAGTACATGGAATCGGACGTTCTGAAAGACCTCAGAATGACGGACGTTGGCAAGGTCGCAGAAAAGCGTGATCGGGTGCTCTCAGAAAAAGAGCTTGGCGAACTCTGGGAAGCAGTCTTTGTAACTCCGGACATAAAGCTGATGTCCTCCTATACCAGGAAAATGTTTGTTCTTTGCATCGTTTTTGGCTGCCGCATGAGTGAGCCCCGATTATCTGAATGGAAGGAATGGGATTTCGATGCCTGGACATGGACCGTTCCTAAGGAACACTCCAAAACAGGTGTGGAAATTATTCGACCCGTTCCTGAAATCATGCGGCAGTGGATCGTGAATGTGCATGCTGAAACAAAACATTCTGACCACGTGCTGGGCAGCCTACGCATCAGGGAGAGCGTCAGTAAGACAGGAGGTAAGATTTGTAAACGGCTCGGCCACGATAAGCAGTGGTCGCTGCATGACCTAAGGAGAACACTTTCGACCCACCTGACAGATCTGGGGATTGATTTCTACGTCATTGAGCAGCTGCTTGGCCACGCGCTACCTGGTGTCGCCGGTATTTATAACCGAAGTAAATTTATGGTGAAGAAGTCTGAGGCGTTAGAGCTATGGACCACCTATCTCAACAGCATTTCTGGTGCTGATTCTAAAGTAACAATTCTCAAGCAAAAGGTTGGTTAATATGAAAAAGATGGTAGTTGTTGATGCAGAAGCGATGGAGTACATTCCGAACGTTGATCGTATTATCCGCGAGAAAGAATGCCGTCAACTGACCACACTGGCTAACAGCACTCGTTGGAACCTTGAGAGAGAAGGGAAATTCCCTAAGCGAGTTAAAATTGGGGCGTCCGCGGTAGGTTATCGCTTCTCTGAAGTTCAGGCGTGGATTAAAGGTGAATGGAAATGAGTTTTATATTATAAAGAGAGGGAATGAATGAGTAATATACTAGAGAATAATTTAAAAAATGTAATTATTGATCTGCAGGATCGTGCGAAAAAAGCACGGCGTTCAAGATTGTTTGTAGGTGCCACAATTTTAGTTATGGTTGTTATCTTGACTTCTTTTATTGCCTACAGGTTAACTCCGAATTATGATTTAGACTATCAAACATTAACCCGGGTTTCCATGGCGAAATTTGGTACAGGGAAGGATGCTGGTCTCTTGGAACTTATTAATGCAGAATTAAATGATGCATTTAAAGCCCGCCCTGATAAACAAAATGATATTAGTAAATCGAGTGAATTATCACATAAAAAAGATTCACTGATGAATGCAGAAAAAATGGTTGAATTATATTCAAAGATTATTGTGGCAAATAATTCCACTCCAGTTGCTCAAAATGACGATACAATCAGTAATCTAATAGCAACTATAGCACTGTCTGCAGGTATCGTAGGTTTTGTTCTCTATCTTATGCAAATTGCTGTTAGTTTCATTAGATATTACTCTCGATTGGCGGAACTGTATGATTCACAAATAACTGCGTTGATGGCATCAGGTGGCAATGTTGAGTCAGCTAAAATTCTTATGAGTATTTTATCTAACGATCATATCAATTTGGGTAAGGAGCCAAGTACTTTATATGGAAAGGCTCTGGATGTGATTGGTGATGTTGCAAAATCAAAATCATCGTAACTACCTATTTGGCTTGTGAAAATTGGCCGGTTCCCCGGCCAATTAGTATTAGATTAATGAATTTATTTCTTGTTTGATTAGCTTTTTTTCTTCTTTATATTTTTTTTCTAGTACGGAAATTTTATTCTCAAGTGAAATGTATTTTTCTGACAATCCGGATTTTTTTAAAATATCTATTGCATTTTTAATGCTACTTGCTTCATTGTTTTTAGAAGAGTACATACAACGAGTTTTGTTTGTTAGAAGAGCAATTCGATGTCTGCACATTGTACCTGAACTTCCTGCATAACAACTGCATGTAATTGATATCGGGTTAGCATCGTCAGAAACAGTTACTTTGTAGAATTCTGAACCACTGCTGCTAGTGGCTAAAAGCTCGATAATCATTTTCACATTCCTTGCGAAGTTAAGAGGTAGAGATGCTATCAAGACAAAAGGCTTATAACGTGGATTTTGATCAAATATTTTTTTGATGAGGGCCAAAAAGGCCCTGCTGTTTGGATCGGTAAAACATCAACCTTTGGGATCGATACCACGGTGCTTTAGTTCTTTTCGAAGAATACGTTTAATCCATGTAGCTAATGAAGTATCTCCATCTTTACGCATTTCGTCCTCTAACTGAGCTCTGAACTCATGAGCTAAGCGGATCTGGTACTGGTCAGTCTTGGTTTTTTCTGTTGACATTGTAATTACAAAATACCTATTATGAATTTGTGATTGTAATTACAACGTAACCTTTCATGTTTTGCAATGGCAAAATAGCGAAGCCCCAAAGTGCGCGAACACTTATGGGGCTTCTGACCAAACCGTTAACAGGAGTAACGACTATGGCTGGAACACAGCATACCCAAACTCACCCCAAATTTACATGGCGCTTTCTAGCTCTTGATATCACCGGTAGCCATATCATCCACATCACTGCCGGCACAGAGAGCGAAGCCCGTGAACAATCACCGGCAGATAGTCTCCTGGTATTCGCCGGACGCTTCCCGGAAAGGGGGGCGAGCCATGCTTGATATCTCCCTTTCAGATCTGAACCGTATCCGGCTGCGCGAACCTGTTACCGGCCGCATTCTTCTCTATGTCGAGGGCGGCGCCGTGAAGTGCAATTACTCAGTCCCTACGGATCAGATCCTCGGTTCTGTGCCCGCTCTGTTTGAATTTGCCGAACTTATCCGGAGCAGAAAAATTGATTCCGAAAGCTCGATTGATGGAACACCGTTCACCGGCAGGGTTGTGACGTATTACGAACAAGGCAAAGAGGTTGCCCGTGAGAATCTGGGAGATGATTTGCACATCGCCTCGTTACCGAACCTGATTGAGCAGCTGATCTACAGCGGCTTCAGCGTTACGCCGAACTAAGGAAAAAAATCATGAAAAAAAATAAAACTGGCTTAGTTGCCAGCGGCACAACTCAACCTGAAATTCGCCCTGGTGACGTCTGGAAAGATCGCGCTGGCTCAAAAATTAAAATTACTGACTTTGCCCACAACCGGGTGATGTACCTCCGGGAAGGGTATGAAAACCCCTGTATCTGTTCACCTGACCGGCTACGGCGCGAGTTTGTGCTGGTGAAAAATGAAAATATACCGTCATGGTGTCGTGAAAAAAATCTTGAAGAAAAAATAAGAAAATTACGTGAGCTGATTCAGGCGGGGAAAAGTAAAAAATGAAAAATGCACCGAACGTAAAAAATCTTCCTGCCGACGTCATGGTTGAGGCAATTATTTTTGCTGGTGCTGATGCCTGGACGCATGCAAAGGCCTGGGAGGAGGGCAATCCTATCGGTGACGATATCCCACCCATTTGCCTGGGGCCTAAGCAGCTGGCTGGTTTAGAAAACCTAAGGATCGTTGATCACAATCGCCGTTGTGCTCGTGTCTATCGCGCCGGCGCGCTGACCGAAAAGCAGATCACGACCATTGCCACCCAGCTGGCGCTGGCCAACGTGCAGGAGGCGCGTTTCTGCTCGGAAAGTTTTGAACACCTCGAGGACTGGACCCCTCGTCTTGTAGCGCTGCGTGATGAAGCCGAACGCGGGGAGAGTGTGGTTATAAAAATGCCGGTCAAAAAGCGAAGGGGCCAGAAAGATTTTCTGGCAGATGAGCTGAAGCCCCGAGTGGAAAGCCGTAGTGATGGTGTTTTTTGGATCACACCAAAGGTTGAGCGCGACACAGGAGAAATTATTCATCCTGAGGCCTGGCTGTGTTCGCCCCTCGATGTCATTGGCACCGGCAGCGATGGCGCAGAACGCTATCTGATTTTGCGTTGGCGAGAGCCGGGAGCAGGGAACGATATTACACGAGCTATTCCCGCGGCAGATATCGGTGAACGCGACGGCTGGCGCATGCTGAAAGCTGGTGGCGTAAACGTCACGACAAAATCAACGCTCCGCGCCACGCTGGCCGACTGGCTGCAGCAAAGTGGAAGCGGGCAGGAGTGGCGAATCAGTAACACCAGCGGCTGGCATTCTGGAGCCTACATCATGCCGGATGGTGAGGTTATCGGCAGTCCGGAAACACCGCTCCTGTTTAACGGTCGTAGTGCGGCGGCGGCAGGCTACAGCATCAAAGGTACGGCGGCGAGCTGGCGCGAGACGGTTTCACGGCTGGCCAGCGGCAACCCCTCGATGATGCTGGGCGTAGCGGCGGCGCTATCTGCTCCCCTGATAGGTCTGGTGGGCGCTGATGGTTTTGGTGTCCACCTGTTCGAACAATCCAGCGCCGGCAAGACAACGACCGCAAATATTGCCAGCAGCCTGTATGGCGAACCCGATGCGCTTCGGCTCACCTGGTACGGCACCGCGCTGGGGATTGCCAACGAGGCAGAGGCCCATAACGACGGCCTGTTGCCCCTGGACGAAATCGGGCAGGGCAGTAACGCCCGTGATGTGGCCACGTCGGCTTATACGCTGTTTAACGGTGCCGGAAAGCTACAGGGAGCGAAGGAGGGAGGTAACCGGGAGCTGAAGCGCTGGCGAACGGTGGCGATCAGCACCGGTGAAATGGATATCGAGACGTTTCTTTCTGCTGGTGGCTTGAAAGTGAAGGCCGGGCAGCTGGTCCGCCTGCTCAACCTACCGATGGAGAAATCAGTTTCCTACCATGAGTACCAAAACGGTAAACAGCATGCTGACGCACTGAAAGACGCGTACCAGGATAATCATGGGGCAGCCGGGCGGGAGTGGATCCAGTGGCTTGCAGATCATCAGCAGGAAGCCAGGCAGGCCGTAAGGGATGCACAGGGGCGCTGGCGTGGATTAATCCCTGCCGACTACGGAGAGCAGGTTCACCGGGTATCAGAACGTTTTGCCATTCTGGAGGCGGCCCTGGTGCTGGCGATGCATATTACTGGCTGGGACGCGCAGGACAGCCGCGACGCTATACAGCACGCTTTCAATGCATGGGTGAAGGAGTTCGGTACCGGCAATAAAGAGCACCAGCAGATTGTTGCTCAGTGTGAGGCATTCCTCAATGCGCATGGCCTGAGTCGTTTTGCGCCTCTTCCTTACGATCCGGCTAGCCTGCCAATTAGCAATCTTGCTGGTTATCGGAAGCGAAAGAGCACAAATGATGATGCGCCGCTGATGTTTTACACATTTCCGGCCGCATTCGAAAATGAGATAGCTCAGGGCTTTAATGCAAGACAATTTGCACGGGTACTGGCTTCTGCGGGGGTCTTAGCTGGATCGGCTGATGGCCAGCGATTCCAGCAGAAATCACCACGTATCAACGGACGGCAGGTTAACGTCTACGTCTTGCAGTTTGCACCAGAGGAGTTTGAAGAGGGTGAAAACTAAAATACATGTGTGAGTGTTTTTTGTCGTGGTTCACGTGGTTCAGTAGCTGTACCTCATAGCTATATTATTGTTAATAATGATTTTTATTATGAAATATTGAACCACGAGTGAACCACGTAAGCACGGTTTTGAACCACGTAGAGAGCATTTTGAACCACGTAATAAAGTGAACCACGTAAGAAAAGGCCTTTCGTGGTTCAAATTGAGGGTTTCGTGGTTCAGTGATTTTGTAAAACTCCTTATAAAACAGATGTCTTTACAAATTGAACCACGTGAACCACGTGAACCACGTATGTTTTGTTTATATATAGAGAAAATTGCAGGATGGACACAATAAACTCGTACGGCATTTGGTGAATGAATCAGGGCTGGTGGTGGTGGATTTCTTGCTTGAGAAGGAAGGGGGCAGTCAGTGAACCGTAAAATAATTAAGGGATTTAATTTTAATCGGCAAAAAAAAGCAGCCGCAAATTGCGAGCTGCTTAATGGATAATTATCGGTGTAATGTACGACAAAAGAAATCTTAGCACGTTAACTTTCTGATTTGTCGCTACATAGTGATTTTGTACTCTATTGTACGCTATTGCATTCAGACATTACTGTTTGGGAGTGCTAGCATCCTTTCGTCTTTTACTAATGAGAAACTTTATGACTAATTTATATCAACCGTATACGCTTATTCAGGCCGTGAGTGGTGAGGATATTCAAAAACGTTTAAAAACACTTTTCACTGATTTGTTTTTTTCTCGTTCCGTAGCCTTTGAAACTCGCGATATTATTCTCGATGAAATTGATGATCCTTATATCCCCATGGCCGCATTCTGTTCTCCTATGGTAGGTAGCACGGTCTCTCGAGATGAAGGGTATGAGTCGAAATCAATTCGCCCTGGCTATATGAAGCCGAAAAGTAGCATCGACCCAAATAAATTAACTGTTCGTCCAGCGGGTGTGTCTCCTGAGGGATTTAATTCTCATGATGTGCATAAAATTAAAGTAAAGCAGGCAGTGTTAAAGCAGGCTGTAGCTATTCGGGCGCGTATTGAGTGGCTTGCTATTCAGGCCATCACTACTGGTAAAAATATTATCGAGGGTGAAGGGATCGAACGCTACGAAGTCGACTGGGCAATTAAACCGAGAAATATTATCACGCAAGCAGGCTCAGTTGCCTGGTCAGCTCAGGATAAAGACACGTTCGATCCGAATGATGATATTGAGCTTTACGCAGAACAGAGCGAGGGCGTTACAAATATCATTGTAATGGGTGGGAACGTCTGGCGGCTCTACCGTTCATTCAAGGCGGTGAAAGAAGTTCTCGATACACGTCGCGGCTCTAATTCCGAGCTTGAAACTGCGCTTAAAGATTTGGGCGATTCAGTGAGCTTCAAAGGCTATGTTGGTGACGTGGCGATCGTTGTGTACAGCGGCCGTTATACCGATGAATTGGGGCAAGAACAGCATTTCCTGAACCCTGACGTGATGGTGCTGGGCAATACGGCATTACAAGGTATCGTGGCCTACGGCGGGATTCAGGATCCGGAGCTTATCCGCCAGGGCATCACCAAGGCCGATATGGTTCCCAAAAACTATATCATTCCAGGCGACCCGGCTATTGAGTATGTTCAAACGCACTCAGCACCGCAGCCGATTCCGGCACGTATCAACCGCTTTGTCACTGTTCATATCGCGTAGGAGGCCAAATGTCTGTGCATCATGTTGAGCTGGTGGCCGGCACTGAAATGCTGGTAACAACCCTGGGCATCTATAGCGCTGGTCAGGGTGTCATTCCCGCGCTAACACCGTTAATGCTGGATGCGACAACGGGCGGTCTGGTGCCATGGGATGGAGCGCATCCCGGGCAGGCCGTCTATGTTTCGGCTATGGAGGTCGATACGGCCGCCAGAACGCAGTGCCAGGTGTACAAAACAGGCGTGCTGAACGTGGAGGCACTCAACTGGCCTGAAACGGTCACAACACTTCCCACGAAGGTATCAGCATTTGTGGGTTCAGGTATTTCCGTACAGTCATTATCGAGGGTTTGAGGAGCTAATTATGTTTAAGGATGATAAGGGATGTAGCCTGATGGCCGTTGCTGATGCGATCTGGCCCGATGCAGAGCTGCAGTCGATGATGGATATTGCCGATAAAATGAACCTGAGTGAGCGGCTTGTTGATATGGAACAGGTGATGGAGATAACCACCCTTAGCCGTGGAACGCTGCTGAACCTCGAGAAACGTGGTGAGTTTCCTGAGCGTGTACAGGTGACTGAGGGCCGCAAGGCATGGTACTTAAGCGAAGTCGTGACATGGATAAATAATATTCCGTGCCGGACCAATGCCTGCCTGGTGCCTATCCCAAAAAAGCCGAGTGAGGCCCTGCGCCTCAAAATAGCAAGAGCGAGGAAAAACGCTCAGGAAAAACCAAACAAATATGTTGGGTGAAAAACAGGCGGCTTTTTGGCCGCCTTTTTTGAAGGTACTTTCCAGCGAACGGAACGCCGAGGGGCGTAAGACGCGCGAAAACGCGCTATTTACGAGATTTTCTGGGGCGGATCCCACTTCCTACTTAGTTGACCCTAACTCTTTGTTTTGTATGAGCCCATACCCCATTTAACCGGGAAGTTAGGTGGCCTTTTTGGACTCGTTTTTCGCGAGTTCACTTCCCAGTTTACTTTTTGAACAAAAACTCTAGGCATAAATTCCAAATTTTACTTTTTTACTACATGTCTATGATTTAAGTACAATACCTGTAACAACTATATTTGCTTTCTAATTAATGAAACTATTCCATTTGTTTTGATATAATCAATTACCTCATAGAATGAAACGAAAAACTCCCATGAGCCTAATGCATAACAGTGTATTTCGTAAGGTGCAAAGTGAAAAGTAAATCCATCAGCATTTACGGTGAAATTATCTAGGTTACTGTTAATTATTCCTTCGGAAAATGTTCTAATATCATCTTCGCTCGGTCTTTCCCCAGTTTTTTCCCAGAATGCTTTTTCTGTCTCAGAAATTATCTTTGATTTTATTTTAGATATACCTTCTCGAGCTAGGTCATCAGTAAATACATCGTACAATTCAAATTTTATTGCGTAATCTTCATCTGTAATTACAAAGTTCGTTGTTTTAATATTGCTATTAGGGTGTGCTGCTCCAGCACCATACCAATAATAGCCATGTATTATGCTTATTATATTGTTATTGCAAAAGGCTATGTTATAACCTTCATTGTAAAAGCTAGTGTATGAGCTTGGGTTTTCTTTATCCCATTGCCATTCCATTGGCCATATTGACGTTCGCTGGTTGAATATAATCTCCGATACTCTTCCTGAATAATAGTTAGATATCAATTCTGATGACTTTGGATAAATTTTACTTTTGATTATTGGATATGCGATTTCTATTTCATGCCCTGGTTCTTTACTATATTTTTCGATGAATAGACCATTAGTAAACAAAAATTCTCCATACGTAATACCTTGGCTGATCTCTAAGTTTTGTTGTGATGCGGCTAGCAGCAAAGACTTTTCTAATATAATCCATCCATCTTCTCTTGTGAAATCGATGAATTGAATCTTGCTTGATATGTATGCGGGGACGTCACTGCCATCTATTAGTAAAGGAATTACGACTATATCATCTAGCTTATGGTATTTAAGTTTATCGATTGCATCATTGATTTCACGGCGAATATAGCCATTTTTTTGGGTGCTGACCTTACTCAAAATTAAAATTATAATATTTGAATTTGAAAAGTTTTTCTGTATCTCAAAATCCCAATTCACGCCCGCTGGTATGTCTTTAATATCCATCCATGGACTATATCCGAGTTGTTTTAACCTTTCGTAAAGTTCTTCAGTAACCTTTTCATCTTCTTTAGCGTGAGCAAGAAAAATTTTCACAGAACAACCCTTGTTTTCATAAGTGATTATTTCAAATTGAACTTTTATGGCTTAAGTCAAAGCTAATGACCTGAAACCAATTCGCAGATCAATTTCTCTTTGTATTGCAGCATGTATTGCTTTTAGAACCAGATAACTATTTTTTTAAGCTTTTTCTCTTTCTAGGTCAATCTCATACATTCTAATTTGACTCATGTAACCAAAACACGAGGTAAACCCCAACATGGTGCTGCGCCGTCTTCCGGATGAAGACCCGCAGGCATTGAAAGATCCGGCTTACCGTCACCGCCGCCTGGTGCTGCAGAACCTGAAAGATGAAGAGCTGGCCATCCAGCAGGTCGAAGAAAAGCAGTGTGTGGATGCCGTTGTATTCGGCAAATACATGATGACCGGGGATCAGTTTGAACCCGTGGAAGTGGACCTGCAGCGCAACCCGGCTAACAACATTATTCAGGCCGGCGCGGCGGCATGGTCGCAGCAGGATAAAGCCACTTATGACCCTACGGCCGACCTCATCGCCTACGCGTTGAACGCATCAGGGGTTATCAATATTGCCATTATGGACCCGCTGGCCTGGGCGGAATTCAGCTCGTTTGACAAGGTTGAGAAAAAGCTGGATAGCCGCCGTGGTTCGGTTTCCGTGCTTGAAACGGCGCTCAAAGACCTGGGCAAAGTGGTATCGGTGAAAGGGAATTATGGCGATGTGGTCATCGTCGTTTACTACGGGCAACACATCAACCCGAAAACAGGTGCTAAGGAAAACTACCTCCCGGATAACACCATCATCATGGGCAATACGCAGGCGCGCGGCATCAGTACCTACGGCGCGATTCAGGATATCGAAGCGATTAACGAGGGCATTACTAAAGCCAGTCGCTATCCGAAGAACTGGATCCAGAAGGGCGACCCGGCCCGCGAATTCACCATGACACAAAGCGCCCCGCTGATGGTTCTGGCAGATGCCGATGAATTTGTGGTTATCACCATCGCCTGACCGGCGGCTAATTTTTTCAGGGCTTCGGCCCTGAATACCCAGGAGAAAAAAGATGGCACTTAAAGACGATTTGATTAAACAGCTAAACGACATGGGCAAGCAGCTGGGGCGCACTATCAGCACCGATGGCTCGGTGGAGGATTTGAAACTTCGCGTTCGCGAGCTGCAGGAGGAACTCGACGCGCTGAGCGACGACGGGGACGGTAACGAAGACAGTAACGAAGGCGATGGCGGGCAGGGGGCGGGCGCCGGGGAGTCAACGAACGACACCCCGAAACCGCCTGTTGAAGACCGTGAAAAGGTTGTGCTGGTTCGCGCGCTGCGCACGTTGCACGTGAAAGGCCAGGATCCGAAAACCCGGCGCATGGTGCGTGTTGTTGTGCAGGATAGCGAGGTACTGGTGGCCTCTACCGACCTGCAGGCGCTAAAAGGCCTGGTACGAGAGGTATAAGCCGTGGACGCGTTCGACAATCTTTTTGATGACGCGCTATTCCGGGCGGATTCCGCGATTATCGAGACGATGGGAACGGCCGTTTATCTGCAGATAAACGGCGTCTGGAGCCCCGACCCGGTTAGTGCGGTTTTCGATGATCCGGACGCCGTTGCCGCGTTACCCGGCGGCGCTGCGCTGGCGGATATTGTGGACCCAACGCTGTTTGTAAAAACGGCGTTGATTGCCGGGCTAAAAAAATATGACCGGGTAAAAATTGGGCCGCAAATGTACTGGGTGCTGCACGTGGGCGAGGACGACACCGGCAGCACCGTCGTCCGCCTGGCGCGCGGAGAACCGGGGAAAGCGGCGGCCGGCCCGAGCGGATGGAGTAAAAAATAATGGCTCGCGAAAGACGCTTATCCCGCGACCTCCCGATCGATATCGACCTTTCCGCGCTTAAGCAAATTCAGGGCGTATTGGGTGCCACGCAGAAGCAATTCGAGATGGCCTATTCCCGCGCGCTGAAGCGTACTGCAGTCACGCTGCAGAAGCGTGCTCGAGCAGAAATGAAAGCCGGCATTTCCCCGCGCAGCATGAACTTAGTTCGCCGGCGTCTGATGCATTTCCGACATGGACGATCGGGAAAGACGATGGAAGAGATAAAGCTCTTTTTCGGTCTGAATGCCATCAAAGTTAAGGATTTGAAGGGGCGAATCAAAGGAAAGGTATTGCCGCATCACGAACTGCGTGACCCTGTAACGGGGCGGTATATTGCCGGGGAGGAAAGGCGGCGCGCTGTCGCTCCGCCGTCGTTCACGCCCGCCGGGGATATGCCGGCACAAACGTATGACGGGGCATTTATCAGTAAAACCCGGAAGGGCCGGCGTACCATTTTTCAGAAGTCGGGAAAACGCATCCGGGAAGCCGAAGTGCCGATTTATGCAACGATGCTGGACCGTATCGAGGACAACGTTTTCGGTGAAACGATGGACATTTTCATGCATCACTTCGAGTCCGACTTACGCGGCCGTGTGAAGCAGAAGATTAATCTTTAAGGAGTTTGTGCGATGCCGCAACCTGTTTCGATTCCCAATTATTATGAAAGCGTGCTCGATGCGTTGCGGGGCATATTCTGGGTGCGAAATGCCGACAGTTATCCGGAAGAAAAAACGCAACTGACCACGCCGGCTGTCTTTCTGTCTATAGCGAACTGGTCGCCAGGCGACGGGGTGACGACCGGCCAATCGTCAATAGCACTGGAATGCGAGCTGTATATCGTCTGCGACCGGTCCGCGACGACGGATATCACGCGGCCTGCGGTGTTTGTGCAGAGCTGTGCCGCCGATTTAACGCAATGGATAGCCGGGCATCAGTTCGGCATTGAGGGGCTGGAGGGGGCAGTGTTTAAAGGCGCAGAGCCGGATGCTTTCGATCCAAACCTTGATGATTATCTTGTGTGGCGTATCGACTTTAGCCAGGGCGCGGTAATGGGCGCAGATCCGTTTGAGTCAAAAGGCGGGCCATTCAAAGGCATTTTCCTTGGCAAAGCGCCGGACATTGGCAGCGCGCACGTCAACGACTACCGGCAGATTTACGGCCAGAAGGAAAAGCCTGATGAGTGATCTGGCCGACCTGCAGAAGCGTATTGCCAACATGGTGCGGCGTGGCGTTATCTCGGCTGTGAATCTGGCACCGCCGCGGCCGTCGTGCCGGGTGCGCCTCGGGGAAACCACAACCGGCTGGCTGGCGATTTGTCAGTGGGGCGCCAGCGCGCAGCGGCAAGACTTCCACCCTTACGCCGTTGGCGATGCCGTTACCGTACTCTCTGAAGCCGGGGATCTGAATAACGGCCGTGTGTTTCCGGGCTGGAATACTGACGCCGTAGCCGCGCCGGAGGGCGATGAAAACACGCATCTCACGAAGTACGCCGACGGGACTGAAGTTCGCTACGACCAGGGCGCCCACGCGCTCACGATTACGCTTGCCGCTGGCGGTACTTACAAAATCGTGGGTGAGGGAACGCTTGACGGGCCGGTGACCGTAACGCAAAAGCTCACGGTTAACGGTGATGGGCAATTCGATGCCAATGTTAATGCCGCAGGCAATATGGGCGCCGGCGGCCAAGTGTCGGACGGTACAAGCTCTATGGGCAAAGTTCGCGAAGTATTCAACGGACACGATCATATCGGCGATTCCGGCGGGCAAACACAGAAACCTAACCAACAAATGTAACCGCTTCGGCGGTTTTTTTACGGGTGAAATTGGATGAACGGAGTGAATGCGAAAAACGGCAAAGCGCTCTCGGGTGATGAGCACCTGCAGCAGTCGGTAGGTGATATTTTAAGCACGCCGATCGGCAGCCGTGTACTTAACCGGCTCTACGGCAGCAAGTTACCGAGCCGGCTCGACAATCCGCAGGACAACGTTACCAGGGTGCGAATTATCGCCGACACCGCCGGCGCGCTGGCGATTTGGGAACCCCGCCTGCAGGTGCAAAAAGTGGAGGTTTTTTTCATCAAATTTGGCGAGTTCGAACTGGCGATAATCGGCAAAAATCGCGAAACGGGCGAGGCGCTGAGGCTTACGGGGCTAAATTTTAATGGCAACAAATACATCAACAATTGATTTATCCGAACTCCCGGTGCCGGATGCCGTGGTTGTTCCGGACAGTGATGCGCTGTTTGCTCAGTGGCTCGCAAAACTCGAAGAAGCCGACGCGATTTATGATGCGCTGGTGGCATCTGATCCGGCCTGGAAACAGGGCGAAGTGGTTACGTATAACACCGTCCTGCTCTATCAAAAAGTCAATGACGCGGTACGGGCGGTGCTGCTGTCCAGCGCTGGCCGTGCCGACTTGGATCAGCTAGGGGCTAACTTTAACGTAAAGCGCCTGCTGATTACCGCGGCCGATCCTGACGCCATTCCGCCGGTCGAGGCGGTCTATGAAAGCGATGATGCATACCGTGAGCGCATTCAACTGAGCTGGGCGCGACTGAATACGGCCGGGGCATATAACGCGTATCTGTTTCACGGTAAATCAGCTGATGCCGATGTGCTGGATGTCGAAGCTTACGGGCCGGAAACACATAGCCGGCCGGGGGAGGTGGATATTTATGTGCTGTCCCGTACGGGGGACGGGACAGCCAGCGCGGAACTCATCGCGAAGGTTGATGCGGCACTAAGCCCCGATGATAAGCGGCCCCTGTCAGATTATGTACATGTTTATAGTGCAACGCTAAACGCCTACAGCGTCGAGGCCGTTCTTGAAATCCCGGCAGGCCCGGACGCCAGCACGATTCTTGAAAACGCGCTTAACAATCTCACAGAGTACCAGGCCGGTCTGCATACCATCGATTCCATGGTCCCGATCTCCGGCATTTATCATGCGTTACATCAGCCCGGTGTTGCTCGCGTGATTTTGACGCAGCCGACGGCCGACATACCGCCTGTCGTGGGCGCCGCGCCGTATTGCAGCGCTAACAATGTCACGATGAGGGATGTTCTTGATGTCGTATAACAGCCTGCTCCCGCCTAACTCCTTGCCGGCAGAGCGCGCACTGGAAGAGGCGAATAATTCGCTGGTTCTTGCCATTCCGCTCACTATCCGCGATGTAAAAAATCCTGATACCTGCCCGCTGCACCTGCTGCCGTGGCTTGCCTGGGAGTATGCCGTCGATTTTTGGGACCCGGCATGGACTGAAGCCCAAAAGCGGCAGGTGGTGAAAGATGCGGCTTATGTGCATCAGCACCGCGGCACCGCCGGTGCTGTTCGGCGCGCGCTCGGCGCCGTTGGCTATCCAACTAAAGTGATTGAATGGTTTGAAGATGCGCCGCGGGCTGAGCCGTATACGTTTCGTGTGGAGGTTTACAGCACGGAAGGCATTAACGCCGCGCTATATGAGCAAATTCGAAGGCAAGTAAACAAAGCCAAAAATTTACGCAGCTTTCTCGCGTCGATAGACATCATCGGGGAAGTGGGCAGTGACGGCGAATTTTACGTGGGCGGCGCCAGCACGGCATTTATTGAAGTGGATATACCAGTGGGGACGAATTAATGGCTGATTATTACAGCACAATAACGAATAAGGGCGCGGAGCTGGAAGCTGCGGCTACGGCAAACGGCACGACCGTTAATCTCACACAGTTTGTGATTACCGACGGTGGCGGCCAGCTTTTTAATCCAGACCCGGCATTAACAGTGCTGCCGAATGAAGTCTACCGGGGTGCAATTTCGGGCAAGTCGGTTTCACAGGAACAGTTGTCCCAAATTGTACTGCAACTGGTGCTGCCTGCAGAGCTGCCCGCCGGTGTAGATGAATTCACGGTCCGGGGGATAGGCATTCTGACCGATGCCGGGGAGCTTTATGCTGTAGGGAGTACAGCGGCAATTGAGAAACCCTCCAGTGGCGTAAATGTCATCATAAATTTCCGGCTGGCCGTGTCTCCCACATCTGACATTGTGCTTGTGGCCACCACGGGTGATGGCCTGTTTTTACGACAAGACGCGAATCTGGCCGACGTTAAGGACGCCGCCGAGGCTTGCGAAAATCTCGGGCTTAAATCAGCGGCTTTTGTTGAAGTGCAAGAAATTATTGGCGATGAGATCGAGGGGCGAGCATTGCTTGCGGGCCGGGCAACGGCAGAGAATGTTGGTGCGGTGCCAACCGCTGGCGGTGAGGTGGGTTATCTCAATAACGCTGAGCATTACAACATCAAAGATAATGTGTGGCCTGGCGGCGGTTCATTTCAGAATCAAATGAACGACCCGAGAGCTCTCTTTTATTCAGCTAATTATGTTGCTAACGGCAATGTTTATTTGCCGATGACGAAAGCGACCGTGGTAACTAATGGCCTGGGGTATCGCGCAACAATCAGCCACGGGGTGTTAGTTTCGGGTAATAGTGATTACCCCAGTTATTGTATTCACATCAGCAAAGAGCAGGGCGACGGCTCGTTTCTTGATAGTACGCTCATTTATAACCCCAATGACGGCTCGCTATCAGTCCCCGGTGAGGCTCGCTTTGGTGATGCGACCATTGGAGCGCTCGGTGATGTTTACGGTCCGACGTGGGGTGGCTGGCTCAGTGCGTGGTTGGGTGCAAATACAGTCACGGGAACTTACATGGAGCAGCGGTTTTCGCAGGTGCAGGCGTGGGTACAGCAGTATTTCGTGCTCGGCGTCCAGCTTGGTGCCGCCGTGACAGAATGGTGGCCGGGCGGCGGCGGGGATGCTTGGCCTGGGCATGTACTGACGGGCGGCGATTATGGTGATGACCAGTCTTATGCTCGCTTTAAACCTTTCATGCAGTACATTGGCGGCGTTTGGGCGAATATCCCAGGGTGATATGAATATGAAACATTATAAAAATTTCAAAAAAGTAGAGCCGACTGCGGCGCAGATTAAGCGATTCGGCAAAGAAACAGCGCAACGTCTGGAGTTTTTGGCATCTGAAAACGGCGAATGCTGGTTCGAGTGTCAGAAGCTATTTGCCGACGACACGATAAAAATCATGTACGACAGTAATAATATTATTTTAGCAATAGTAGATGAGCCCATCCCAGGTATGGGCGATACGCTGTGCGCTGGCGCACTTTGGCCGCGCAACATGTCAGTGATGGAAGTTGCCCCGGCCGATTTCCCTGTGGGGTGTTGTGCTGATGGTGCGTGGAGCGTGATGGGCGGCGAAATCATTCGTGATGAAAAGCTGGTCGAGCTGCTGGCAATACGACGCAACACGAAAATACGCGATAAAAAAGTAATGGCAGCAATGGCGCAACTGAACATGCTACAGATTAGTGCGACGATGAAAGCATCCCGCGCTGGCGATACTAATAAGCTTGCAGCATTGCACAAAGAAATTATCACTCTGCGTGATATTGATTTGACTCTCGAAAACCCTGCATGGCCCGAAACCGCTTAATCCATTTTTATTCAAAAGTCCCATGACCGCCGCCCGGCGGTTTTTTTATATCTGGAGATAAATAATATGTCCGAACTTCACGGCGTTGAGACTATAGAGCTCACGCAGGGCACGGTAGCTGTAACCACGATTAAAACGGCGGTAATTGGCCTGGCCGGTACCGCGCCGGATGCCGCTCCGGGAACCGTTGCGGTATTACAAACGGGCTCAGTATTGCTGGGTAGTCTGCTGGTATTTAGCGCGAAGAAACCCGGCGTTGCGGGTAATAAATTTACAGTGACGGCGAAGCCGGCGGCATTGGATCCGGATTTACCGGCCGCCGTTGATGCAACTGCGATGTACAGCAATGGCGCTCTTAGCATTACGCTGGGTATTGACGATAAAGGCGAAGTCACAACGACAGCTGAAGAAGTAGTAACGCTCGTTAATGCGCTGGCTATTTCCGAGATTGAAGCGGCTGCAACGGGTGAGGCTACCGGCATTGTGCTGCCGTTCTCTGAAGCACTAGCCGGCGGCACTGATGAGCCCTATCCGCTTAATGTGCCGGTCGTTGTCGCCGGCGGCATTTCGCAGGCAAAAAAGCTGGGGGCTACTGGGACCCTGCCGGCAGCGCTGGCCGACATTTTCGACCAGGAAGGGGCACTGGTTGTCATTGTGCGTGCTGAAGCTGACGAAAAAGAAGAGACGCAGCGCGCGAATATCATCGCGGCCGTGGCGGCGCTGCAGGACAGCAAATCCATCACGACGTATCAGCCTCGCATTCTGATTGCCCCCGATTTTTCGGATGATGACGCGGTGGCCAAACAACTGGAAACGACGGCCAATAAGTTGCGCGGCGTGGCGTATGTTGATTCGGCATCGATGGCGACGGCGCAAGATGTTGTGCTGCGTCGTAGCATGTTCGGCGCCCGCGTTGAGCTGCTGCGCCCACGCGTTGCACAAGCGGCCACGACCGGCGAAATCATCTATCGCCCTTATTCCGCATGTGCCGCCGGGCTGCGCGCTCGCATCGACCGCGAGAACGGCTGGTGGTGGAGCAAGTCGAATCAGGAAATCATGAACATCCTGGGCGTCGAGCAGGTGGACAGCTTCGAGCTGAATGACCCGAACTGCGTGGCCAACTTGCTGAACATGGATAACGTTTCAACGATTATTCGTTACGACGGTTTCAGGCACTGGGGGAACCGCCTCTGCACCACCGACCCCCAGCTGCGCTTTGAGTCGGTCCGCCGTTCCGCGGATGTTATCGAGGACTCTATCGAGCAAACGATGATGCTCTACATTGACCGCCCGCTCGATAAGCAGGTGGCCGATGACATCATCGGCACGATTAATTCTTACATGCGTAAGCTTAAAGGGCTGGGGGCTATTTTCGGCGGTAAGGCATGGCTTGATGAAGAGCTGAACACGGCCGAAACGATCGCCGCCGGCGTGCTCTATATCGATTATGACTTCGGGCCAAAATCGCCGCTTGAGCACCTGGTGATGCGCGTGAAGATTAACAACACATACGCTGTGGTGGAGATGGTTACTAAATGAATAAAAACATGTTACGCGCCTGGACTCTGTTTCTGAACGGCGGGCTCCGCCTGCCCAGCTCGCATGAGTACACGCCGACAGAACTGTCGATTATCAAAATCGACATGCGCACCGGTGGCATGGACATGGCCGCGCCGGTCGACGACGGCATGGAACCGATGATGTGCTCCTTTAAGCTTTATGGCATGGATACTAACGTCCTGGCGTCGTTTGGCATGACCAGCGGCAGCAGTTTCCCGCGCCTTACTGCATATGAGGGTTATCAGTACACCGGTGGAGAGTACGGGCGTATTGATGAGATGGAAGGGATCATAACTAAAATCACGCCTGATGCCCGGCCAAACAGCAACCTGGGTGACGCGTCGTTAAATGTGGAAATGAGTCTCAATTATTACCGCTCAACGCTCGACGGCCGGGAGCTTTTCGAAATTATCCCCGATCAGTTTGTACGCCGCGTAAACGGCGTGGATGTGCTGGCCGGCCTGCGCAGTAAAGTCCGCATTTAACCCCTTAATTCCCCCTGACAAGGCACCCGCGCGGTGCCTTTTTTATTGGAGTTTTTATGTCATTTCCAGATAACAAAATTGAAATCACCCTCGATTTTCCATTCACCACGCTTGCCGGCGTTGAAATTGAAAAAATCGTCATGCGTTCGCCGACCGTCCGCGATCGCCTGCTGCGCAACAAAGACAAGCGCGCCGACGTCGAGGCGGATATCCATATGATTGCCAACATGTGCGGCCTGACGGCTGACGATTTAATGAATATGGAAGGGTGCGATTACCTGCGCCTGGAGCGCCAGTTCAATGTTTTTTTAACACCGGTCAGCGAGCGGAAGAAAGCGAAATCCTGACCGGCCTCCGGCGACTCGGGAGCTGGTTTGGCTGGCAGCCTGATCAAATCCTCGCGATGCCGTTTGAAACATTCGTGCAGCTCATTTTCGATGAGCAGCAGGAGCGCATAAAGCTGGCTCAGGCCAGAAAGGGAAGGCGGTAAATATGGCAACGGTAGGGCAAAACCTGCAGGCAAACATCAAATTTGGCGGCAATATCGATCCGAGTTGGAGCAAATCGGTTTCCGGACTTAAAGACGGTCTGAAGGGTGTCGAAAAACAATCCAAAACCCTGACGAGCCAGCAGGAGAAGCTTGCAAAAAAAATCAAAGAGGGCGTGCTTGCCGGTAAAAACGTGGCCGAAATGCGCAAGCAGTACGACAAGTTGACCCGGCAAATTCAGCGGGCAACAAACGAGCAGGAAGGGATGAACAAAGCGCTGAAGCGCGCCGAACGAATGGACCACTGGAAGGGGCGCGGACGTGCTGCAGCAGGAAAAGCAGGCGGCATGATGGGCGGCCTTGCTCGCTGGGGCTCCGCCGGGATTATTGCCGGTGCTGCCGGTGCGCTGGCATCGCCGATCGCGCTGAACCAGGAAACGGCCGAGCAGGCAGGCCTGGCCCGGTCCTACGGGGTGGATATCGGGACCTATAAAGCGTGGGACGGTATCGGAAAGCAGGCGGGCTTAAACGGTGAAAACGTCGGGGACTTGTTCGAAGAATATAAAAACAAGGTTTCTGACTATATGGAGGACCCCACCAAAGGCGCCCTGCATGATGCGCTGCCAGCGCTGGGGTTTAAAGCCGGCGACTTAGCAGGCATGAATAACCAGCAGCAGGGTGAAGAGGTCATAAAACGCCTGATGAACATGAAAGACGAGCAACGTTCAGCCGGGCTGGCCGATGCCATTTTTGGTGGAGAAGGTAACAAGCTTTTGACGTTTATGCGGCTTTCCGGGAAATCATATAAAGACCTGATGGACGAGCAGCACCGCTACAACATGGTGACGCAGGAAGGCGCCGATGGTGCCGTTGAAGGGAATATGGCTTTCAACAATCTTTGGACCGTATTCACCACCGGCGCGCAGGAAATTGCCGGCGCCATTGGCGGGGAATTGTCGCCAAAAATCCGCGAGGTGAGCGACGACCTCGCGGCATGGTTTAAAGGCGGGGGAATAAATAAAGTTAAAACGATGCTGATGGAAGATATTTATCCAGCGATTGCGAGCTTTATTAAAGGCGTTATTTATGTCGGGAAAGTGATTTACGCCGTTGCTGAAAAGTTATCCTGGCTGCTGCCGGATGAGAAAGAAATTCAGGATAAAAAGCAAAAGCTGCTCACGCAGGTAGCGGCCGGCAACTCATCCCCGGAGATGATCGGCGCGATGGCAGAGGATATGGACCTCGGCGACTGGTACAAAAAAACGATTACACCGGAAAAGACTCGACAGCTCCGCGCGCAGTGGCAGTTGAGCAAGAGCACGACTGGCGGAACGGCTTCAGCTGAAGAACAGCAAAAATTGATGGATATTGTCGATCCTGCAGCAGGCGGCAGCGGTGGCTTTGATGCGCTCTTAAATCAGGGGAAAGGCCCATCGCTCGGCGATGCGCTGGAAGGAACAAGCGGCACGGGCGGGCGTGGCACCATGCAGTTAAATCAGGACAACAAAACGACCATTGAAATCTATCAGCAGCCGGGCGAGTCGCAGGATGCACTTGCGCAGCGCATTGCCGAAACGAACAGAAGCCAGGATATGTATAACGGCCATAACATTATGGGCGACATGATCGAGGGCTGGGGCTAATGAGCGAAATTCTGGATGCCTTTTATCAAGCCGACTCCGCAAACACTGGCCCGGCCCCCAGCGATGCGCCGCGCATTATGCTTAGCTTTGGCTCGTTTGAGTTCTCTATAGATACCGCAGCATACAAGACGCTGACGCGAGAGGCGAGCTGGCGATGGGCTGAGCAGCAACGAACGGGCAAGCAAGACCTCTTGCAATACACTGGCAAGCCGGGGCGCACAGTAAAACTGGAAGGCGAGGCGCACTGTTCGTTTAGAAACGGCGTAGAGGCTATCGACGATCTTTATGACCTGGGTGACCTCGCCGAGCCTCAGCTTTTAGTGACGAGTGAAGGGGATGTGATGGGCTATTGGGTAGTAAAAGAATTTACGGACACGATAACCAGCCTTCTGCCGGGCGGCGCGGCGCGGCATAAAACTTTTTCGGTGACAATACAACATTATGGCGACGATCTGGACAACCTCTGACGGCGATGTTTTAGACGCAATTTGTGTGAAAAATTACGGCGATGCAGGGCTTAATCAGTCGCTGGCGGCGGTACTCGATGCGAATCCGGGGCTGGCTGATTTGGGGGCTATTTATCCTGCTGGCGTTGAAATTACGCTGCCGGCATGGACCGCAGAAGCAGAGGAAAGCAGCGTGAGTTTATGGGATTAAGGCATGGAATATAAACCGACATTCACCCTTACAGCTGAAGGTAAAGATATTACGCAGGCCATAGCGCGGGGGCTCAGTAATATCAAACTGACGGACTACGGCGGCGCCACGGGCAAGAGCGATACTCTTGATATCACGCTTTATTCCGAAACACTGACGCTCCCGAAAAAGGGCGCCCGGCTGCGTCTGGGGCTGGGATTTAATGACAAAATGCAGGACAAAGGCTGGTTTGTTGTGAGCAAGGTGCAGAGCAGTGGCCCGCCCCGACAAATAACGATCAGCGCCACTGCCGCGCCGATGAACAGTGCAAAGCAAAGTGGTGATGTAACAAGCCAAAAAACGCGGTCATTCGACGATGTAACTCTGGGGGATATCGTAAAAACGCTGGCCACCGACAATGGCCTGCAGGCGAAGATAGCGGAAGCACTGAGCGACATTAAAATCGCCCATATTGACCAGGTCCGGGAGTCGGACGCGGCGTTGCTGAGCCGCCTCGCGAAACAATATGACGCCGTGAGTAAGCCGAGCGGGGGATACTGGCTTTTCCTGCCGCAGGGCGATGGAACGACGGTCAGCGGCAAGCAGCTGGCATCGATAACGATAACGCCAGATAAGGGCGGCCGTTGGAACTATATCGAGGGAGAGCGAGACGGCGCTGCGAAGGGCAGCAAATCAGGTAAAGTCAGCGTGAATTACTTTGACCCTTCAACCGGCGAGACAAAAACGACACAGACGGAACATCCCGGCGGCTCAGATAAGCAGCATCCGTACACGCAGCCGAGCAAGGATGCAGCGCAGGCGAGCGCAAAGGCTAAGGCTACACAGATGAAGCGCAACGGTCGGAAAATGTCTATCACGATGCCCTGCAGGCCGTCATTACTGCCCATTACTGCAGAGTCGAGAGTCACTACCCGCGGTTTTGGTGTTCGAGAGGATCATACCTGGCTGACTGAATCTGTGAGCTTTTCGCTCAGCACTGGCGGCATGACCGTGGATTTTAGCCTGGCGACGGATATCAAGCCGCAGGGAAAAAAAGGGAAGGAAGAAAAGAAATCGGGGCCGGATTATTTTTCATAGAGTTACAGCATGCCACTCAGTATAAACGGAGTGTCCCTTCGATGATTTTGTAGATGGACAGGTCGTCTTTCCCTTCTTTTGGCAGCAAAAAATAAATTCACCCTCCACCAAAGCCTTAGCGGATCGCCGCAGTTCTTCTATTGATTCCCGAAAATTCCAAAATATACTGTATGTATAAACAGTATTTATTGGAGGTTTTATGGCGTTCCCATCCCCAGCTGCTGATTACGCCGAAAGCCGGATTTCTCTCGATCGGCAGCTGATCAGCCATCCTGCAGCGACTTACTTCATGCGGGCTATGGAAACGCATTTGCGGGCAGGGATAGTGAAGGGCGCATTGCTCGTTATCGATAACTCGGTAACAGCATGTGATGGTTCAATTCTGGTCTGCGAGCTGGAAGGTGGGTTCCAACTGCGGCGCTTACGTCTCTATCCGCGGAAATGCCTAGAGCGGATGGATACCGGAGTGAGGGAGCATTACGGAGATGCCGGAGAGGGCGTAGAGGTGTTTGGCGTCGTGACGTACATCATCAATGATGCGCGAACCGACGAGTTTGATGATAACCCGTGTATGTGAATCGTCGATGTTTGCGCTAGTTGATGTTAATTCGTTTTACGCCTCGTGCGAGACAGTATTCAGGCCAGATCTGCGGGGTAAACCTGTCGTTGTTTTGTCGAATAACGACGGCTGTGTGATTGCCCGGAGTGCGGAAGCCAAAGTGCTCGGTATCAAGATGGGAGAACCGTATTTCAAACAGCGGGATTTGTTCCAGCGCTACGGCGTGGTGTGCTTCAGCAGCAACTATGAGCTGTATGCTGATATGAGCAACCGCGTGATGACTACGCTGGAAGATATGTCTCCCCGCTGTGAGATTTACTCCATCGATGAGGCTTTCTGCGACCTGGCCGGAGTCAGAAACTGCCGGGATTTAACCGACTTCGGAAGGGAGATTCGTGCGGCAGTTTTGCAGCGTACGCGAATGACGGTCGGCGTAGGCATAGCGCAAACAAAAACCCTGGCCAAGCTGGCGAATCATGCTGCGAAGCAATGGCAAAAGCAGACGGGAGGCGTGGTTGATTTATCTAACACGGACAGGCAGCGGAAGCTGATGGCTGCGCTGCCGGTTAGCGAGGTTTGGGGCGTCGGCCGGCGCATATCAAAAAAGCTGGAAACTATGGGCATCAATACCGTTCTCCAGCTTGCGGACACCGACATTCGATTTGTCCGGAAGCACTTCAATGTGGTACTGGAGCGTACGGTTCGCGAGCTACGTGGTGAGCCTTGCCTCGGGCTGGAAGAGTTCGCCCCGACGAAGCAGGAAATTGTGTGTTCCCGTTCCTTTGGTGAACGCGTCACAGAGTACGAACAGATGCGCCAGGCTATATGCAGTTATGCTGCCCGGGGTGCAGAAAAGCTTCGCGGTGAGCATCAATACTGCAGGTATGTTTCAGCATTCGTAAAAACGAGTCCGTTTGCAGTGAATGAACAATATTACGGCAACCATGCATCAACGAAATTACTCACGCCAACGCAGGACACGCGGGATATTATCGCGGCCGCCTGCAGGTGCCTGGATGCTATCTGGCAGGATGGCCACCGATTTCAGAAAGCAGGGATCATGCTGGGAGATTTTTTCAGCCAGGGCGTGGCTCAGTTAAACCTGTTCGACGATAACGCACCCAGGCCCAACAGCGAGCAACTGATGAAGGTGCTGGACCATCTTAATGCGAAGGACGGAAGAGGGACGTTGTACTTCGCCGGGCAGGGTGTCCAGCAGGCATGGAGGATGAAGAGAGATATGCTTTCACCTCATTACACTACACGTTTTGTTGACTTGCCTAAGGTAAAATAATGTTGCTATGTGCTGGCAGTGATTTCCCCATTTCTCCCCAATAAATCTCTAAGTCAAATGATGGTTTGGACTTTTATCTGGGCATCAACATTTGGATAGTTTAGTTAGGGGTATAAGTTCGTCATCCGCCCATCTCGAATCCTCTTCAAAAGCCCTCCTGTCGCTGGTTGATTGATATCTACCTTTACGGTGTTATCCCGGAATACGTGCCCTCGACCATCCTTAATCGATGGCGGGAAAATGCGCCCCTCTCTGACCCATCGATGTACTGTTTCAAGGCTGCGTTGCCGTGGCTGACGTGTGTTCCAGTTTTGTCCTCATAACTTTATTAACAATGCTGCACAGTACCCCACATCTTATCGCAGACAACAAAAAAAACGGCTCGGTGGTTGGGATGAAATATATATTACATACAATCGGTTATGGTGTATTTTGTCCGGTTGGAACTCAAGCGCATCAAGAAATTAGGTAGAAAAAAAATCAAGTTTTTAGGGGGTGTAATCAAGGAAAATCCATAGCTTGAGCCGATCGTTTGATTTTTCTTGATTGGTTCTGTCGATCATTGTATATTCTGATCATCACCAGATTGAGGTAAGCCAATGTCGAAAAATATCTTTAGTTACGCAGAGTTTTATGGCTTCCTCCAGGCTCTACCGGACTTGGGTATTGTTCCTGAGGCGACTGCCCGAAACTTGAAAGAATCGTCCCTTCGGTTGTTTAATGTCACCTCGCCACTTCCTGAAACTGATATTCGCGACTTAGACGTTAACGAAGTGGTGGGAGATTATAAAATGTTTTCGTCAGTGGATGTTTCACGTGCAACTATTCAGTCATATAAAAGCCGATTACTTTCCGCCATTCAGAAATTCGTTGAATTCCAACAATTAAAATATGGGGTAGTGATGGAGAGCATTCCTCAAGAAGAATCAGTTAAACCAAAGCGTCGCAAACGAGTAGATGGTAAACACGAGAATGCTTTGGAAGCGATAAAAACATTTGCGCTCCCTATACCTATTCGCGATGGGTTGATTCTTAGAATTGAAAATATGCCAATGGATTTGAGCTTTGATGAGGCCGAACGCATAGCTACTATCATCAAGTCATTTGCCATCAAATAGTAAAAAAGCCCCGCTGCAAACGGGGCTTTTAGGGTCGGAAATACTGCAAATATTTCCGGAGTGTATGGAGGATTGCCCACCGCTACACCTATATATCAACGGAATTAGGATAGCGGTTCTCCAAATAAACTACAACCTGTACGGGTAAACAGGCTGTATACAAAAACAGGAGAAAAATCATGGCTCATGATGCAAATCGTAATGACTTCATCTACGAACACGACAAGCCGGTTTATGTCCGCAGCTACTGCCGCGTCCGTTTCGGTGAACTCGAAAATGTTCGTCAACACTTCCGTTCTTACCCGAACTGCTGAAGATAACTAAAATCCCCCGGCCAGCTTGGCTGGGGGTTTTTATCTCAGCGGACTCTCTCATATCTACTCACAATCAACTCACTTCGTTATCTGACCGCCTGTCCTGCCATCAAAGTAGGAACTAGCTCGCCGTAATGTAACCGGCTGTAACTAAACGAAGTTATGTGAGGGTGATAGCTACATAAGAGCTAAGCTGCCCCGCCGTAACAGGGCGGTAAATTTTAAGCTAATGACGCCATGCATCGGCAATCTTTTTCCCAGCGTAAGCTCTCTTGCCGCGCCACCTCTCCCAGCCTCATGATCTCTTCAATGGTCAGGTTTTTAAGATTGTCATGCCCGATCACCACATAACCACACCGACGCAGCATTTCCGTGTGACCATCAACGGTGGCCACAAGCTCTTCAGGGCGTAATGCGTTCATTGCTACCACCTGGCCCCGATCGTTCACATCAGTGATATAGCGAAAGGCGCTGCCGGCAGGGAACATTGGCAGAGTGGGAAGGGAAGGTGGCGCGGTATATTCTCTCAGCTGGTTCTCCATGCGATCGAACTCGGCAATGTAGGCTTCTTTAAATGCCGCTGCCTTTTTGCCAGTAAATCCCATCACCAGGAAGAAGAAGCCGTTACGTGTCATTTCGTAGGCTTCGATCTCGCGTTCGTCAAAGCCTGCCTGGGCATTTACTACGACGGCTGAAAAGTTAGCCGTCGTGAAGTTTGCCGAGCAATCAAGCAGCCTAATTTTCTGTAAAACGTTTTTATGCTCTTTGCCAAAGAAGTTGGCAACGGCGATCGAGGTGGTAACGGCGCGGTTATTGTTGACGGTGATTTCAGGTGTTACTGAAGATAGAAGATCGCTCATGATGAAATTCCTTGTAAGTAAGGATAATCACCACTACTGACGCCAATCAGTGGGTGGTGAGGCGTACAAGGTTGGCGTAACCGGTCATCACGAAACCCGGCGAGCCTTTCGGCTCCCTTGCACACCCCACCATAATTTGGGTGCGGCTGTGCTTAGCGCATAAAAAAACCGCAAACGCGGCTATGCGTCGTGATGTAGTCCGGGACGCCAATCCCGGCACCAGATTTTGCTGGTGCACGGCGAGTATCGAAAAAAATCATCCTGGTGTCAATTTCCTGTCAAAAAAAGTGCCTTTTCAAATCCGATTTAGGTCCGATTTTGGGGGCAAATTTGGGGGCAAAATCGCGTTTGGGGGCAGATTTGGGGGCATGTCAATGACTGTATATGTCCCCAGGTGTCTGTTTTTAGTTCCTTTCAAGTGGCTGATAATTATATAAAATATAAGATTATCAATAACCTAAAAATTACGGTACTATACCCCCCTACAGTACCAAAGGGGCGGTTATGCCACACTCTCCGGAAGACAAAAAACGCATTTTGACCCGCGTCAGGCGCATTCGCGGCCAGGCGGAGGCGCTTGAGCGCGCGCTGGAAAACGGCGATCCGTGCCTCGCCATTTTGCAGCAGATCGCCGCCGTTCGCGGCGCGGCCAACGGCCTGATGGGCGAAATGATGGAAATTCACCTTAAAGATGAGCTGGTCAGCGGCGACACGTCTGAAGAGCAGCGTGCGCTGCGGATGGCGGAAGTCGGGAATTTGCTGCGCTCTTATCTAAAATAAAAACACCCCCACCAAAAGGAATAAAACGATGAAATCACGTGCTGCGGTGGCCTTTGGGCCGGGTAAACCTTTAGAAATTGTTGAAATCGACGTCGCGCCACCGCAAAAAGGTGAAGTGCTGGTGAAAATCACCCACACCGGCGTTTGCCATACCGATGCTTTTACGCTGTCCGGCGATGATCCGGAAGGCGTGTTCCCGGCGGTGCTGGGCCACGAAGGCGGCGGCATCGTGGTTGAAGTGGGCGAGGGCGTGACCAGCCTGAAGCCGGGCGACCACGTCATTCCGCTGTACACCGCAGAATGCCGCGAGTGTAAGTTCTGTAAGTCCGGCAAAACCAACCTCTGCCAGGCGGTACGCGCTACTCAAGGTAAAGGGCTGATGCCGGATGGCACGACCCGCTTCTCCTACAAGGGCGAGCCAATTTATCACTACATGGGCACCAGCACCTTTAGCGAATACACCGTTGTGGCGGAGATTTCTCTGGCGAAGGTAAACCCTCAGGCGCCGCTGGATAAAGTGTGTCTGCTTGGCTGCGGCGTAACCACCGGCATTGGCGCAGTGCACAATACGGCGAAAGTGAAAGAAGGCGATACCGTCGCGGTATTTGGCCTCGGCGGGATCGGCCTGGCGGTGATTCAGGGCGCGGTGCAGGCAAAAGCCGGGCGCATTATTGCCATTGATACCAACCCGGAGAAATTTACTCTCGCCCGCGAAATGGGCGCGACCGACTGCATCAACCCGAAAGATCACGAGCAGCCAATTCAGGATGTGATCGTCGAGCTGACCGACGGCGGGGTGGATTACAGCTTCGAATGCATCGGCAACGTGAACGTGATGCGTGCTGCGCTGGAATGCTGCCATAAAGGCTGGGGTGAGAGCGTAATTATCGGTGTGGCTGGCGCAGGTCAGGAAATTAAAACCCGTCCATTCCAGCTGGTGACCGGCCGCGTATGGCGTGGCTCGGCGTTCGGTGGCGTTAAAGGCCGTACTCAGCTGCCGGGCATGGTGGAAGACGCCATGGTGGGTAAAATCAATCTCGATCCGTTCATCACTCACCGTATGCCGCTGGATAAGATCAACGAAGCATTTGATCTGATGCACGAAGGCAAATCTATTCGGACCGTGATCCACTTCGGCGAAGAATAAGCCGTAAAAGCAGTAAAAAGGGAAGGCTTAGTGCCTTCCCGTATTGAGCGACAACATTGGGAGGCTAAAAGCCTCCCTTTTGTTTATTGTTGCAGGTCGAAACGGTCAAGGTTCATGACTTTCGTCCATGCGGCGATAAAGTCTTTGGTGAATTTCTCTTCCGCATCCTGGCTGGCATAAACTTCGGCCAGCGAGCGCAGTACGGCGTTAGAGCCAAAGACCAGATCGGCACGGGTGCCGGTGTATTTCACTTCCCCGCTGAGGCGGTCGCGGCCCTCAAACAGTTCAGAACTTGCGTCGGTGGCTTTCCACTCGGTGCGCATATCCAGCAGATTGACGAAGAAATCGTTGGTCAGCTCGCCCGGACGAGAAGTTAACCCGCCGTGCTGGCTTTCATCGTAGTTAACCCCCAGCGCACGCAAACCACCAATCAGCACCGTCAGCTCAGGCGCGGTCAGCGTCAGCTGCTGCGCTTTGTCGATCAGCAGCGCTTCGGTTGACGTAGCGTTGGCGACGCGACGGTAGTTTCTGAAGCCATCGGCGGCCGGTTTCAGCAGCTCAAAGGATTCGATGTCGGTCTGCTCCTGAGTGGCGTCAACGCGACCCGGCGTAAACGGCACTTTGCTGTGGCTGGCCTTCTCAATACCCACCACGCCGGCCAGCACGATAACATCGGCCAGAGACGCTTTACCGGAGGCCTTTTGAATCGCTTCCAGCACCGGCAGGGCGCGAGCCGCAACGGCGTTTACTTCCCAACCACGCTGTGGAGCCAGAGCCAGTCGGGCACCGTTCGCGCCACCGCGTTTGTCGCCGCCACGGAAGGTTGAGGCTGAAGCCCACGCGACAGACACCAGTTCGCTGACGGACAGGCCTGAATCAGCAATAGCGTTCTTCAGCGAGTCAATGTCTGCGCTGGACGGTGCGTGGGTGGCTTGCGGTAACGGATCCTGCCAAATCAGATCTTCTTTTGGTACTTCCGGCCCGATGTAACGTGCTTTTGGCCCCATATCGCGGTGCGTCAGTTTATACCAGGCGCGGGCGAAGGCTTCGTTGAAGGCCTGTGGGTCGTTCAGGAAGCGGCGAGAAATTTTCTCGAACTCCGGATCGAAGCGTAGCGTAAGGTCGGTCACCAGCATCGTTGGTTTACGTTTTTTAGCCGGGTCAAACGGATCGGGAATGATATCCGGGCCGTTGGTCGCCTCAAACTGAATGGCGCCTGCCGGGCTGCGGGTTTGCACCCAGTCATAGCCGAACAGGTTTTCAAAGAAGTAGTTGCTCCACTGGGTTGGCGTTTGCGTCCAGACCACTTCCAGGCCGGAAGTGATGGCATCTGCGCCGACGCCGCTGTTGTAGCTGCTTGCCCAGCCAAGACCCTGCGATTCGAGCGGGGAAGCTTCCGGATCTGCGCCCACGTGGGTGGCGGCGGCAGAGCCGTGCGTTTTACCTAAAGTATGGCCGCCGGCAATCAGCGCGACGATCTCTTCGTCGTCCATGCCCATGTTGCCAAAGGTGGCGCGGATAGCAGGCGCCGCAGAAAGCGGATCGCCGCTGTGCTCAGGGCCTTCCGGGTTCACGTAAATCAGGCCCATTTCGGTGGCGCCCAGCGGGGCCTGAGCCAGAGATTCCGGGTGGCGGTGCTCCAGCCACTCTTTTTCGCTACCCCAGTTCACGTCGAGGTCTGGTTCCCACACGTCTTCACGACCGGCACCGAAGCCAAAGGTACGGAAGCCCGCGTTTTCCAGCGCCACGTTACCGGCAAGAATAATCAGGTCAGCCCAGGAAATTTTCTGGCCGTATTTTTGTTTAACAGGCCACAGCAGGCGGCGGGATTTATCGAGACTGACGTTATCTGGCCAGGAGTTCAGCGGAGCAAAACGCTGTTGACCGCGGCCGGAACCACCGCGGCCGTCGCGGGAGCGATAGGTGCCCGCGCTGTGCCACGCCATACGGATAAAGAGACCGATATAGCTGCCCCAGTCGGCAGGCCACCAGGACTGAGAATCTGTCAACACTGCTTTGATGTCGCCTTTCAGGGCGTAGTAATCGAGTTTGCTAAATTCTTTGCGGTAGCTGAAGTTGCCGTCCAGCGGGTTAGAGCGGTTGGAATGTTGGTTCAACAGGTCGACGCGCAGCTGATGCGGCCACCAGTCCTGATTGCTGGTCCCTTCGCCGGCGATATCCGTGCTCTGGCCGTGGTGAAATGGGCACTTTCCTGCGCCCGCTGAGGAAGCGTCGTGTAAGTCAGTAGAATTGCTCATTTTGCTCTCCGTTATATGTATGCCCGCTAACGATAGTCTGTACGATCGATAATTAATATCTGGATGGGCCTACGAATTTGATAGCCATTACCTTTTAAACGCAAAATTTTACGACCCTATAATTTTAGTTCTGATTGGTTGATTTGCAGGAAAAACCCGTCTGATTGTCTGGAAAATAAACGAAGCGGAAGCGTGCTGGCTGGAGAGGCAAGAGGGGACAGATGAACGCACACCCAGGGTGGCGCTCATCCGTGGAGAGCGGTTACTGAGCAGTCGGTTTCAGCAGGGTATTCTCCGGGGTTTTCTGCGCCAGGAATTGCTGCTGGAAAATGCACATCCGAATGGCATCGCGGTACTGACCGTTGATAAAAAATTCGTGGATCAGCTCGCCTTCGACGATAAAGCCCAGCTTTTTGTAGATATGGACCGCTTTCTCGTTCTCTTTGTCGACAATCAGGTACAGCTTGTAGAGGTTGAGCACGGTAAAGCCGTAGTCCATCGCCAGCCTGGCGGCGCGAGAGGCGAGCCCTTTGCCCTGAAACTCCGGGGTGATGATTATCTGAAACTCAGCCCGGCGGTGAATATGGTCGATTTCTACCAGCTCAACCAGGCCCGCGTTCACGCCGTTGCAGTCGATAACAAAGCGACGTTCGCTCTGATCGTGGATGTGTTTATCATACAGGTCCGAAAGCTCAACGAATGCTTCGTAAGGCTCTTCAAACCAGTAGCGCATGACGCTGGCGTTATTGTCTAACTGATGGACGAAACGAAGATCTTCGCGCTCAAGGGGGCGAAGTCGGATAGGCGGTGGGTTACTCATAGCAAATCCTTGCGCAGATGGTGGCGAGGCTTCTTATGCAGAAGCCTCGTAGAGGTAGGGATGATTATGGATTAACGGCGCGGCCGGTGCGACGATCCAGGCAGCGCAGGGTGTTCGGCTCCCAGTAGGCGTTCACGTTGGCGCTCTGCTGGCATTTGTCGAAGGTATCCTGCGCGGCATCCTGTTTATCCCAGTTTTTATCGCCACGTGCAGATTCACGGTCAAAGACCTTTTCGTTATGGCGATTGATTTTCTGGCGCAGGCCGCGGGTGTCGTTCCACTGCTCTTTTTCTTCCGCCGCACGCTGGCGGGTCAGAGAGTTCTCTTGTCCCCCGACGCCGTTCCCGGCCCCCTGAACAACGACAACGTTGGTGTCTGCCTGAACCGGTACGGAAACAATGAATGCGGCACCCAGCAAGGCTAACGGCATCCATGACAGAGACTTACGAAGGATTGAGTTCATTAAGATTTCCTTTTAGGTTTAACGCTACTAATCATATCATTGGGCTTGATTAGCGCCTAATTGCGCCTTTCATGGACACCATTATTACTGAAGAAAAGACAATATGATCAAAACAACGCTGCTATTTTTTGCTACCGCGCTGGCGGAGATTATTGGCTGCTTCCTGCCGTGGCTATGGCTCAAGCGTAACGGCTCGCCGCTGTTATTGCTGCCGGCAGCGCTGTCGCTGGCGATGTTTGTCTGGCTGCTGACGCTGCATCCTGCCGCCAGCGGGCGGGTCTATGCTGCCTATGGCGGAGTATATGTTGTCACCGCGCTGCTTTGGCTGCGCGTTGTGGACGGCGTGAAGCTGAGTATTTATGACTGGACCGGAGCCGCAATTGCCTTCTGCGGTATGTTGATCATTGTTGCGGGCTGGGGCCGGGCCTGAATTTATTCGCCGCGAATAGCAAAAAAGAGAATAAAAAAACGGAGCTGCAACGGCTCCGTTTCTATTTATACCGCAAGAATTATCCTTCGCGGTGCACGCTCAATCCGGCAAACGACTGGCTAACCGGCATCATTTCCAGGGTATTAATATTGACGTGTTTCGGTAATGTTGCCACCCACCAGACCGCCTCGGTAACGTCTTCCGGCGTCAGCGCGTTGGCGTTCTCGTAGGTTTTCCCGGCTTTGTCATCGTCGCCTTTAAAGCGCACGTTGGAAAACTCGGTGCCGCCGACCATGCCCGGTTCGATATCGGTCACGCGAACGGCGGTTTTGTGCAGGTCGGTACGCAGGTTAAGGCTGAACTGACGCACAAAGGCTTTGGTTGCTCCGTACACGTTGCCGCCAGCGTAAGGCCAGCTTCCCGCCGTAGAACCGATGTTAATAATATGGCCGCGATTACGCTCGACCATCCCCGGCAATACGGCGCGGGTCATGTAGACCAGGCCCTTGTTGTTGGTATCGATCATGTTTTCCCAGTCGTCGACGTTGGCTTTATGCGCAGGCTCCATGCCCAGCGCCAGCCCGGCGTTATTGACCAGAATATCAATCTGCTGCCATTGGGCAGGCAGGCTAGCCAGCGCTTCTTCTATAGCGGCGCGGTTGCGTACATCCAGCTGCAGCGTAAGCAGGTTGTCGCCCAGCTCTTCTTTAAGCTCAAGCAGGCGTTCCTGACGGCGGCCGGTGGCAATAACCTTGTGGCCATTTTTAACGAAACGGCGGGTAATGCTTTCGCCAAAGCCCGCGGTAGCACCCGTAACCAGTACAATCATCTCTCTGTTCCTCAACGCTTTTGTCCTGCACTACCTTAGCACGCTAACGGGCCTCGGTAATCTTAGTTTTCTTTTAAGAAACGTGTCGAAATACGCTATAACTAACCCACATTTCAGGTTACCGGGAGTAGAGGATGTTGCACAGCAACCCGTTTTTCCAGCCGAGCTTATTGCCTTATCAGGCGCCGCATTTCGATGAGATCACCCACGAGCATTACCGCCCGGCCTTCGACGAAGGTAAGCGAGTCAAGCGTGAAGAAGTTGCCGCCATCGCCGGTAACCCGGCAGCCCCGACGTTTGACAATACATACCTGGCTCTGGAGAAAACTGGCACGATGCTCGGGCGTGTCACCACCGTTTTCTACGCGATGACTTCGGCGCACACCAATGATTTCCTCCAGCAGCTGGACGAAGAATTCTCCACCGAACTGGCCGAGCTGGCGGATGAAATTCGCCTGAACGACGTCTTATTCTCTCGTCTTAATAGCGTTTATGAGCAGCGCCACGATCTTAATCTTGATGCAGAATCCCTGCGGCTGGTGGAAGTTACCTGGCAATATTTCAAGCTGGCGGGCGCTACGCTCGGCGAGCAGGACAAAACCCGCTTGAAAGCGCTGAATAAAGAGAGCGCACAGCTGACAAGCCAGTTCAATAACCGCCTGCATGCGGCAGATAAAGCCGGTGGGCTGGTAGTGGAAAGCGTTGAGGCGCTTGAAGGCTTAAGCAGCGCGGAAATTGCGGCGGCGGCGCAGGCTGCTGCCGACAAAGGTCTCGAGGGGAAATGGTTACTTCCATTGCTCAACTTTACCCAGCAGCCGGCGCTGCAAAGCCTGAGCAATCGGGCAACGCGACAGGCGCTTTTTGAGGCTGGCTGGACGCGTTCCCAGCGTAATGATGCCCACGATACTCGCGCTATTGTCGCTCGTCTGGCCACGCTGCGAGCCGCTCAGGCAAACCTCTTAGGCTTTGAAAACTATGCCGCATGGAAAATGGCCGACCAGATGGCGAAAACGCCTGACGCGGCGTTACGCTTTATGCGGAACATCGTGCCTGCCGCAACCGGGCGTGCCCGCCGCGAGCTGAAAGACATTCAGGACGTGATTGACGCTCAAAAAGGGGGCTTCCAGGCTGCGACATGGGACTGGCAGTTCTATGCCGAACAGGTGCGTAGCGCGAAGTACGATCTCGACGAAGGGCAAATCAAACCCTACTTTGAACTTAACGGCGTGCTGACCAATGGCGTCTTCTGGGCCGCCAGCAAGCTCTTCGGGCTGCGTTTTGTGGAGCGCTTTGATATCCCGACTTATCACCCGGATGTGCGTACCTGGGAAATTTTCGACAAAGACGGCCGTGGTATGGCACTGTTTTACGGCGATTTCTTTGCCCGCGATAGCAAAGGCGGCGGGGCGTGGATGGGGAATTTTGTTGAGCAGTCCACGCTGTTTGACGCAATGCCGGTTATCTACAACGTCTGCAACTATACGAAACCCGCTTCCGGCGAGGCCGCGCTGATTTCCTGGGATGACGTAGTGACGCTGTTCCACGAGTTCGGCCATACGCTGCACGGCCTGTTTGCTACGCAGCGTTATGCGAGTCTTTCAGGCACCAACACGCCGCGTGATTTTGTGGAGTTCCCGTCGCAAATCAACGAGCACTGGGCGAGCCATCCAGAGGTCTTTGCTAACTATGCCCGTCATTACCAGACCAGCGAACCGATGCCCGAGTCGCTGCGCGGCAAGCTGTTCCGCTCCGCGCAGTTCAACAAAGGCTACGACATGACCGAACTGCTGGCGGCGGCGCTGCTGGACATGAACTGGCACAGCCTGGCGCCAGATGCGGAAATTGACGACGTGACGCGTTTTGAAGCCGAAGCGCTGGAAAAAGAACATATTAATCTGGCAGAAGTCCCGCCACGCTACCGCAGCAGCTATTTTGCCCACATTTTTGGCGGCGGTTACGCGGCGGGTTATTACGCCTATATCTGGACGCAAATGCTGGCGGATGACGGCTATCGGTGGTTTGTGGAGCAGGGCGGACTCACGGCAGAAAACGGCCAGCGCTTCCGCGAAGCGATTCTCTCACGCGGCAACAGTAGCGATCTGGAAGCGTTATACCGTGACTGGCGAGGACACGATCCGCGCAGCGAACCAATGCTGAAAAATCGAGGTCTGGCCGAGGAATAATGTCGAAGAAAGCGCTCTCACTAGTGTAGCCACAGTGAAATCGCACTTAACGCAAACTGCAAAGCCCTGATTTGCGTTAAGTGCCTTAAAAATCAAACAGAATATATCCGTGCATTGTGCAGGGTTGATGGCTATAAATTTCTAACCTGCTCGGGAAAACGCAGGGTGCTTCTGGGTTACTTTGAATAATTACGGGGCCTGATCGATGTCGGCAGGCTCCCGGATTTTCACCTTCCGCGTTACGCTTCCGTTGACTCGTCGTCTTTGCCGTAGAAAAGCTTGCCAATTTTGATCAGCGGGCGATCATTCGCTTTTCTGTGCAGGTTGGTGTCGCGCAGGGAATAGACGCAGCCGCAGTACTCCTGCTGGTAAAACTGTTCGCGCTTGCTGATCTCTATCATCCGCGAGGAGCCGCCCTGTTTACGCCAGTTATAATCCCAGTAGCTCATGCCTTCATAAGGCGCCGCGGCGCGATGCCCGCAGTCGTTAATCTGCTGCATGTTCTTCCAGCGCGAAATACCCAGCGAGCTGCTGATGACGTTAAACCCGTTTTCGTGCGCGTACAGCGCGGTGCGTTCGAAACGCATATCGAAGCACATCGTGCATCTGACGCCGCGCTCCGGTTCCCACTCCATGCCTTTCGCCCGCTCGAACCAGTTGTCGGTGTCGTAATCCGCGTCGATAAACGGTACGCCGTGCTGTTCCGCAAAACGAATGTTTTCATCCTTGCGCAGCAGGTACTCTTTCTGCGGATGAATATTAGGGTTGTAAAAGAATACGGTGTATTCGATACCGGACGCGTGTATGGCTTCCATGACTTCGCCCGAGCAGGGGGCGCAGCAGGAGTGCAGCAGGAGTTTCTTTTCGTTATTAGGCAGTTGTAAAACTGGCCGGATAAATTCTTGCATAGCGATATTCCTGAAACGTACTTATTTTTTGCCAAAGGGTAGCAGGATTAAGGGCGCGGAATCACCATAAATAAGTAAAGATACTGATGTTTGGGAGGGGGACGCAGGGCGTGGGAATGAGTAGCGAAGAGCCGGTTTGCCCTTCGCTAATGGGATTTAGAGTTTTTCCAGCTCGTTCAGCACGGCTTCCGGCATGGAAGGGCGGCCGTTAGCCAGGCAGGTTGCCACAAACGTTGCTTCGGCATAAACCACGCCGTCGACCTTGATCTGCTGGGCGAAGTTTACGCGATTGCGTTTTTCGTTACGCTCAAGCTGGCAGGTGACCTCAACGTTGTCGCCCTTTTGCAGGCTTTTACGAAAGCGCAGCGAGTACTCCAGCACCATATAAAGCTTGCCCTGGCGGAACTCTTCCTCGATATCAATACCCAGCGCCTCACGCATGTAGGCGTGGCGAGTCCACTCCATGTAAAACGGATAGTACAGGCCGTCTACCACGCCCTGAAAATCGATATGGCTTTCATCAACTTCATAATGCTTAGAAAACATATAGCTGTCCTGATGTTATGTAGGTAAAAAGTTTTGCCAGCCAGAAAACGCTGCTCTGGCTGTTTTTTGCACAGTGCGTTAGTGGTACAATAGCCTCGATTTCACAACCAAACAGAGGAATACCATGGACACCGAGATAACCCCAGCCACCTTAGCGTTTGAATTTCTCCGCCGCGAACAAGAGCAGTTAACCCCCGCACAATTCCTGATCCGCCTGCAGCAGTTAAAGCTGGAGTTTGCCGATCTGCTGGGTTTAACCCACCTTGAGCTGCGTGAAGAAATCTCCCATGCGCACCGGTTGGGGATTCACTGATCCCTCTCTGTCAGCAGTGCTGCTTAAGAGCCACCCTTCGCGGTGGCTTTCTGTTTTTAGCGTGAAAAGAAAATCAGCTTCAGCCCCAAAATCCCCATCACGCCGCCCGCTAAGCGGTCAATCACGGTTTTAAAGCGCAGGTAGGCGTTGCGCGGTCTTTCCGAAGAAAGAACCAGCGTCACAATCGAATACCATCCCGCATCAATCACAAAGCACAGCACCGGCAGCACGACGTAATAAAACGCCGGGATTTCGCGCGGCAGCAGTGCGGTAAAAATACTGGCAAACACCACGGCGGTTTTCGGGTTGCTTAGCTGGGTGAACAGCCCGTCGCGGAACGTCGCCATCATGCTTTTATCGCTTTTCCCCACCGCGCCTACGTGCAGCGGCTCGCGCGAGTGCTTGATTATCTTATAAGCCAGCCACAGCAGATAAAGCCCCCCGGCTATCTTGATCCCGGTATATGCCACCGGCACCGCCAGCAAAAAGGCCTGTAGCCCCAGCAGCGCCATCAGTGAGAAAGCGGCCGCACCCACGCCTGTGCCCAGCGCGGTCACCAGCCCGTGTGCCCGGGAGCGTGCCACGGCATTTTGGGCGACATAAACAAAACTTGGGCCAGGGCTCATTGCGCCCAGGGTAACGGTGGCGGTGATAGCGAAAAGGGTGGTGATGGCGCTCATCTACGGGATCCTGTTGGTTGGAAAACAATTTTTTAACCTGAAAGCGCACAGGGTGACAACCGCAAGTGTGTGCCGATTTATTACCGCCGCTCGCGCAGCCTGTCGATCATCCATCGGCCCGCTGGCCCTGGCGGCGTTTTGTTCGACCACGCCACGTCCACCTCAAGCATTTGCGGCCAGCCGTCTACATTCAGCGGCTTAAGCACGCCGTGCCCGAACTGTTCAACCAGCCAGCTCGGTAAAATGCCCCAGCCAAATCCCTGCTCCGCCATCTCAAGCAGCAGCAGTAAAGAAGGAGACGACCAGACGGGGCCGTGTGCCGCCACGTTGCCAGGGCGGACAAAGGTTTTAAGCACCAGCTGGCGCACGGTATGCAGCTCATCCATGCGGACCTCTTTTTGTTTTGCCAGCCTATGATCGCGATGGATGAATATCGTCATTTCTGCGCCAACCTGGAGGCGGGCGACGGTGATATCCGGCGGATAACTCTCCTGAACCCGCAGCACGCCGACGTGGGCACGACCAATCTGCAGGCTATCAATCACGTCTTCATCTTCGGCAATGATGCACTCGAACTCGATATCCGGGTAGCGCTCGGAAAACTGCTTCAGGATGGATTCGTGATGGGCGGTTTGCCACATGTCAGACAAGACAAAAGTCAGCAGAGGCTCGACGTTGTCCGCCAGCCTGACGGAAACTTCATCCAGCCGCTCGCTGGCGGCAAAAATTGCCTGCACGTAGGGCAAAACTCGCTGTCCGTGTGGGGTCAGCGTCGGCTGCCGCGCGTGGCGGTCAAACAGCGTCACGCCAAGATCTGCCTCCAGATTGGCAATGGCGCTGCTGATGGTTGACTGGCTCTTTTTCAGCTTGCGCGCGGCGGCGGAAAAAGAGCCCGTTTCAACGGCCTGCAAAAAGGCTTCCAGTGATTCCGGAGAGTAACGCATGAACTATCGCTTTTATCGATGGCTGTTAGCTATATTATATCAATAATTGCGATGATAATGGCGACCTTGTGAAAAAGGAGTCATCAAAATGAAATCGCAAAACAACAGAAGCCTGTCTGAGCGCATCGTGCATGCCGTCGGCTTCGAAGTCATCGCCATTGGTATCTGTGCGCCAACCGCCGCCTGGCTGATGAACAAACCGCTGTTCCAGATGGGCGCTCTGGCCATCATGCTGTCCACCGTCGCGATGGTCTGGAACATTATTTATAACACCGGGTTTGATAAATTTTACCCGCCGTCACGCAAGCGCACGATGCCGCTGCGTATTGCTCACGCGCTGGGCTTCGAAGGCGGCTTTATTCTGATTGGCCTGCCGCTCGCCGCGTGGATGCTGAACGTCACGCTGCTGCAGGCGCTGATGGTAGAGATTGGCTTCTTCCTGTTCTTCCTGCCGTACACCGTGGTTTATAACTGGTGCTACGACTGGCTGCGCGCCAAACGCTTTCAAAGCGCAACCAGCAGAGAGATGAAAAAACAGTCCTGATTTGCAGGATTGTGCAAGCATCAAACAGGATTGCGCTACAGGAAACCGGGCGTGTTCGCCGACACTTTAAGCGTCAGACACAACCCCCTGGAGCGCAAAAAAATGAAAACCCTCGACACGCTTTATATTAACGGTCAGCACGTCACGCCGCACGGCACCGAGGTGCTGACCTTAATTCATCCGGTCAGCGAGCAACCCGTCGCACAGGTTCGCCTGGCGGACGAAGAAGACACCCGCCTCGCCATTGCCGCCGCCAAAACGGCTTTCCCGCAAATGCGTCTTTCCAGCCGGCAGCAAAGGATTCTCTGGCTACAACACCTGCACGATGCCGTCAAAGCACGCGAAGAAGAGCTGGTTGAAACCATGGTGGACGAATACGGCTGCCCGCTGGCTTTTGCCCGGAGCACCGTGACTCGCGCCTACAACAGCTTCCTGCAGGCGATCGATCTGCTAAAGGACTACTCGTTTGAAACCCAGGTGGGGATGGCGAAAGTGGTCATGGAGCCGCTGGGCGTGGTCGGCCTGATTACGCCGTGGAACGCCAACTATGGCTTCATCGCCGGTAAGCTGTCGATGGTGATTGCCTCCGGCAGTACCGCAGTTATTAAACCAAGCGAACTGAGTGCGCGCCAGACGGCTATCATTACCGAATGCCTGCACGATGCCGGTCTGCCAAACGGGGTGATTAACATTGTCACCGGCCTGGGTAACGTAGTTGGGGCAGAAATCACCCGCCACCCGGACGTGGCTAAAATCTCTTTCACAGGCTCAACGGCGGTGGGCAAAACTATCGCTCGCGACGGGGCGGCAACCATGAAGCGCGTAACCCTTGAACTTGGAGGCAAGTCTGCCAACGTGCTGCTCGATGATGTCGATCTCGAGACCGCCATTCCGCTGGCGCTGCAGGTGATGAGCTGGAACAGCGGCCAGGCTTGTATAGCCGGTACGCGCCTGTTAGTGCAGGCAGACAAACTGGAAGCCGTGAAAGCGCAGATCCTTAAACACCTGGCTATTCTGGTCCCGGGCAACCCGCGAGACGCAAAAACGACGATTGGGGCGGCTGTGACAGCGCGTCAGTACGAGCGAGTGCAGGATTATATTCGTACCGGGCTTGCCGAAGGCGCGGAGCTTCTGTGCGGCGGTGAAGGGCGTCCTGAGGGGCTTGAAAGCGGCTACTTTGTTAAACCGACGGTGTTTGTTAACGTTCGCAATGAGATGACCATCGCCCAGCAGGAAATCTTTGGCCCGGTGCTGTCGGTGATTACCTACCGCGATGATGCCGAAGCGGTCCAGATTGCCAACGATACGGTTTACGGGCTACAGGCCTACGTCAGCGGTAAAAACGCCGAGCGAACCGCCGCCGTTGCCCGTCAGCTTATTGCCGGGCGCGTGTTTGTGAACGGCGTTTACGATGAGCCGCTCGCGCCGTTTGGCGGTTTTAAACAGTCCGGTCTTGGCCGCGAATTTGGCACCTACGGGCTGGAAGCGTATCTTGAACCCAAAGCCATTATGGGACTGTAATATGCAACCACCTGAGCGGCCTGCGGGCCGCATTATCGAAGAGCTGTGCCAGCGCGTGGCCCGTCGCTACACGGCGGGCGGCAGCGGCGTGAAAGAGCTCAGCTGCGCTTTGCCGTGGCTCAGCTTTATCCGCATAGACCAGCCTACATTGCTGAACCGGGGCATGCTTTCGCCGTCGATGTGCATGGTGCTGCAGGGCAGCAAAAAGATGCTGATAGGTGACAACGTCACGGAATACGGGCCGGGCAGCTATTCGCTGGCGGCCGTGGATATGCCGGTTTCCGGCCAGGTTACTCAGGCCTGCGAAGAACAACCTTACTACGGGGTGCGCATCGATCTCGACGGCAAAGAAATAGCCGACCTGGTAGTGAACATGAACGTCGTGCTGCCGGACGGCAACGGCGAGAAAACCGGGGCCTGGGTGGCCGCCGCCGAAGAAGAACTCCAGGCCGCGTTCCTGCGCCTGGTCACGCTGCTGGACAGCCCGCAGCATCTGCATGCCCTCGCGCCGCTGATCAAACAAGAAATTCTCTACCGGCTGGTTATTGCCCCCGCCGGGGTATCTTTCTGGAAACAGGCATTAGGCTGGGCGCAGGGCAAAGGCGTGGGGGAAGCCATCAGTTGGATAAAAGAAAACTACGCCGAGCCGCTGGTCATCGACGAGCTGGCAAAACGAGTTGGCATGAGCGCATCCAGCCTGCATCACCGCTTTAAAGCCCTGACTATCATGAGCCCGCTGCAGTACCAAAAACAAATTCGCCTGCTGGAGGCACGCCGTCGCTTATTAAGCCGTGAAGGGGATGTGGCAAGCGTTGCCTGGAAGGTGGGCTATGATTCCCCCTCCCAGTTTAATCGGGAGTACCGCCGCGCGTTTGGCGCTTCTCCGCTGCAGGACATTGACGCCCTGCGCCAGCAGGGCACTTCGCTTTAGGCCGTTTTCCGCGCCACGATAAACAGGCGTGGGAACGGCATCAATACGTTACCGTCATGCTGCTTGCGGTAGGCGCGCTGCAGCAGCTGGTGATAGCGCTCAATAAACGCCTCATGCTGAACCGCGTCGAGCCCGTTCAGGTAAGGACGCAGGCCGGTTGAGCTTAACCATTCGATAATCGCGCGGGCAGACGGCATGACGTGGAAATAGGTTGTGCGCCAGATATCGACCGTACAGCCGCTTTCGGCCAGCAGATCGTAATACTCCTGGGCCGTCAACAAGGCTTCGCGGCTTGAGCGCGAGATCCCCAGTTCGTCTGCAACCTGGCGCATCAAAGTATGCGTGGGTTCCTGCCAGTTGTCGGGCATTTGCACCGCGAGCACGCCGCCATCGGCCAGCTGCGCGGCGAGATGCGGGAAGACCTGCTTATGGTTAGCAATCCACTGCAGGGAAGCGTTAGCAAAAATCACGTCCTGCCTGACCTCGGGTTGCCATGTGGCGATATCCGCCTCTTCAAAACGGCAGTCGGGTAGCGCGGTGCTGGCTTTTTGCAGCATAGCAGGAGAATTATCAAGCCCGGTAATGGTGGCTTTCGGCGCCAGATTGCGCAGCAGGGCCGTGGAGTTGCCGGGGCCGCAGCCTAAATCGGTAAAGGTCGTTGCGCCGGGGTGGTTGATTCGGGCAACCAATTCGGCGGCCGGGCGGGTACGTTCAGCTTCAAACTGCAAATAGAGAGCGGGGTTCCAGTCCTGCATCGTTTTATCCTCGTTGCTTTGCTAACATTGCCGACAAATTATTTTATACGCTATTGAAGGTAACGCATGGCTAAACATCCGGTTGGCAAATATTTGAGACTAGAGCTCACCCATAATGACAATGACCTGCTGATTTATGTGGTTAAAGGTAGCCGCATTGAAGATATGCCGCCTGACGAAGACGAGGATTATCCGGGTGAAATGCACCTTGCGATGCCGAAGATGAACCGAGAGCTGGACTCGGAGCTGGCGCGTTTGCTGGAGGAAGCGTCCGGGGGCGACGTTATCGTCATTATCTGTGCCGCAGATAGCGTGTTTGAGCACGGTTTTTCGCAGGTCAGGGCACTGCGTAAATAACATCAGTTACCCGGCACCAGGCCGGGTAATTTTTTCACGATGCTGCTTCAATCTTTCCACTCCGCTATTTCTCTCCATAATTATCAGAAGCGAAACGGTTAGTTACGCTCTGGGTGAGCTGGACGACTAGTTTAGACACACTCTTTTGGCATATTGATTAGCCTGTGCTGTCAGGAGTTTACTATGGATCGTCGCCATTTTATTACCTGTGTTACCGCCGGGCTACTTGCCGCGAAGGCGGGCGTTTCTTTTGCTTCCGCAGGCGTTAAGCGTTCGGTTATTCCGCTGTGGAAAGGCACGCCTCCCGGCGGCGGTGGGCCAGCCGGGAGTATTCAGACCTCGGCCCGAGGGGCGCAAAGCAATATTGCGTTTCCCATTCTGACCGTGATTGAACCCGAGTCACCTAATGGCCACGCCGTGTTGGTGGCCGCGGGCGGCGGCTACAAGCGCATTGAAATGGGGTCAGAAGCCTGGCCGGCGGCAGAATGGCTGGTGGAGAGAGGTTATACCGCGTATGTGCTGAGTTACCGTTTGCCGTCGGAAGCATGGGTTGACGGTAATCTGGTTGCATTCCAGGATGCGCAACGAGCGTTGAGACTTGTTCGTGAACGAGCAAACAACGTCAGCGTGCTGGGGTTTTCCGCCGGGGGGCATCTGCTTGGCCTGGCCGCCACGCGTACCGACTATCGTTCCTATCCAAAGCAGGATCGTTTAGACGACAAACCGGCATTCGCTGACCGCGCCGCGCTAATTTATCCGGTCATTACGCTGGAAAAACCTTACGAGCATACTTCCACCCATAAGATTCTTGTCGGCAAAGACGCTTCGTCTGCCGAAAACGCCGCATGGTCGGTGCAGAATTACCTCACGCCGCATTCGCCGCCGTTCTTCCTGGTTCAGGCGGAAGACGATCCGGTTTCTGACCCTCAAAACACGCTGATTATGGCGGCAGCCTGCGAACAGCAGCATGTTCCGGTAGAAATGCACCGCTACAGCAGCGGCGGCCACGGTTTCGGCATGGGTAAACCGGGGACACCCACGGTGAAATGGCCCGAGCATTACGCGAAATGGCTGGCAAAAAGTTAGCGCCAGGTAGCCATTTAAAATAACTATTACGCTTACCCCTCAAGAAATTTCCTCGCAATCCGATATCCAAAGGGATGTATTTCGGCAGGATGCCGACTCTATACGCAATGATGGCACGCAAATAACAATTAACTTTACGTGGTCAACATGGATATCAACGAAAAAATTAAAACCTTTGGTGAGGCTCTTAAAAACCGGCTCGATTCATCGCTTATTGACTTCGCGCTGGAATATATCGACTTTTCAGAGAACGTACTGGCTTTTGAAACGCTGTGTGGACATATCGCAAATTATCAGGTGCGCATTAGCCCTGAAGAATACAGGCAGGTATTGGATATTGCAGGGCAACTGGAGATCGATAATCACTATGCCGAAATCGATCCCCTGAGGAACTTATTAAATTAAACCCTGAAGGTCTTAAGGAAATCCAGCCTCAGGGTTGGATTATCCTTAGTGCTGATAAAATATATCGCCGGCCAGTGCCTGAAGAATTTTTCCTTCGGCGTCGGTAATTAATACGTAATTGCCGCCCATATAGGTCCAGTGGCTGCCGGCCTGTGGCGCAGGAAGATGGCGAAGCTGCCAGCTTTTGATGTTATAGGGTTCCGTGCGGTAGATGTCCGGCGCGATGTCGCCGATTTTGTACATTTTGAAATCTGAGGAGAATTCTTTTAGTTCATAGGACTGCGTAGACGTGCCGGGCGCAGTCGCTTTCAGCTGCTTATCCCCTGAATAGGCAAAGGCCAGAGAGGGCAGCGCGCCCGCGAGCCATACCGCCATTAATACCGCTACTTTTGTTGACTTGCGCATAAATTCTCCAGAGTGAATCCAGTCTGCTTTTGTTGGTCCCGAATAGGAAGACAACAAATTGTGCCGATTTACTCATTTCGCGCTGTATTTTTTTGTTAGCAAATCCTCCACCGTAACCGGCGGCAGAAAAGAAAACGCCTCCCGGAAAGTGTATTTCGCGAGAGGCGTGGTAGGTGGGGGAAGGTCACCGTTCATTAGTCATCCCATTTGTGGCTAAACCAGGCGGCAAGAAAACCGGAAAACAAGATGAATCCGAGTACTGCCATAAATACGTTCATGTTCCCTAACATAGTTAATCCTCCAGATTACTGCATTTCTATAGAAATACCTCGCGTGATAAAAAAGGGTTTACTCAGATGAGTGACGCCATCATACCGTACACAACTTAAACAATGACTAACCGCAGGTAAATTATTCGTTTTGTGAAGTAAATGAATTTCGATAAGCGCCGGGAGAAGTACGCAAGTGTTTCCGAAAGTGATGCCGCAGCGTTGCCGCTGAACCAAATCCCGTTTGTTCGGCAATAAGCTCTACCGACAACGCGCTGTTTTCCAGCAGTTCCCGGCAGCGCTTGAGGCGTGTTTGTAGCAGCCAGCGGGCAGGCGTAACGCCCGTTGCGGCCTCAAAGCGGCGTAAAAAAGTCCTCGGGCTCATGCCGACAAAAGCGGCGAGGCTTGCCACGGAATGCTGGCCGCTAAGCGTGCGCTGAAGATAATCAAACAGCGGCGCAAATCGTTCGCCTTCGTATTCTACGGGGACGGCCTGTTCAATAAACTGAGCCTGCCCGCCGTCGCGATGCGGCTGTACGACCAATCGGCGCGCAACGCTGTTCGCGGCCGCTGCACCGAAATCACGGCGGACGAGATACAGGCAAAGATCGATGCCGGCCGCGCTTCCTGCAGAGGTTAAAACGTCACCGTTGTCGAGGTAAAGCACGTCCGGAATAACGTCGATGTCCGGATAACGCGCCTGCAGCGCAGCCGTGTAGCGCCAGTGGGTGGTTGCCCGTTTGCCATTAAGCAAGCCAGCCGCGGCCAGAACAAATACGCCAGAACAGATGGACATAATGCGGGCACCGCGCATGTGCGCTGCCCTCAGGGCTTCGATCAGCGCCTCCGGGACAGGTGCATCAATACCGCGCCAGCCGGGGATGACAATCAGGCTGGCTTCAGCCAGCAAATCCAGCCCGCCGTCAACGGCCAGCCGAATACCGCCCATCGCCCGAAGCTCGCCGGACTCGATACCGGCCACGGCAAACCGGTACCAATTTTCGCCCATCTCCGGGCGCGGCAGGCCAAAAACCTCGACGGCCACGCCGAATTCAAACGTACAAAGGCCGTCGTAGGCGAGCGCCACAACGAGCGGAGAATCAGAGGTAACGGATAATTTTGTCATAATCTTTACGCTAATCGTCATTTATGCCAGCTGTCAAGCCGGCGCGGTTGTTTCAGAATCAAAGCTCAAACCAAAAGGAGAAGCGTATGAGCTATGTCACTGATTACCAGGCTGCTGCCCCAGAAATCGTCACGGCGCATTACCTGCAAAAACTGTCGCTTGAAACCGATTGTGCAGACGTCAACGCGGCGATTCACAGCGGTGATATCGACTTTGTTTTGCTGCACGTGGTGGGGTCTGACGAGGCATTTGCTCGCAGGCACCTGCCGGGTGCTATTCATTTACCGCACCGGCTTATCACCGAAGCCCGCATGGCCGAATGGCCCGCAGACACGCTGTTTGTGGTGTACTGCGCAGGGCCACACTGCAACGGTGCCGACCGCGCCGCATTAAAACTTGCGCAGCTCGGCAGGTTAATGAAGGTTATGCCCGGAGGCATTACCGGCTGGGCAGATGAAGGCCTGGCGTTCGGCTAAATCAGCGCCCGGATAACCATATCGCCGCCGAGCAGAACCAGGCAAACCAGGAAGCCGCGTTTAAAGGCTAATGGGCTGATGCGCCTGCGAATACGTTGGCCTGCGAACAGGCCGATAAGCGCGGCGGCCACCGCCATGACTGACGTGCTGATAGCGATTTCCTGCAGCGCGCCGTGCCACCAAAGCCCGGCCGCCAGTGCCAGGGTAGAAAAGGTGAAGGAAAGCCCGAGCGCCTGAACCAGTTCATCGCGCTCGAGGCCAAGCGACTGAATATACGGCACGGCGGGGATCACAAACACGCCGGTCCCGCCGGTCAACAACCCGGTGAGTAAGCCTATTAGCGGTGAAAGCCAGCGTTCATGGCGGGCAGGCACGTGCAGCGGTCTGGCAAAAAGCGTCCATAACGCATAGATAATCAGCGCAATGCCCAGCGCAATTGTGGTCGCGTGGCTGCTGCCCGAAGCTAACAGGCTGCTGCTGGCGATGGTACCCAGCACGATGGTCAGCATCATCGGCCACAGGCGCCTGAGCAATGCGGCCAGGTTACCGCCTTCATAGAGCTGGAAAATATTGGTCAGGAAAGAGGGCAGAAGCAGCATGCCGGCCGCCGCAACCGGGGAAATCAGCGATCCTAAAATGCCCATCGCCACGGTGGGTAAACCCATCCCGGTGACGCCCTTCACGGTTCCTGCGAGAACAAACGTGGCGGCAATCGCCAGGCTTAGCGTGATATCACTCATCAGCGTTTTCCTTGTGCGCGTCACGGCTGTCCTGCGGAGCTTGTTCACGGTCGAACATGCCATAATCCCGAATCACGCCTGCGACCCTTAGCCGGTAATCGGTAAAGACCGCGCAGCGGCCCTGTTGCTGGACGCTGCGATGCAGTTCCTGGTTGCGCCATTGCTGCACGGCGGCCTCATCGCGCCAGAACGAAAGCGAGAGAATTTTCCCCGGCTCGCTAAGGCTCTGAAAACGCTCAATGGAGATAAACCCCTCAATTTCTGCCAGCAGCGGCTTAAGCTCTGCCGCCAGCTCAAGATAGCGGCTATAGTGACCTTCTGCAGGCAGGACTTCAAAGATTACGGCGATCATCAGGTTGCTCCTTATGGTTATCTCCTGCTAACCCTAATTCATCGTCAGACAGGACGCTTCGCTGAGCATCGAAATATGGAAACACATTTTCTGGAATCCCGCCTTGCCGGCGTTGCCGCCGCCATTGCAGATAAAACCCGCGCCAGCATGCTTTGTGCACTCATGGATGGCCGGGCATGGACCGCAACCGAATTAAGCATTATGGCTGATGTGGCGCCATCGACCGCCAGTAGCCATCTGGCAAAGCTGATGGAGCAATCGCTTATTGCCTGCGTACAGCAGGGGCGGCACCGCTACTATCGGCTTTATAGCATCCAAATCGCCAGCGCGCTGGAGGGATTAATGGGGCTGGTTGGCCGCGATGACGCCGCATTACGCACTAAAACGCCCAGCAACCTTCGCTACGCCAGAACCTGCTACGACCATATGGCGGGTGAAATTGCGGTGGCGCTGCACGACGCGCTGTTTCGTCTTAACTGGCTGGAAGGTGAAGAGTACGCGGTCACCGCTCACGGTAAAGAGCAGCTGTTGCTTCTTGGGGTAAGCGCGGAGGCCGGTTCGTCCCGCCGTCGCTATGCCTGCGGCTGTCTGGACTGGTGCGAAAGGCGTGAACACCTGGGCGGGCAGTTAGGGAAAGCGTTGCTGCATGCCTGTGAGCAAAAAGGCTGGATGCGGCGGGATTTAGTCAGCCGCGAGCTGCACGTGTCGGCGAGCGGTAAGCGCAAGCTGGCGGGGATATTTGGAGTGACGCTTTGACAGACTGTCTGGCACTTGGTTGTTTCCCCTCTCCCTTCCAGGGAGAGGGTTAGGGTGAGGGTAATCTAGCTCAACCGATAATGCCTGTTAGGCTTCAGCGCCTCGGGCTTCTCCGCCTCGTCGTTCATATCCCGCAAATCACGCTCAATTGCCACGCAAATTGCATCCAGCGGCAGGTCGTTATCCTCGGTACCAAACGGATCTTCCAGCTCTTCGGCCAGCGAGTCGAGAGAGATAAAGGTGTAGGAAACAAACACCGAAACAAACGGCGTCATGTAGTGCAGGTCGGTCACCAGGGCAAACGGCAGCATGATGCAGAAGATATACACCGTGCGGTGCTGGATAAGACTGTAGGCGAACGGCATCGGGGTAGAAATAATACGTTCGCAGCCGCCGGAAACCGCCGACAGTTCGTTCAGGTGGTTGTCCAGACTGCGCCACAGCACGTCAGAAATAACGCCTCGTTCGCGCTGCTGGTTCAGCCAACTGCCCATCAGCATCAGAATGCGGTTGCACGGGGCGTGGCTTTCGCTGACCCAGGCCAGATCTTGCGGGCGCAGGTAGCGGCTAAGCGTTTCCTGCTGCGGCTTTTTGCGCAACGTCATGCGCAGGCTGTGGCAGAAGGCCACCTGCAAATTCACAAAATGCTGCACGGCTTCAGGCTGGTCGCCCGTCAGCGTTTTCACCTCACGCAGCAAAGAGCGGGAGGTGATAGCCAGTTGCCCCCACAGCAAACGCGCTTCGTTAAAACGCGCGTAACAGGCGCTGTTGCGGAACCCGAGGAAAATAGCGATGGCCACGCCGAGGATGCTGAACGGTGCGATGGTGAGCTTTATCCCGAGGGTTTCATACCACGGCAGAAAGAAAATAACGCTAATCGAAAGAGCAAGATTCAGCAGCAGGCGGGAATAAATTTTTTCCAGTACCGAGCCATGCCAGACGAACAGGCGAGCCAACCAGTGTTGATGCGGGCGAACGATCATGATGAGTAACAGAATAGTAACAAGAGCCTGTATTTAACGGCAGACCGTGACGCAGATCAACATTTATCACTACAGAATATTAACAACAGGCCACCCCAGAACGGCAGAAGGTGGCCTGAAGAGGCTATCAGGCGAGTTTGAACACCGAGACGGCTTCGTTGAGCCGCTGAGACTGATCCTTCAGAGAAAGCGCAGCGGCAGAAGCTTGCTCAACCAGCGCGGCGTTTTGCTGCGTAACCACATCCATTTGCAGCACGGCCTGGTTAATTTGCTCGATGCCGCGGCTTTGCTCGTCGGTAGACACGGCAATTTCCGCCATTAGCGTGGTGACTTGCGTTATGGAAGATGAGATGCGCTTCATGCTTTCCCCCGCGCGGTTAACCAGCTCGCTGCCGTTGATAACCTGCTGGCCGGACAGCTCAATCAGATCTTTAATCTCTTTTGCCGCCACGGAGGAGCGCTGGGCAAGGTTGCGCACCTCGGAGGCGACCACCGCAAAACCACGGCCTTGTTCACCCGCTCGTGCGGCTTCTACCGCTGCGTTAAGGGCAAGAATATTGGTCTGGAAAGCAATGTCTTCAATGATGGAGATAATGCTGTCGATTTTGCCGGAACTGGTTTCGATATTGCGCATGGAGCCTATCACCTGGTCGACGATTTGCTGACCTTCGCTCGCCGCCGCGCGCATACCGTTAGCCAGCGTATTGGCCTGATGCGAGCTTTCCGACGTCCGTTTAACCGTGACGGTAAGCTGTTCCATACTGGCCGCCGTTTCGCCCAGAGAGGCCGCTTGTTCTTCGGTGCGGGCAGACAGGTCGGTATTGCCTGCCGCTATCTCTTCTGCGGCATAAGCCACGGTGGTACTGGAGTCACGCACCTGGCCAATGATGTCGGTCAGCGACAGGCGCATTTGCTCAAGGCTGTGCATCATCTGGCCGATTTCATCATTGGATTTGATATCAATCGAGTGATGCAGCAGGCCGTTGGCGATTTCAGCGCAGTGCGACTTCGCGGTATCCAGCTCTTTAAGAACGCGAACCTTCAGCAAAATAAACACGGCGGCGAGGATCGCGATAAACAGCGCGGCAAACAGGCCGATGGCAACAAAGCTGGAGTGGAAGCCCGCCTGCGCATCTTCATTTAGCTGACGCGCGTGCTGTTCTCTGAACGCCAGCAGCTTATCCAGCGTGATTTCGAACCCGCGATCGAGCGCAGGGATGGTGGTCGTGACCAGTTCAGCGCTGCGGGTTTTGTCATTGGCTTTGGCGGCGTCCAGCAGGAGCTGCAGGCCACCGTCACGATAGGCAAGCCAGGCAGCTTTATACTCATCCGCCAGCGCCTGTTCTCCGGGCTGCTTCACCGCCGCCTGGTAACCCTGGAAACTTGAGTCAGCTTTGCCCAGCGCTTCCTTTGCACCTTCCAGACTCTGGCTTGCCCCTGTGGCGTTGCCTGAATCCATCTCCTGAATCGCCTGCATGGCGCGAACGCGCATCGTGCGGCTGTGGTTAATCGGGTCAATTACGGATAACACGACGCGGATTTCACTGTTTACGTCATTGAGGGCGTGATTGCTGCGGGTAAGGGACCAAATGTTGGACGCCGTACTGGCGAGAAAAATAAACAATAGCGTGCTGAAAACCAAAATCGAAAAACGCCTGACTGACATAGTACATCCTTAATTCGGTAAAATATTCTCATCCCAGCCAGCCGCTAAGAAGTTCAACACTGCTGGCTGTAGGGTTATCGGCAGCGCGAAGGGGATATTTACCGAACGGCGAATATAGAGCACAAAGTGTAATCTTACTGTCATCTGGCTATTTTATAACTCCGGTACCTCAACCACCGATATGTATAAAAACCATGAAATTAAAAACACTTGCCTTACTTTTCAGTACCGTTTTCCCTCTGGCTGTTTACGCTGCGGATGCGCAGGTAGAACGTTACATTGTCACGTTCCCTCAGGGGGATAGCGTGGCCTACAAAGGAGAATACGCCGCTAACTTCCCTCATGGATTGCCGGTAGGCGTAGGTTCCGGCCTGACCTTTATGGGCAAGCAGGGCGACGACCTGATCTTTACCACCGTGACGGATCGCGGGCCAAACGCCGATTCGCCGAAAGCCGGGAAAAAAGAGTCCAAGATTTTTGCAAACCCTGACTTCACGCCGCTGCTGATGACCCTCCGCGTTGGCAAAGGCAAGGCCGAAGCTATAGACGCGAAGCCGCTGCATGATGAGCAAGGGCCAGTTAGCGGGCTGCCGCTGCCTGAAGGGCTCATCGGCGCTACCAATGAAATTGCCCTGAGCGATACGCTGCAGCAGTTGAAGAGCGACAAGCGCGGGCTGGATACCGAAGGCGTAACGCCGGACGGCAAAGGCGGTTACTGGCTGTGCGACGAGTACGGTCCGTTCGTTATCCATGTGGATGCTGACGGCAAAATCCTGAAAAAATATGGTCCGCAGGCTGAGCAAGGTGAACAGGGCGTGGCGGGCGGATTGCCAAATATTGTCAAATGGCGCCAGCCTAACCGTGGGTTCGAAGGCATAACCCGTATGCCGGATGGCCGTATTATTGCAGCGGTGCAAAGCACGCTGGATATTGACGGCAAAACCAAAAACAGCGCGCAATTTACCCGCCTGGTGAGTCTCGACCCGGCGACCGGTAAAACAGAAATGTACGGCTACCCGATAGACGTGGAGGTCTATAAAAAAGCCAAAGATGCCAAAATTGGCGACATCGTGGCGCTGGATAACCACCGGCTGTTGCTGATTGAGCAAGGCGGCGACAAGAACAAGCAGATGCGCAACCTGGTGTATGTGGTCGATCTGAACGGCGCGTCCGACCTGGCTGGGTTCGATAAAGAAAAAGCCCCTGAGTTTGATGATGCTGAGCAACTGAAGGCGCGCGGCATCAAGCTGGCGAGCAAAAAAGAGGTCGTCGACCTGCGCAAGCTGGGCTGGCAGCAGGAAAAAGCCGAAGGTATGGCGCTGATTGATAACCAGACGATTACCGTGATCAACGACAACGACTTTGGCCTGCAGGCTGTGCTGCAAAACGCCGATGACTACCAGGTTGACGGGAAAGGTCATCTGTTGAAAGACGGCACGGCAGTGGAGACCAAAATCGAGCTGAAACCGCTGGAAAAACCTGAATCGCAGAACGATTTCTGGGTAATTAAGCTGCCCGAACCCCTGAAGTAATCTCTATCCAAAAAGCCATCCCGAAGGATGGCTTTAGGTTTAAATCGCTAACTGTTTATTTAGCGCCTCTATCTCTGCCCGCCACTGTTTTTGCAGCGCCGGTTTCTGGTGCTTCTGCTTGCGGGCTGTGTCCTCCGCCAGCTTTTCCTCCAGCTCGATAAGCCGCTCCAGTAGCACATCACTTTCACCCGAGGGCTGAGCTACGGTTTGCTCGGGCTGTGGGCTCGCGTCGGCCACCGGTTGCCCGGTTTCCTCTGCGGTCAGCAGCGCGTACAGCGCGTCCAGGTCGTGCCATTCGCTTAACACGCCGTTATCTACCAGCCAGAAGCGGTTACAGCTTTTGGCTATCAGCTCACGATCGTGGGTCACCAGCAGCACGCCGCCTTCAAAGGTTTGCAGCGTTTCCGCCAGCGCCTCTTTGCCTTCCATGTCCAGGTGGTTGGTCGGCTCGTCCAGCATCAGCAGGGAATAGCGGGCCAGCGTCAGCCCCACAAACAATAGCCGTGAACGTTCACCGCCGCTCAGCGTACTGACGGCTTGTTGATGCCGCAGCCACGGGAATCCGGCGCTGATTAACGCCATTTTCCTGTCCTGCTCGCTGAGCGGGGCAAAAGGCTCCAGCGCCGCCAGCAGCGAGTCGCCGTCGTGAAGCTGATGCAGCGTCTGGTCGTAATATCCCAGATGCACACGAGGATGCAGGTGAATGCCTTCCTCGCGTTCTGGCTGCTGATATTGCTGCCAAAGCAGGCGCAGCAGAGATGACTTGCCGCAGCCGTTACGGCCTATCACCGCCACGCGGTCGCCGCTTTTCACTCTCTGCAAAGGCAGAGTGAACAGCGGTTCACACTCCGGCGCAGGCCGAACCTTCAGCGCTTCCAGCTCCAGCAGCCTGTCGGCAATCAGCGCTTCGCCTTTCAGCTTAAGCTGCCACTGGCTGCCGGCCGTGAGCTCGGTTTGCTCGTCCTTCAGCCGGTCGATGCGCTTCTCCATCTGCTTGGCCTTTCGGGAAAGGTCTTCGTTGTCGTAGACCCGGCCCCAAATGGCCAGGCGTTTGGCGCTGGCGGTAATGCGGTCAATTTCCTTTTGCTCCGCCTGATGGCGGTGGGCATCGGTCCTGTCGCGCTCTTCCAGCGCGCTGCGTGCCTGAGTACACGGCAGCGCAAAGAAATGCAGTGAACGATCGCGCAAAATCCAGCTGCCGTTGGTGACGTTATCCAGCAGGCTACGGTCGTGAGAAACCAGCACAAAGCTGCCGCTCCAGCCGCGCAGGAACTGCTCCAGCCACAGCAGCGTGGGCAGGTCGAGGTGGTTGCTGGGTTCATCCAGTAACAGCAGGTCAGGCTTGCTTATCAGCGCTCGCGCCAGCAGCAGGCGGGTATGCTGCCCGCCGCTCAGCGTGCCGGAGGTCAGCTGCCAGTCCGTTTCGCTAAAGCCCATGCTCGCCAGCAGTGCTTCCGCACGCCAGCGTTCGCTATCTCGCAGGTTATCCTCAATTTGCGCCAGTACCGCATCTAGCATGGTCATCGCGTTAAGGCTTTCCGGCAGATGCTGCTCAACCCTTGCCATCAGGCAGGTGGCCGCGCGCGTAACCGAGCCGCTGGTGGGCGAAAGGGTGCCGTCCAGCAGTTTCAGCAGGGTGCTTTTGCCACAGCCGTTATGACCAATCAGGCCAATGCGGTCGCCTTTTTTCAGGGTAAAAGTGATGGACTCCAGCAGCGAACCGAAAGCGGTGTCGAGGTGCAGAGATTGGGCGGTTAATAAAGTGCTCATAGGTGCTTACTCAAGAGTTATGGCGTGCAAACGCCTCGTCGTATAACGCTGACGATAACCCGGTAAACCCGAGGGAAGGGATTCAGTAAGTTTCTTCGCTCAAGCCGAAGTTATCGCAGCACGGAACCGATAACGCTTGAGCAGAGACGATCGCCAAAAGTATGCGAACGGTTAAAGCGCTCACAAGACATCATGGGGATCCTCCTTATATTCGTTGAGTGAATGGGTAGGCGGATTGTAGCGGGAAAGTTAACGGGTTGCCACCTGCCAGAAATTGTTGTGATTGCCTGCTTGCTAGCTGTAGATCCGTTTACGAAGGTATGGCGAATATCCCGTTCACTTCAAATGCTGATTTATATGTAGCCACTGCACCGGTGAACGTGTCCGGGGGATAACGCCATCCCCCGAACAGCCCCGGCGCCCGGCGAGCTCATCGCCGCTGAAGCGGTAAACCCACCGGCTATCACCCATACATTCGGGGTCGATGAGAGCCGGGAACAAATCTTCCCCTCACCCCGGCCCTCTCCCAGAGGGAGAGGGGGAAAACAGCCAACGTGAAACATTGTTTATTCCCTCTCCCTTCCAGGGAGAGGGTTAGGGTGAGGGTAAAAAATAAGAAGCGAGGCTCGGTTCCGGCTTAAATCGCCTCCGTTTTCTCTCCGACTGGCCAGGGTCCGGACGTCGGGAACGGCCGGAGGCTGAGAGCGTCGGGAACGCATCTCAGCCGACCCAGGACTGGGAGATAAAACGGAGGTCTGCCGCTTTAGCGGTCGATTTATTTGGCCGGGAGTCCGGGGTCTCGGGGAAGTGACGGTGACTTCCCCGAGTCGTTCACCGGTTCGGTGGTGACATGTGAACAGGACTGGAAGTGAACGGAACCTTCATCATTTCTTCATAGAGCATCGTGCCGATCTACTCAGCGATAATGTTCCCCAATTTACCCCAGCAGCTTCAACAGCGTTTGCCGCTGCTTATCGTTAATATCCAGCGGGTTCTGGTAACCGATATTTTCCGTGGCTCGGGTATACAGCGCGACCAGCCAGTCATAAACATAGCTGGCGTTGCCGCGTGTGGGCTGCTCGCCGAGCTGCGTCAGTCGGCGGCTGATATCCGCCTGTGCGGGAGGGGCAAACACCGCCAGGCCCTTGTTCACGCGGCTTGCCGGGCGGCCAGAAACGGGCACGCTGGCGTAGCCCAGCCAGGCAATGAAATCACCCAGCACCGTGCTGGCGCGGGAGATATCCAGTTCAAGCCCTGAATCACCGTTTTGCATACTGCGTTCCAGCATCAGCGGCACATCCAGCCGATAGCTGGCGACGATCAGCACATCGCACAAAGCCTGAAGCTGCACGCTGTCCAGGCCAAACTGGTGCGCTGCCTCGCGGCGATGGCCCAGCAGGCGCAGGTGGTTAACCCAAAGCTGATGCACGGCACGGGCATAGCTAATGCCCTCGCTCTGCGAGGCTTCATGCTCGGTGCCGTCGGCAAACAGGTCTATTTCCAGCGCAAAGCCTTCCGGCTTAGGCTGATGCTGCTGTTGATGCTGTAGCCAGCGCTGCTGAAGCGCATCGCGAGACGGTACAAGGCTTGCCAGCAAATTTCCATGCTGGGTGGCTCTCGCCTGCAGGGCGCGCACAAGATCTTCGGCCTGCTGGCGTGCCTGCTGGGGCGTAACCTGTTGCGCGTCAATAAAGCGCTGGAACAGCGCGACAGTTTGCGTGTCCAGGTCGTTGCGCAGTGCGGCAATACGCTGCTCCCGGCGGGTGGTATTGAGCGCATCGGTCAACCATTCCAGCAGGCGATGCATGTTTCTACTGTCCAGCGCCTGTAACGTGCCCCAACGTTTACCCGGATAGCCGACCAGACGCTGAACGCCGTCATCAAGGCTGGTACCCAGGGTAAAGCGGGCATCAAACGGGGTAATCGCCCAGACCAGGCCCGGCAGCGCACTGTGTCCCGGACTTTGGGTGCTGTCCACCCACCACGCCAGCGCTTTGCCCGCCGCCTGCACTTCACCGCGCTCATTGACGGCGTTGCAAACAAGCAACGTGTCCGGCTGCAGGCGAGTTGTATACCAGGTCAGCAGCTGAGGAGGAATATCCAGTAAGTCTACGTTGGCCAGCGCCGACGGCTGGCTGAGGGTAAAAATGACTTCCGCGCACAGCTGGGCGAGATCGTTTTGCGGCAGGCTCAGATGGGAGCCAGGCAGATTATCCACCAGCGGGCAAACCATCACGTCAGCCTGTTCAGGCACGTCTTGCGGGCCAGTCGGGATCAGAAAGCCCTCTGTCGGGAGCAGGAAGCTGTCGACGACCAGGCTTGCCGGGGCCAGCACTTGCTCCACGCTGCCGAGGTGCTGCAGCGCCAGCGCCAGCCGCTGCCAGGTTTCCGTCAGGGCGCTATCTTCCCCCCACAGCAGGGCGAACAGCGCGGCCCGATCTTCTACGCAGAGGTAAGGTGCAAGCTGCGCCATTTGGTAACCAACGTGCTCGTCCAGGTGATTCTGGCGACGCTGGAGGCGGTGGTAGCCGTGCAGCAGATCGGCAGTTTCTTCGCTGGTTAAGCCTGGCGTTTGCACGGGCTGACGGCGGGACTCAAGTTCGGTCAGGCGCAGGGCAACCGCGCTGGACGTCGCCAGGCGAGGCGCGTCAGAGGCGTGATAACGGTTGATAAACTGCTGTGCCAGTTCGGCTTCGCTAAACAGCGTCAACAGCAGCGGGTAATTATCCACTTCCGGCGCGTGCTGCGCGCTAAAACGCACCGCCATGGTGGCTGGCGTATGCCCCGGATTGATGTGCGTCAGGTAGTCCAGGCGCTTATCGCCGAGCTGAATATCAATGCGCCCGTTCGGGCTGCCCTGCAGGGTATTCAGCAGGTGGTTTTTGCCGTCCAGAGCGTGACCATAAATTCCCAGCGTCAGCGGAGCGTCTTCCAGCGCGCTGATTCGGCGCTGGCGTTCGCTCAACTGCTGCAGGCGGGCCAGCAGGCTGTCTGCTTCGTTATCCAGCAGCGGAGAGAAAGTTCGGGTCATCTGAACCCAGGTCACCAGAGGGCTGAGCGAGGTAGTTAGCTGCTTCATTTTTGGTAAACGCTCCCGCTGTCTATCCAGTAATGCGTCGCCCCGCTGTAGCTGCCAGCGAGGGTATTCAGTTTAAAACTAAGCTGTTCGAGAGGGACTTTGCTGCCGTCCGACAGCCAGGCTTCGGCGAGGTGAAACGACTCGGCCTCGCGGGTTTGTTTCAGGCGTACGTTCAGCACGCCGTCTCCGGCGATAGATTTCGCCAGCTGCGGCGAGTTAATCGCCAGCGTGTAGAGAGGCGTGGCCGGCCAGCGGGCGTTATCCAGCTGGCGGAAGCCCAGGCAGGCGTTGCCGCGCAGCGGGAAGTGGACTCGGGTGTCCAGGCTCGCCTGCGGGCTGTCGAGATCGATATCCCGGTACCAGACGTTGTCTTTCAGCAGCCGGTCGTTGCCGTCCAGCATGCCCAGATAGCGCACGGTGGAATAGGCCTGAATATCGGCGGCCTTAAAGTTAAAGCTCGGCAGACGCAGGTCCATCGCCAGGCTGCACAGCATCGCGCCCACCGCGGCGGTAGATTTCGGGTTGCCGATGCGGCCCTGCTGGCTGAACGGATACCATTCATGGGTCTGGTAGTTATCAAGCCAGACGATGCGGTTAACCGGCACCGGCTGGAGATGGCGCAGCAGCGCCTGCACGCCCGGCAGGCAGCCCGGGCGACCGGTGACTAACAGCACGTCACAACAGTAATGGTTGATAACCTCGCACAACGCCTGCAGCGGCGCGGTGAGGGTAAACTGGCCCGCCAGTAGGGCATCCTGCAGCGCGGCAATTTCTGCCTGCAGCGGCACGCTCATGATGTCGAACTGCGGCGCATCGGCCGGTAGCTCATGCTGCACGGCCTGCTGAACGTAATTGATCACGTTGCGGGTTGGCCGCTGGCTCAGCAGCTCGCCAAAGGTGGCTTCAAGTACGGCATTCGGCTCTTCCGGGTCGCTCTCTTCCCAGAATGACAGCACCGCATGCCCAAGCGGAATAAACAGCTGCAACGCGGTTTGCTGGCGCAGCGTGGCGCGGGTATCCATGCGGCCGGACTCCCCGAACAGCGTGGTCATCAGGCCTGGCGCGTCGGCTACGCCTGCTTTATGGATGTGGGTCTGTAAAGCGGGCAGCACGCAGCGCTGAATCACGTCCAGCAAAATATCGTCCCCGGCGACCTTAAAACCTTCGCGGAATAGCAGGCGCGGGGCGATTTTCACGTTGCTGCCTACGCCGTCATCCAGCTGGTACTGGGTGATGGCCATGTCGGTGGTACCGCCGCCGATGTCAATCGAGGCTACGCGCAGGGTTTTACCGACAGGTTCGTCCGGCGTCAGGGCGCGGTCAGGGCGGGCGAGGCTCTCAAAGAAGCGCCCGGTTTGCCCGGCATAGTTAACCAGCGCTTCGTTATACAGCCAGACCAGCTGGCCGCAAGTCGCTTCGTCCCACTCCATCTGCACTTCTGGCACCGACACGATGCTTTTCTTTTTGTCACGCTCGAGGGTGAACCCGTCGTCGGTCGGGTGCCAGTCCATCGCCTTCCACACCAGGCCTACAGCCTCCTGCATACGCTGGCGGAACAGCTCGCGCTCCGGCTTCGGCATGGCGGAAGGCAGCGTCAGGATCAGGTTACGCAGCTGGCGAGGTGAGGTCGGGTGCCCCATGCTCTGGCGGGAGCCAATACTGTTGATCTGCATCAGCGCCTGAGAGAGCAGCTCGCACAGCATCAGCGTCATCAGCGAACTGCGGCTGTACTGCGGCGAAAACACCGGCAGACGCTCGTCCATCGGCAGGGCGTACAGCGGCTGCCCGTCATCGTTCATCAGGTTCATCAGCGGGAAGGCGGTTGCCAGCGGCTCGCGTTGGGTTTTGACGCCCATCTGGCTGAAGCGCCAGTCCTGGCTGGCTGGCGTGACATCCCACAGGTAGCGGCGCGGGCTGGAGATCCCGCTGGCGCCTTCGGTGCCGAAGCGAGCGCAGGCCATGCGGCGGGCTTCATCGCCGACGCGGGCAATAGAAGGCCAGACAAAAGCGTCGTCACGTCCGCTTTCGACGGAGAAATGCTGCTTGCCGAACTTCGCCTCGCTGAATTCAAGGCGGCTGGTGAACATCGCGTCGTTGATCAGCTGTGGCTCGCTCAGGGAGCGGATTTGCAGCTCGGCGGTCTGGCGCAGGCCATCGTTCTCTTCGCCGTGATCTTCAATCAGCACGCCGCAGGTATGGGTGTTGCCGACGTCGAGCACTAAATCTACGTCAATCGGCGGGGATTGCAGGGTCGCCGTGACGATTTTCACTTCCGGCACCGCCAGTTGATTGCCGATAAGCTCAAGAATATTCAGGTAGTGAGCCTGGTACTCAAAGGCTTTCATCGCCGCGGTGAGGTCGCGCTCCGAGCGTTCTTCAACGCGGGTGGCGAACTGAGCAAAGGTTTCGCGCAGCCAGCCGTCCACCCAGGTCTGATCGAGAAACTCTTTGATCTCGTGGTTATGCCAGGCAAGGGCAAAACGAGCGCCGTTACGCACGTCGCTTTCGGTTGGCGCAAGGTGCGCGGCCGGGTGGTCATCCGCGTAGATCTTGCTGTCCAGGGCGATGCTAATGCGCACGGTGTTGCCCGCAGGGTCAGGCGTTTCCAGCACCCGAACCTGAACGCGCGCCCAGTTATCGGGGCCACCAACAAAGGTACGGGGCGGGTTAAAACGCAGGAAAGGCAGCGGCAGCCAGGTCTTATCCATCACCCGCAGGGAGTGGCCAAGCGTAATGGTGCTTTCGGGTTTCACCACTTCTGGCGCGGCGCCGTTTTCTCCCGGCAGGGTAAATTTCCCCGGCACCACGTCGTAGTCCAGACGCAGCAGCGGGCCGTTGGCCGTCTGGCGTACAAAGCGCCCGGCGTGGGCGGCGTTAGTCTGCGGCGCAAGGCCGAAATCCAGGAACTGAATGCCGCTGTCTTTGATGAGCGTGACGCTCGGCTTGTAGTGAAAAAGGGTCGCCAGCATTCTCAGTTACTCACTTTGCGGAAGGTGATGGGGATGACCTTGTCGCCATCATAGCGCCCGGTGCAAACGGCGGCGCCGTTGCTGCCGGTTTTACAGGTCACTTCCGGCATCGGGTAGCGGCTGCCGTCGCTGCAGCGAGCGCTGCCGCGGGTTTTAATCATCAGCGCGCCGTTCTGATGCAGGCCGGAAAACATCTCTGCTTTACAGACAATGTTATCGCCGTGCACCAGGCGCACCGTGCCTTTGTTGTTGGCAATCTGGTAGCGCAGGCTTGGGGCTTTGCCGGTGATTGGGTCGCTGAAATTAATTTGCGCACGCCAGGTGCCGTTGAGGAATTTAGTGGAGCCCATTTTCAGCGCTTCAGCCGGTAAAATTAACGCATTCTTCGGCACGTCTGCCGCAACGGCAATGGCCTCTGGCTCAGGTGCTGCGGCAGGTTCTGGCTCTGGTTTTGCCGGGACGACAACCTCGGCAGGCGTCAGCGGCAGGGTGGTTTTTACCGCGTCTACGGCCTGGATTGGCGCAGGCGCAATAGGCTGAGGCTGAACTTCGGCCTGGGCCATTGCCACAGGCTCGGCCTGATTACCGCTAAGCAACAGGTAACTAACTGGTGCCGCAACGGCCACGGCAATCACGGCGGCGACCGGCAGCAGCCAGCGGCGACGTGGTTTTTTCGCTATGACGACGGGTTCCGGAGGTGGCGCGGTTTTTTCTTCTTCAACCGGCGCTGCCTTAATGGCGGCTGTCGAGAGGCTGTAAACAGGAGAATCTTCGGATACCTGAACGGCTCGCGGGGTTTCAAGCAGCGGTTTTTCCGGCTCGCTGATTTCTACCGGCAGCGGTTCGGGCTCCGGCATGGCTTCTTCTGGGATAAAGGCGATTTCCGGCTCGCGCGGCTCAACAACGCGCAGGCACTCCAGCACGTCATCCCGTGCGCCCTGGTTGAGGTTCACAAAACCCCAGAAGGTGATAACCGGCTTGCCGTTCACCAGATAGACGTGCTGACTGCCGGGGAACTGCAGGGCTTTTTCCAGCAGCGCGCCAAACAGGCGAATCGAAGTTTTATCCGCCTGCTGGCAGCGGGCGCTGAGCGAGGCTACGTTAGATAAGCAATTATCCAGATAGCGAAGGGCGGTGCGACGCTCTTCGTCGCTGGCGGCGGCCCAACTGGTGACGCTGCCTTCCTGAGGCGCGTACCAGTCTACCCGGTCACCTTCGTCGTTAGGCTGGGGAATGGCCAGGGCATCGGCGACCGCCTGCTGTTTACGAAGGCGTAAGGTTTCACGTATCTGAAACGCCGAATCAAATACCGCCTGACCGTTTTCGCCCAGCGCGAGAAAGTCATCCAGGCATCCGCTGCGCAATAATGTTTTTGCCACGTCATCAATCCTGCTGTTAACGGCTCACCCGAGAGCCATCTTCACGCTTTACAGTTTAACGAAGCGGCCCTAAGTCAAACGGCTGAAGAGACGGCAAAATGGGTAAATTATCTGGCTATTAGATAAAATGAGGCGGCTATACTTACCCGCAGGTAAGTCACTTACCGGCGGGTAACTTCTTGACCAGAAAGAAAAAGGCAGACACGATGGGCTCCGTTTTCGCGGCCAGCAGGCCGGAGCTTTCCCTCTAACCATGTCGAGAAACATTATGGCTAAAATCGTTGTTATTTACTTTTCCGGATACGGTCACACTAAGCGTGTGGCAGAGCACGTTGCGCAAGGGGCAAACGCCGAACTGATCGCCGTAGACAGCAACGGTGATATTCAGGAAGCGGACTGGCAAAAACTGAACGAAGCCAAAGGAATTATCTTTGGGGCGCCAACCTACATGGGCAACGTGCCGTGGCAGTTTAAGAAGTTTGCCGATGCCTCGTCTAAAGTGTGGTTTACCCGCGGCTGGCAGGACAAAGTGTTCGGCGGCTTTACCAACAGCGCCAGCCTGAACGGCGACAAGCAGGTTAGCCTGCAGTGGATGCAAACCCTGGCCTCCCAGCACGGCGGCATTTGGGTTAGCCTGGGGCAACTGCCTGCTAACACCCTGGCGGCAACCCGTGAAGACGCGAACAATCTGGGCGGCTCCGTAGGCCTGCTGGTGCAGTCCCCGGCCGATGCCAGCGCCGAGCAAATTGCCCAGGGTGACCTGGACACCGCCGTGAAATATGGCGCCCGCGTGGCCGATATTGCCGCCCGCCTGAGCTAACGTTTCTCTTCTTTTCTAAAGCGCCTGCGGGCGCTTTTGCCTTTGGCTTCTTCCTCAGTAATTACCCCTGGTTATTGTCAGTTGTATTCATCAGATAAATACTTATCATGATAATTAACTTGGTGACTATTTATCTGGGAAGTACCTCATGCATGACGATAAGTACGACATTGTCGATTTTCCCGAACGCCCGCTGGGGATGCGCCTGGCGATGCTGGTACGCCTGTGGCGCGGCATCGTGGATGATGCCGTCGCCTTTACCGGCCTGACCCAAAGCAGCTGGACGACGCTGATGCAGCTCAGCGTGGCGGGAGAGAAAATCACCGTCACGGATCTGGCCCGGGCGCAGGGCATCGACCTGCCGCCTCTGACGCGCACGCTGGCACAGCTTGAGAAAGAAGGGTATGTCACCCGCACGCCGGACGAAAAAGACAGGCGGGTGAAATTTATCTCGCTGACGCCCGCAGGTCAAAAAGCGATTAAAGCGGTAAGTGAAACGGTGGAGCGCTGTCAGGCGCAGGTCGCGCAGGGCATTCCGGCGCAGCAAATAGAACAGTTCAGCCAGACGGTAAATCTGCTGGCCGCCAACATGATCAAAATTCGGTAGTTTTTTTACGCCTGGTATTCAGGCGTATTTCTCATTTAGCGAGTAGTTATGACCCCTGAACAACGATTTACCCGTTGGGTAAAAGTCACGCTGGCGCTGTTTGCCGCAATGTTTTGCTATTTTCTGGCCGCCGATATCTGGGTGCCGCAAACCCCAGACTCCACCGTGATGCGCGTGGTGACCCCGGTTTCATCCCGCGTGTCGGGCTACGTGACGCATATCTACGTCAGCAATAACAGCGTGGTGAAGAAAGGGGATGTGCTGTTCGAGATAGATAATAAGCCCTACCAAAATCAGCTGGAACGCGCGGAGATTGCTTATCAGCAAGCGATACTCGACAACCAGCAAATTGATGCCCAAATCAGCGCCGCGCGGGCGAAAATCAAAGCCGCCCAGTTGGATGCCGACAATGCCGGGCGCAGCTATCACCGTTACAACGGCCTGAGCAGCGGGAATCTGATCTCAAAACAGGATCTGGACGCGGCCTTTACGCGCTGGCAAAGCGCGGTGCAAAACGTTAACAACCTCCAGGCGTCGCTGGCGCAGCTGGTGATTTCGCGGGGTGAACGCGGGGAGCAAAACGTCACGCTGCAAAAATACCGTAACCTGCTGAACGACGCCCGGCTAAACCTGGATTACACCCGCGTGGTTGCCAGCAGCGACGGCGTTATCAGTAATTTGCAGCTGAAAGAGGGCTGGTATGCCGGGGCGGGCGCACCCGCGCTGGCGCTGGTCAACGACAGGCTCGATATCGTGGCCGACTTCCGGGAGAAAAGCCTGAGCAAAACCCGGCCAGAGACAACGGCAGACATCGTTTTTGACGGGCTTCCGGGGCAGGTTTTCAAAGCCCGGGTGACCAGCAAAGATGCGGGGGTCCTGCAGGGGCAGCAGGCTATTAACGGGCAGCTTTCAGCTCCTGAAACATCAAACCGCTGGGTGAGGGACGCGCAGCGCATGCGCATTCATTTGCTGCTTGAAGACGGGAAAACGCCAGATTTGCCGGCGGGCGCGCGGGCCACGGTGCAGCTCTACAATTCACCTTCCGCTTTCGCTTCGTTTATCGGCGGGATGCAAATCAGGTTGGTGAGCTACCTGCATTATGTTTATTAAATTTATTCTTGGCCCGCTGAAGCGTAACGCGCCGACGCCGTTCAGCGGCAATGACTTCCGGCATATGCTGCGCATCGTGATGGCGGGCTGCGTGGGGATGTTTGTCTACAGCTGGGTCAATACGCAGTATGGGGTGTTCTATGTGGTTTACCCCATCATGCTTACCGGCCTGGTGCCTGTTTTCAACGGCCATATCGCCCGGCAGATGATCGCCAATGCGCTGATTAACTGCGTGGAAATGACGCTGTTGTTTGCGGTGCTGGTGAATTACCCGCTGCCGATGACGCTGATTGTCTTCCTGATGTACATGACGCGCTTCTACCTGATGAGCCGGGGCCCGCTCTTCCTGTTTGGCTCAATGGGCGTGGTCTGCTTAAGCGTGATGGCAAACTTCCTGAGCTACCCGACCACCGACATGAGCGACCTGATGTTTTCTAACATCATCGGCAGCCTGCTGGCGGTAGGGCTGTCGGCGCTCAGCTGCTATCTGCTGCCGGACGTAGAGCCGCGCAAGCCGCCGCCTGCTATCCAAAAAGACGGGCCAAGGGTAATGCATGAAACCCTGCTCGCCTCGTTGACGGCGACCATCTTATTCACCGTGTTCCAGGTCTACACGCTGAATGACTCCCTGGCCGCGCTGATGGCAGGGATCTTTGCTCTGTTCCCCATGCACTTCCGTGGGGCGATTCTTTCATCCTGGTGGCGCATCGTCGGGGTAATAGCCGGGTGTCTCTATGCGATTCTGGTCCAGCTGGTTATCTACGATTTTAGCCGTCACCTGATCCTGCTGATGCCGTTGATTAGCCTCGGCCTGCTGCTGGCCGCGCGAATTCACGTTTTTGAGAAGGTCGGGCCGGGCGTGGGCTTTTCTATTCTGACCACTCTGGCGCTGATGTTCGGGCAATACATGCACCCGAACCAGGATATCGTTTTTAGCGCGCTGTACCGTATTTCATCGGTATCGGTAGCAATTGTCGGCACGCTGGCCGTCACCTTTATTATCCATAAGGTACTGAATAATTTTGCCTCAACGCGCTATATCGTGAAATGACGTTAGTCCTGCTCCGGCCAGTCGCGGGTAATGCCCGGCTGGACAGGGCGCTCAAGATAGGTCGACAGCACGATATAGGTTCTGGTCGCCACCACGCCGTTGATCTCATACAGATGGGCGAGGAGGGCTTCAAGCGCTCTTGAGTCCTCGGTGCGCACCTTGAGCAGCATGGATGTGTCCCCGGCGACGGAATGGATCTCCTCCACTTCCGGGTAGGCGGAAATGCGCAGCAGATCCGGCGTTTTTCCCCAGCCTTTGGTATCAATATGAACAAACGCCAGCAGGGATTTGTTGATGGCCTTTGGGTCGAGCAGCGCCGCCGTCTGCTGGATCACGCCCGATCGCTTCAGGCGCTTAACGCGTTCATGTACCGCTGGCGCAGAAAGCGCCACTTTTTCGCCGAGTTCGGCATAGCTGATGGTCGCATCTTCCACCAGCGTGCCTAATATTCTTCGGTCTGCGGCATCGAGAACTCGTTCTGCCGCACCGTTCTGCTTAATACCGTCTGTTTCTTTTTTCATATCGACTCTCGCTAATGACGCTGAATTTCATTCGGATAAAATTGGTTTTTATCGAATGTAAGTCAAGCTTAATCATTATTCAGGAAGTGAAATGAAAAACAGCCAGTGTCTGGAATTGCATCCAGAGCCGTCTCTGTCTCCCGCCAAAGCTGTATATGTGTTAACCGGCTGCGTCGGCGTTATCGGCGCTAACTCGATGGTGCTGGGGCCAATCGCTCCGGCAGTGGCGTCATCCATAGGCGCGACAGTGCCAACGGTGATGATGGCCGCCGCGGCCTTCGGGCTTGGCACGGCGACAAGTGCGCTGTTTTTGGCAAGGCTTATCGACTTAGTCGGCTCTGCCCGGATGCTCAAATTCACCATGACGCTGCTGGGCGTGGCGCTGTTGCTTTGCGCGGCTTCGCCTTCCGTGGCGATGTTTATTGCCGCCCAGCTGATTGCCGGGATTGCTTCGGGTATCGCGCTGCCCGCGATTTACGCCAGCGCGGCCGCCATCGCGGAGCCGGGACGTGAAAGCCGGACCATCGGCAAAGTGCTGACCGGCTGGACGCTGAGCATGATCGCCGGCGTGTCGTTTTCCGTGGTGCTGGCCGAACTGTTCAGCTGGCGCGCGGTGTATGTGTCGGTCAGCTGCCTTGCCGCTCTGGCGCTGATTGCTTTGTTCAGGCTGAACATGCAGGATCGCCCGGCGGCGGGCATTGCCCCGTCACCGCTTTCTGCGCTGGGCCTGCCGGGGATCAAGTCATTGCTGGTGGTGTGCTGCGCATTTATGACAGCGTTTTACGGCCTGTATGCCTATCTGGGCGACCATCTTCATCAGGATCTCGGCCTGCCGGTGACGGCGAACGGCGGGGTGGCGATCGCCTATGGGGCAGGGTTTGGCTGTGCGGCATTGCTCAGCGGGATGGTGGACCGGTTTGGCCCTAAACGCCTTATGCCGCCTGTTCTTCTGGTTGCTGCTGCGGTTTATCTTGGGCTTGCGCTGTTTGGCAGCACGCTGGTGGGGGTTATCTGCCTGCTGTTTGTGCTGGGCCTGGTGAACCATCTGGGGGTGAATTTATTGATTCAGCGCCTGACGGCAATCGACCCGGCTAAGCGTGGCACGCTGATGGGGCTAAATAGCGCGGTGACTTATCTGGCGGTATTTGCCGGCAGCAGCAGCTACGGGCCGCTTTATACCGACCATGGTTTTACCGCTCTCTCGCTGGTTTCACTGGCGCTGATGGGGATCGCGGTGTTCACCTGCGTGTGGCGTGATTTTGCCGGGCAGGGCGTGAAGGTTATGGGCTGAGTCTCCCATGTTAACCGCCACTATTGTATAGAGAAGGGAAGGCTTGCCATTTGCTTGTCGCTACAGGCTGTGCTGTTATTACTGTGAGTAATAATAAGTAGCTCAACCATTTGGCAAGCAAATAAAAGGCAAACAATATGTCTACAGGGAAAACACTCCTCGGCCTGCTGCTGAGCGCGCTCCTCCCGGCAGGAAGCGCGATGGCGGCGGCAAACAGCACGCTGGTTTACTGCTCCGAAGCCTCTCCTGAATCCTTTAACCCACAGATTGCCAGCTCCGGCCCAAGCTTTGTTGCCAGCTCGCAAACGCTTTATAACCGCCTGATTGATTTCAACCCGGCCGACAATACGCCGGTACCGTCGCTGGCGACGGAATGGAAAATCAGCCCGGACGGTAAAACTTATACCTTTACCCTGCGCCAGGGCGTGAAGTTCAACAGCAACAAGTTCTTCAAGCCAACGCGTGACTTTAATGCCGATGACGTGGTGTTCTCGGTCATGCGCCAGAAAGACGCCAACAACCCGTATCACAAGGTGTCGCAGGCGAACTACGAATACTTCAATGACGTCGGCCTCGACAAGCTCATTGTGGACGTTAAAAAGCTGGATGATTACCACGTCCAGTTCACCCTGAGCGAACCGAACGCGGCGTTCCTGGCCGACTGGGGCATGGACTTTGCCTCTATTCTGTCGGCGGAATATGCGGACTCGATGCTGAAAGCCGGCACGCCTGAGCGGGTGGACAACAACCCAATCGGCACCGGGCCTTACGCGCTGCAGGACTACAAAATTGACTCCGTGATTCGCTACGTCGCCAACCCAGACTACTGGAAAGGCGAGGTGCCGACCAAACACCTGATCTTCTCTATCACCCCGAACGTGCAAACCCGCCTGGCGAAGCTGCAGAAGAATGAATGCCAGATTATTCCGGCCCCAAGCCCGGTGCAGTTCGACGCCATCAAGGCGGATAAAGACCTGACGCTGCACAGCATTGACGGCCTGAACGTCGGTTATCTGGCGTTTAACACCAGCAAAAAGCCGTTCGATAACGCGCTGGTTCGCCAGGCGCTAAACTACGCGGTGGACAAAAAAGCTATCGTTAACGCTATCTTTATGGGCTCCGGCTCGGTAGCAAAATCACCGATCCCGCCGACCATGCTGGGCTATGACAAGGATCTGAAAGACTACGGCTACGATCCGGAAAAAGCCAAAGCGCTGCTGAAGCAGGCCGGGCTGGAGAAGGGCTTTGATACCGATCTCTGGTCCATGCCGGTGCAGCGTCCGTATAATCCTAACTCACGCCGCATTGCGGAGATGATCCAGAGCGACTGGGCGAAAGTGGGCGTGAACGCCAAAATCGTTACCTTTGAATGGGGCGAGTATCTGGCCGGGATGCGTAAAGGGGAGCACTCCTCGGCGCTGTTCGGCTGGATGTCCGATAACGGCGACCCGGATAACTTTGCCGATACCCTGCTGGGATGCGGCAGCGTAGCCAGTGGGTCGAACGTTGCCCGCTGGTGTGACAAAAACTACGACGCCCTGGTGCAGAAGGCGAAGCTAACCAGCGACCCGGCCGCCCGCGCGAAGCTCTACGTGCAGGCGCAGGAAATTTACTATCAGCAGGCGCCGTGGATCGCGCTGGCAAACGGTAAAACCTTCTACGTGACCCGCAGCAACGTGAGCGGTTATACCGTTAGCCTCGCCGGGAGTGATTTCTCCAAAGCGAAGCTGGATTAACCAGTACCAACCCTCACCCCGGCCCTCTCCCTGGAAGGGAGAGGGTTTCTCTTCTTATTCCCTCTCCCCTCTGGGGAGAGGGTTAGGGTGAGGGGAAAAACATGATAAGGAACACACCATGAAACATCTTTCAGACGTTATCAGCCGTGTAGACGCGGCCATTGCCGCAGACGTCATCACCCACATGAACGAACTGTTGATTGAACTTAGCGACGACGCAGAGCTGACGCGGGAAGACCGCTATGCCCAACAGCAACGGCTGCGCATCGCCATTGCCCACAAGGGCAATCACCACAGAGAAGAAACCGAAGAGCGCCGCGAGCAGTTAACGCGCAGCGGCACCATTATCTAGCCGGGAGTTATTATGCGTATTGGATTTATCGGGCTGGGCGGAATGGGCCAGCCGATGGCAGAAAATCTGCTGAAAGCCGGGCATCAGGTTGCCGTGTGGAACCGTTCTCAGGCACCTGCGGAAGCTTTAAAAGCAAAAGGGGCGACAGTTGTAGCCACCCCGGCTGAGTTTACCGACAGCGAAGTGCTGATAACTATGCTGGCCGACGACGACACCAGCCGCCGCGTGATTATCGAGCAGGGCGCGCTTGCCGCGCTGCCGAAGGGCGCTATCTGGATCAACATGGCCACCGTTTCCGTTGCCTTTACCAATGAAATGGCGGAAAAGGCCGACGCTGGCGGGCAGCGTTATATCGCTGCGCCCGTTCTGGGGCGCGTGGACGTGGCAGCTGCGGGTAACCTGAACATTCTTACCGCCGGGCCAACGGAACTGTTGGACAGCGTAGAGCCGATCTTTGATGTGCTGGGGCAGAAAACCTGGCGCTTTGGCGACAGGCCGGAGCAGGCAGCGGCGGTGAAACTGGCGGCTAACTTTATGCTGGCCAGCGCCATTGAAGCGATGGGGGAATCATCTGCTCTGGTCGGCGCTTATGACGTTACAGCGGGGGATTTCCTCGGCATGTTGACCAGCACCTTGTTTGCCGCCCCGGCCTATAAAAACTATGGGGCGATGATTGCCGAGTCGCGCTATAGCCCGGCAGGTTTTACCATGAAGCTTGGGCTGAAGGACGTGCGTCTGGCGCAGCAGGCGGCAGAAAGTAAAAATGTGCCGATGGGATTTACTGGCGTACTACGGGATAACTATCTTGATGCACTGGCCCACGGCGATGAACAGCTCGACTGGGCTGCTTTAGCCACGGTGTCCGCTCGCCGTAGCGGGCAATAGCCTTATTGGCGGCGAGTGGCAATAAGGCTGATTCGCCGCCAAATATATCCCCTTAATTATTCGCCCGCACTAAAATAACGCGCCGCCACGGTGCATTAAATATAATAAAAACTTATTAATTAATTAAAATCCCTTGCTAATCATTAAGTAAGAAACGTGGCATCGTAATTGCTTTATCTATTCCATCTTGTATACCAGGTGGGATGCCAGCTTATGCCAGTCGCTCTTTTGTCGCAGTGGATTACCGATTACCAGCAACAGCCTCATTTGCTCATGGGGGCTTATCAGCAATTAATGGCCAATATCTCAAGGCAGGATAATGCCTGGATATATATCGCCAGCGAACAGCAAATAACTGCGCAAATAAATTCTTTATTGCAGGCCGTTAATGACGAGGATAAAACGCCGGCGGATTTCCCGTTATTTGGCGTGCCGTTTGCGGTTAAAGACAATATTGATGTGGCCGGGATGCCCACCAGCGCAGCCTGCCCGGTATTTACTTATCATCCCACTGACGATGCCACGGTAATTGCGCGCCTTCGCGCCGCCGGGGCCATTGTGGTGGGCAAAACTAATCTCGACCAGTTTGCGACCGGCCTGGTCGGCACTCGCTCTCCCTATGGCGCGGTGGTTAACAGCTTCAACCCGGATTACGTCAGCGGCGGCTCGAGTTCAGGCTCCGCTTCCGTGGTGGCGCGTGGGCTGGTTTGTTTCTCTTTGGGCACGGATACCGCAGGCTCCGGGCGAGTACCCGCCGGGTTCAACAATATCGTCGGTTTAAAACCCACCAAAGGCTGGCTCTCTACCGCTGGTGTCGTCCCGGCCTGCCGCCTCAACGACTGTGTTTCGATTTTTGCCCACTCGGCGGCGGATGCAGCCCTGCTCGCTAATGTAGCCGGGGGGTACGATCCGCTCGATCCTTATTCCCGTAGCAATCCTAATACCGCCCCGGCTCGCTTTAGCCCGCGCCTGCGCTTTGCTATTCCAGACCGACTGAACTTCTTTGGCGACAAACTCAGCGAGGAGGCTTTTCAGCGGGCGCTGGAAAGATTAATGACGATGGGGGCAGAGCTGGTCGCCGTGGATTTCAGTGATTTCACCCGTCTTGCAGAACAACTTTATAACGGCGCGTGGGTGGCTGAACGTACCGTGGCGGTGAAAGAGATCCTCGAAAAACATCCTGATGCCATGGACCCCACCGTGCGCGGCATCGTCGCCAGCGGCCTGAGCTTCACGGCCTGCGATGCGTGGCAGGCCGAATATACCCGCGCCGAACTGGCTCGCCGTATTAACCAGCAGCTTGCCTTGTTTGACGCCCTTGTGGTGCCGACGTCGCCAACGATCCATACGCTGGCCGAAATGCGCGACGAGCCCGTCCGCTATAACTCCCAGTTTGGCACCTACACCAACTTTACCAACCTTGCTGACCTGAGCGCGCTGGCGCTGCCGGCGGATTTCCGTGCCGATGGCCTGCCAGCGGGAATCACGCTTATCGCGCCTGCCTGGCATGATGCCGCGCTTAGCCACTTTGGTGCGCAATGGCAGGCTCAGCTTGATCTCCCCGCCGGAGCAACAGCGCTGAAACTGCCCGCCGCTCAGACCTGCACGCCTGCCGATGGTTACGTGCGCGTAGCGGTGGTGGGCGCTCATCTGCGCGGTATGCCGCTCAATCATCAGTTAACCAGCCGCAATGCCGTGTTCATCGAAGAAACCCACACGGCGGATACCTATCGCCTGTATGCCCTTGCCAATACCCAGCCGCCGAAGCCTGGCCTGGTTCGCGCCACGGAAGGGCAGCCGATTGCCGTTGAGCTTTGGGATATCCCGCTCGCACGCTTCGGTGAGTTTGTTGCTGAAATTCCCGCTCCGCTGGGGATCGGCACGCTGGCCTTGCAGGACGGGCGCAGCGTGAAGGGCTTTATTTGTGAACCGTGCGCGACAGAAGGCGCCACGGACATTACCCCATGGGGCGGCTGGAAAGCCTGGCTGGCTCGTCAACCGGGCGCTTAAGGAGAGGAATATGTTTAGCAAAGTCTTAATTGCCAACCGCGGTGAAATTGCCTGTCGTGCTATCCGCACGCTGAAAAAAATGAGCATTACCAGCGTGGCCGTTTATTCCGACGCGGACGCCAGCGCGCAGCACGTCATTGACGCCGATATGGCGATGGCGCTTGGTGGAGATAAAGCCAGCGACACTTACCTCAACATCGAAAAAATACTGGCGGCGGCAAAAGAGAGCGGCGCGGAGGCAATTTTCCCCGGCTACGGTTTTCTTTCCGAACGCGCCGAATTTGCCGAGGCCTGCGAAGCGGCCGGAATCGTATTTATCGGACCAACGGCGCAGCAAATCAGCGATTTCGGCCTCAAGCACCGCGCCCGTGAGCTGGCCTCCGGCGTGGACGTGCCGATGACGCCGGGCACCGGGCTGCTGACATCGCTTGCAGAAGCGCAGCTGGCGGCGGCGGAAATTGGTTATCCGGTGATGCTAAAAACCACGGCGGGCGGGGGGGGTATTGGCCTGACCCGCTGTGACAGCGAAACGGCATTGCTTGAAGCCTGGGAAAGCGTCAAGCGCATGGGGGCGCAGTTTTTTAGCGACGATGGCGTGTTTATCGAGCGTTTTGTCGACAAAGCTCGCCACCTGGAAGTGCAAATCTTTGGCGACGGGAAGGGCAAGGTTGTGGCCCTCGGAGAACGTGACTGCTCGCTGCAGCGTCGTAACCAGAAAGTGGTCGAGGAAACGCCCGCGCCCAATCTTCCACAGGCAACGCGTGAGGCGCTGCATCGTGCGGCGGTGGCGCTGGGTGAATCCGTTAACTACCGCAGCGCGGGAACCGTAGAGTTTATTTATGACGCGGCACGCGATGCTTTCTACTTCCTGGAAGTCAACACGCGGCTGCAGGTTGAGCACCCGGTGACCGAGTGCGTAACCGGCCTGGATCTGATCGAATGCATGGTGCTGGCGGCGGCAGAGGCTTCCCCGGACTGGCAAAAAATGGCCGAAGCGCCGGAGGGCGCGGCTATCGAAGTCCGCATTTACGCCGAAGACGCGCTGAAAAACTTCCAGCCTTCGCCGGGCGTATTGACCGACGTTTATTTTCCAGAGGGCGTACGGGTTGACGGCTGGGTCAGCACCGGTAGCGAAGTTAGCGCTTTCTACGATCCGATGATCGCCAAGATCATTGTTTACGGTGCAGACCGCCTGCAGGCGTTAAGTATACTGAACGACGCGCTGGCGGCGACCAGGCTGCACGGGATCGCCACCAATCTGGATTATCTGCGGCAGATAGTTCGTCTGCCGGAGTTTAAGGCCGGGGTGATGTGGACGCGCCTGCTCGATAGCGTGAGCTATCAGGCGCAGGCCGTGGAAGTGCTGGAGCCTGGCACCTGGAGCAGCATTCAGGACAGCCCTGGCCGCCTCGGATATTGGGATATCGGCGTGCCGCCGTCGGGGCCGATGGATGATTTTGCCTTCCGTCTGGCGAACCGCATCGTCGGTAACCATCCTTCCGCCGCCGGGCTGGAGTTTACCCTGCAGGGGCCGACGCTGCGCTTCCACAGCGAAGCCACCATCGCGCTGACCGGCGCACCTTGCCCGGCACGGCTTGATGACCAGCCGGTGACCTTCTGGCAGCCAACGGTGGTGAAAGCGGGGCAGATCCTCACCCTGGGCAGAGCCAGCAGCGGCTGCCGCACCTATCTGGCGGTACGCAACGGTTTTGACGTGCCGGTGTATCTCGGCAGTCGCTCTACCTTTGCGCTCGGCCAGTTTGGCGGACATGCGGGGCGCACATTGCGCGTCGCGGACGTGCTGGCCATCTCTCAGCCTTGCCTGCCAGCCTGCACTACGCCTGCGCCGATTAGCCTGCCGCAGGCGCCGGAACCCGCGCTGATCCCGCAGTATGGCGAGATATGGGAGATTGGCGTGCTCTACGGGCCGCACGGCGCGCCGGACTTCTTTACGCCTGAGTCGATGGAAACCTTTTTCAACGCCGAATGGCAGGTTCACTACAACTCTAACCGCCTCGGGGTGCGCCTTGTCGGGCCCAAGCCGGAGTGGACCAGAGCCGACGGCGGTGAGGCCGGGCTGCATCCTTCCAACGTGCACGACTGTGAATACGCCATCGGCGCGGTGAACTTTACCGGCGACTTCCCGGTGATCCTGACGCGTGACGGCCCAAGCCTCGGCGGGTTTGTCTGCCCGGTGACTATTGCCAAAGCGGAATTGTGGAAAGTCGGGCAGGTGAAGCCGGGTGACCGGATTCGTTTTCACGCCATTAGCTTTGAACACGCGCAGTCTCTGGAAATCGCCCAGCAGGTGGCGGTGACCAACCTGTGTGCCGGGGCAAGCCTGCCGGACCTGCATCCTTCTATTGCGCCAGGCGCGACGACCAGCGCGGCGATCCTGGCGGAAATCCCTGCTCAGGGAGCCCTGCCGGCGGTGGTTTACCGTCAGGCGGGCGACAACTATGTGTTGATCGAATACGGCGATAACGTGCTCGACCTGGCGCTGCGCCTGCGTATTTATTTGCTGATGAAGGCGATTAACCAGGCGGCGCAAACGGGTGTTGAGGAGCTTTCTCCCGGCGTTCGCTCGCTGCAGATCCGTTATGACAGCCAGCGTATCTCCCAAAACCAGCTGCTGACGCTGCTGCTGAGCATTGAGAAACAGCTTGGCGATGTGACTCGCCTGAAAATTCCTTCGCGCATTGTGCATCTGCCGCTGGCTTTTGAAGACAGCGCCACGCTGGCGGCGGTGGAGCGCTACCAGCAAACGGTGCGGGAAGACGCCCCGTGGCTGCCGAACAACGTGGACTTTATTCAGCGCACCAACGGGCTGCAAAGCCGTGACGAGGTGAAGCAGATCCTGTTTGATGCCAGCTACCTGGTGCTAGGGCTGGGCGATGTCTATCTCGGCGCGCCTTGTGCCGTGCCGCTTGACCCGCGTCACCGCCTGTTGAGTTCGAAGTACAACCCGGCCCGTACCTGGACCGCAGAAGGCACGGTGGGCATCGGCGGCATGTATATGTGCATCTACGGCATGGACTCTCCAGGAGGTTATCAGCTGGTGGGGCGCACGCTGCCTATCTGGAACAAATTCCTCAAAAACGAACAGTTTGGCGACGAGCCATGGCTGCTCAAGTTCTTCGACCAGGTGCGTTTCTACCCGGTGAGTGAAGAAGAGCTGACCACGTTCCGCACGGCATTTCGTGAAGGGCGTGCACAGGTGGAGATCGAAGAGGTTGAGTTCGATTTTGCCGAATATAGCCGCTTCCTTGCGGACAATGCCGACGATATTACCGCTTTCCGTAGCCGCCAGCAGGAGGCCTTCCTGAGCGAAGTGGCGCACTGGAAGGAACAGGAAAGCGCGGCGGTGGAGAGCGCGCTGATGGCGACGGTTATGCCGGAGGAAGAACAGGCCGGCCAGCTCGTCAGCGCCGATCTGAACGGCAATATCTGGAAAATACTCGTTGAGCCGGGCCAGAGCGTAAAGCAGGGCGAACCGCTGATCGTCGTGGAGGCGATGAAGATGGAGCTATTAGTCAGCGCGCCGTGCGACGGCAAAGTCGTGCGCATTCAGTGCCAGCAGGGCAGACCGGTGGGGCCGGGGGATGCGCTGCTGTGGCTGGAGGCGGTGTAGGCCTATGCCAAAGCGACCAGAAGCCGTAGCCGAACGTATCTACCAGCAGCTAAAGCAGGAAATCTTCGACTTTCTCCTGCTGCCGGGCGACCGCTTTAGCGAAAACGAAATTGCCGACCGCATGAGCGCCAGCCGCACGCCGGTTCGCCAGGCGCTTTATGCCCTGCAGCAGGAAGGTTATGTCGACGTGCAGCCCCGCAGCGGCTGGCAGATCCGGGCGGTGGACTTCGATCATCTCGAATCGCTTTACGATCTGCGCATCGTGCTGGAGCTGGAGGCGGTGAAACGGCTTTGCCAGCGGGCTGATTCCGTATGCCCGCTGCCGCTGCAGGCGTTGAAGCAGTTCTGGCTGGAGGAACCGCCGCTCGACGAGGGCATCAACGTCGCGCCGTATGACGAGGCTTTTCACATGACGCTGGTGTCTGCGGCGGGCAACCCTGAAATGGCCAGGGTTCACCGGGATATCACCGAGAAAATCCGTATTGTGCGCAGGCTGGACTTTACCCGTCAGCCTCGCGTCAGTGCGACGTACGCCGAACATGGGCAAATCCTGCTCGCCGTGTGGGACCGCAACCTTGAGGAGGCACAGACCCGATTATATGACCACATCGCCGCAAGTCAGAAAGAGGTTCGTCAGATAACGCTTCATATGCTGCACCAGGCTCGGCAACTCAAGCTGAGTTAACCATTTATCGTTTCTTCAGGGGAGTCAGACTTATGCAACGTCGTACCTTTGTTAAAGCTTTCGCGCTTTCCGCTTCGGTTGTCAGCTTCGGGCTGGCGTTTGCCGCCCAGGCGGCAGATACCATCAAAGTTGGGATCATGCACTCGCTGTCGGGCACCATGGCCATTTCAGAGACGCCGCTTAAAGACGTGGCGTTGATGACCATCGACGACATTAACGCGAAGGGCGGCGTACTCGGCAAAAAGCTGGAGCCGGTGGTGGTTGACCCGGCGTCAAACTGGCCGCTGTTTGCCGAAAAAGCTCGCCAATTGCTGAGCCAGGATAAGGTGGCCGTGGTGTTCGGCTGCTGGACGTCCGTGTCGCGTAAATCCGTGCTGCCGGTGTTTGAAGAGCTGAACGGCCTGCTGTTCTATCCGGTGCAGTACGAAGGGGAAGAGATGTCGCCGAACGTATTTTATACCGGGGCGGCACCTAACCAGCAGGCGATTCCGGCGGTGGAATACCTGATGAGCGAAGACGGCGGGGCGGCGAAGCGCTTCTTCCTGTTGGGGACGGACTACGTTTATCCGCGTACTACCAATAAGATCCTGCGCGCCTTCCTGCACTCTAAGGGCGTTCAGGATAAAGACATTGAAGAGGTCTACACGCCGTTTGGCCACAGCGACTACCAGACGATCGTGGCCAATATCAAAAAATTCTCCGCTGGCGGTAAAACGGCGGTGATCTCCACCATTAACGGTGACTCTAACGTGCCGTTCTACAAAGAGCTGGCGAACCAGGGGCTGAAGGCGACCGACGTGCCGGTGGTGGCCTTCTCCGTGGGTGAAGAAGAGCTGCGCGGCATCGACACTAAACCGCTGGTGGGCAACCTCGCGGCCTGGAACTACTTCGAGTCCGTCGATAACCCGACCAACAAGCAATTTGTTAACGAGTGGAAGGCCTATGCCAAAGCCCACAATCTGCCGAACGCCAATACCGTCGTGACCAATGACCCGATGGAAGCGACCTACGTTGGCATTCATATGTGGGCGCAGGCCGTTGAGAAAGCGGGCACGACGGACGTGGATAAAGTCCGCGCGGCGATGGCCGGGCAGACCTTTAAAGCGCCGTCTGGCTTTACCCTGACGATGGATGCCACCAACCACCATCTGCACAAGCCGGTGATGATCGGCGAGATCGAAAGTAACGGCCAGTTCAACGTGGTGTGGCAGACCGACAAACCTGTGCGCGCCCAGCCGTGGAGTCCGTTTATTCCGGGGAACGATAAGAAATCAGAGCTGCCGGTAAAGACCGCCGGCAACTGATTTATACCCTTAGCTGATTTTACCCTCACCCCGGCCCTCTCCCTGGAAGGGAGAGGGAGAAAAGCGGGAATGCCCTCTTTTTGGAAGGGAGAGGGTTAAATTCTTTATTCCCTCGCCCCTCTGGGGAGAGGGTTAGGGTGAGGGGCAACAGGGTGAAATCAAACAGGAGAACGCCATGACGTTAGCAACACTGGCCCGGCTGCTGCTGGTTGTGGCCGCTTTATTGCCGGGGCTTGCCGCCGCCGGTGACGCGGAGACGTTTTCGACCGCGAATCGTACGGCTCAGGCGGAGCTGCTCCAGAACTGGACGCTATCGCCCGATCCCGCTCGCTTGCCGCTGCTCAACGCGCTTAAGCAGGAAACGCTGGTCACCGACGGGCACTCGGCCTTTAACCAGACCGACGCAGGCCTGACTCCATTAGGGGATGAGGCCCAACCGCAGGGCGAGACAAAAAAGCTGCGGCTGACCAACAGGCTTCGTGTGCTGGTCGCCGGGGCGCTGGCGAGCCATCAATTGATAAGTGACAACGTCTCTATGCGTTTAAATGCGGCTAAAGCCTTGCAGAAAGAGGCTCCGCCGGAATTACTCCCGATTCTTCAGCAGCGTATAAACGCAGAAAAAGAGCAAAGCGTGCGGGAAGCGCTTGGGCTGGCGATTGCCCGTCTGGAGCTGGCAAGTCCGCAGGCAGAAGTGCGTCTGGATGCGGTAAAGCTTCTGAGCCAGTCCAGCGACCCGGAAACTGAGGCTTTGCTCAAACCATTAACCGACGCAAGCGCGGAGCCGAATGCGGAGGTGCGCCAGGCCGCCACAGAGGGTCTGCGTAAAATTGAGCATCGCCAGAGGCTGGGTGAAATCCTTGGTCAGGCGTTTATGGGGCTTTCCCTTGGCTCGATTCTGCTGCTGGCCGCGCTCGGCCTGGCAATTACCTACGGCCTGCTGGGCGTGATCAACATGGCTCACGGCGAAATGCTGATGCTTGGCGCGTACTCTGCCTGGCTTGTTCAGGCCGGGTTCCAGCAGTTTGCTCCGGCGTGGCTGGCGTTTTATCCGCTGGTCGCGCTGCCGGTGGCTTTTGCCGTCACCGCCGGGATCGGCATGGCGCTTGAGCGCACGATTATTCGTCATTTGTACGGTCGCCCGCTGGAAACGCTGCTGGCGACATGGGGCATCAGCCTGATGCTGATCCAGATCGTGCGCATGCTGTTTGGCGCTCAGAACGTGGAAGTGGCTAATCCGGCCTGGCTGTCGGGCGGCCTGCAGGTGCTACCGAACCTGATCCTGCCGTGGAATCGCCTGGTGGTGCTGGGCTTTGTGCTGCTGGTGCTGCTGTTTACCTGGCTGTTGCTGAACAAAACGCGGCTGGGGATGAACGTGCGCGCCGTAACGCAAAACCGCGCGATGGCGGCGTGCTGCGGCGTGTCCACCGGGCGTGTGGATATGCTCGCATTCGGGCTTGGGTCAGGCATTGCAGGTTTGGGCGGCGTGGCGCTTTCTCAACTGGGTAACGTTGGCCCGGAGCTTGGGCAGGGCTACATCATCGACTCCTTCCTGGTGGTGGTGCTCGGCGGCGTGGGGCAGCTTGCTGGTAGCGTGGCTGCGGCGTTCGGGCTGGGCATCTTTAACAAAATACTCGAGCCGCAAATCGGCGCGGTGCTGGGTAAGATTCTTATTCTGGGGCTGATCGTGCTGTTTATTCAGAAACGTCCTCAGGGGCTGTTCGCGCTCAAAGGGAGGGTCATTGACTGATGACTATGCCGCTGACTTTAACGCTCGGACGTAAAGCGCCGCGCCTGACTTTGGTTTTGGGCACGCTGCTGGTGGTTTTGCTGCTGACGCTGCCGTTCCTGACGCTGTTGCCCGGCAGCAATCCGTTCAGCCTGTCGACCTACACTATGACGCTTGTCGGCAAGATCCTCTGCTATGCCACCGTGGCAGTGGCGCTGGATTTAGTCTGGGGCTATGCCGGGTTACTCTCCCTCTGTCACGGCCTGTTTTTTGCCCTCGGCGGCTACGCCATGGGGATGTACCTGATGCGCCAGGCCGCAGGTGACGGGCTGCCCGGTTTTATGTCGTTTCTCTCGTGGAGCGAGCTGCCGTGGTACTGGTGGGGGACGCAGCACTTCGCCTGGGCACTGCTGCTGGCAATGGCGATTCCGGGGCTGCTGGCGTTTGTTTTCGGCTATTTCGCCTTTCGCTCAAAGATTAAGGGCGTTTACTTCTCGATCATGACCCAGGCGCTGACATACGCGGGGATGCTGCTGTTTTTCCGCAATGAAACCGGCTTTGGCGGCAATAACGGCTTTACCGGGTTTACCACGCTGTTGGGGATGCCGGTGACGGCAACCGGCACGCGAATCGGGCTGTTTATCGCCACCGTTTTGCTGTTGGTGGCAAGCGTCGGGCTAGGCTTTTGGCTGGCACGCAGCAAGTTTGGCCGCATTCTGACGGCGGTGCGTGATGCGGAAAACCGGCTGACCTACTGCGGCTACGATCCGAAAGGCTTCAAGCTGCTGGTGTGGACGCTTTCCGCCGTGCTTTGCGGGCTGGCCGGGGCGCTGTATGTCCCGCAGGTCGGCATTATTAACCCCGGTGAGATGTCACCGACCAACTCGATTGAGGCCGCCATCTGGGTGGCGCTGGGCGGGCGCGGCACGCTAATTGGCCCGGTATTGGGCGCAGGGCTGGTGAACGGGGCTAAAAGCTACTTCACCATGGCGGTGCCGGAGTACTGGCAGCTGTTTCTCGGCGTGATATTTATTCTGGTGACGCTATTTTTACCGCGCGGGGTCATTGGCCTGCTGCGCAAAGGAGAGAAATGATGCAGCCCGCCGAATCCCTGTTTACCCGCCAGCATCCTACGGACCGCTTTCGCGAGCAAACCGACCCGGTGCTGGCGCTGGAAAATATCAACGTTAACTTTGACGGCTTCCAGGCGCTGACCAATTTGTCGCTGAACATCGGCGTGGGCGAGCTGCGCTGCGTGATTGGCCCTAACGGCGCGGGAAAAACTACGCTGATGGATGTGATCACCGGCAAAACCAAACCCCAAAGCGGCAAGGCTTTTTACGATCAGTCCATCGACCTGATGCGGCTGGAGCCTATCGAAATCGCCCAACGAGGAATTGGCCGTAAGTTTCAAAAGCCAACGGTCTTTGAGGCGCTCACGGTCTTTGAAAATCTGGAAATTGCGCAGAAAAACGATAAATCCGTGTGGGCAAGCCTGCGGGCAAAGCTCAGCGGCGAACAGCGCGATCGTATCGACGAAATGTTAATCACGCTCCGGCTGACGGGAGAACGCCATCGCGGGGCGGGGCTGCTTTCTCACGGGCAAAAACAGTTTCTGGAAATCGGCATGCTGCTGGTACAGGAGCCGCATTTGCTGCTGCTGGACGAGCCTGCAGCGGGCATGACGGATGCCGAAACAGAGTACACGGCGGAGCTGTTCCGCAGCCTGGCGGGCAAGCACTCGCTGATGGTGGTTGAGCACGATATGGGCTTTGTCGAAACTATCGCTGACCACGTCACCGTGCTGCATCAGGGCCAGGTGCTGGCGGAAGGATCTCTGCGTGAGGTGCAGGCGAATGAGCAGGTTATCGAGGTCTATCTTGGGCGCTAAGGAGCAAACATGCTGCAGGTGAATGAGCTTAACCAGTATTACGGCGGCAGCCATATTTTGCGCGGCGTCAGCTTTGAGGTGTGCGTGGGGGAAGTGACCTGCCTGCTCGGGCGTAACGGCGTGGGGAAAACCACGCTGCTGAAATGCCTGATGGGGCTTGTGCCTGTGAAGGGCGGCAGCATCAGCTGGCAGGGGCAGACAATAACCCAGCGCAGGCCGCACCAGCGCGTTCAGGCGGGCATCGCCTACGTTCCTCAGGGGAGAGATATCTTTCCCCGGCTGACGGTGGAAGAAAACCTGCTGATGGGGCTGTCGCGCTTTTCCGGGGGCGAAGCAAAGGCCGTGCCGGACGAGATTTACCAGCTATTTCCGGTGTTGAAAGAGATGAGGCTCAGGCGCGGGGGCGATCTCTCCGGCGGGCAGCAACAGCAGCTGGCGATTGGCCGGGCGCTGGCCTGTAGGCCGCAGTTGCTGATTCTGGATGAGCCCACGGAAGGGATACAGCCGTCGATCATTAAAGAGATTGGCCAGGTGATTCGGCATCTCGCCGGGCGGGGCGATATGGCTATTCTGCTGGTGGAACAGTTTTATGATTTTGCCGCAGAGCTTGCCGACCAGTACCTGGTGATGTCGCGGGGGGAGATAGTCCAGCGTGGCGACGGCAGCGCGATGGAACAGGACGGCGTCCGGGGACTGGTGGCGATATAAGTGGTCTGCCAAAATTTAATGATTGTGGCCCTTTCGGCTGAACCTCTACGCGCCTATAGTTTTTGATATTCACTATCGAATTCCAGAGGTTAGCATGTCTTTTACCGTCAACAGTTTCCAGCAGCCGATTGGCTTATCTCTCCCTGACTGGCAGCGACGCCCGCTGCCGGAACGCGTCACCTTAAACGGGCAGTTTTGCCGCCTCGAACCGTTGAGCGTGGAGCGGCATGGGGCACAGCTTTGGCAGGCCTGGAGCCAGGCCGAAGATTCGCGTGGCTGGACTTACCTGAGCGTTGGGCCGTTTGATAACGAGGCCGATTTTATCAGCTACATCACCGGCGCCGGGCAAAGTGCAGATCCTTTCCATTTTGCCGTCGTGGATAACGCCAGCGGCAAAGCGCTTGGCACGCTGTCGCTGATGCGTATTGACCCGGCGAACGGCAGTATTGAAGTCGGGTTTGTGGTGTTCTCCCCGCTGCTACAGCGTACCGTTCAGGCTACGGAAGCGCATTTCTTACTGATGAAGTATGCCTTTGAAGTGTTGGGTTACCGCCGCTACGAGTGGAAGTGCGATAGCCTGAACGGACCTTCCCGTCGCGCGGCGCTGCGGTTTGGTTTCCGCTTTGAGGGCGTATTCCGCCAGATGGGGATTTACAAAGGGCGCACTCGCGATACGGCCTGGTTCTCCATCACCGATGGTGAATGGCCGCTGGTGAAGCTCGCTTTTGAGAGCTGGCTGTCCCCGGAAAATATGACCAACGGCGTGCAGCGTACAGGGCTGGCGGCTATTCGCGATGCACTTAGCCGCCAGAAAAGCGAACCCGCTCGTCGGGTAGACGTGCGCCCGTTAACGGCGGACGACCGCGAAGCGTGGCAAGCACTCTGGCAGGGCTACCTGACCTTCTACGACGCACAAATAAGTGACAACGTCACGGATTTAACCTGGCAGCGCATGCTGAATGAGCAAGAGCCGGTAGGGGGCCTGGGCGCCTTCGACGAGCAGGGGAACATGCTGGGATTCACCCACTTCCTCTATCACCGCAGCACCTGGTCAGCAACCCAGTACTGCTATCTCGAGGATCTGTTTGCGGCCCCGCAGGCAAGAGGCAAAGGCGTTGGCCGGGCGCTGATTGAAGCGGTACGCCAGCACGCAGAGGCCAACAACAGCTCGCGCCTTTACTGGCATACCCATGAAACCAACGCCACGGCGCAAACCCTGTACGACAAAGTGGCGCAGAAGTCCGGCTTTATCAAATACGAAAAAGCCGTTTAGTTGAATGATGCCTCGTCAGGCCGTGAGAGGCTGGCGGGGCGGCGTATTCATGCCAATCACGATGGCGTAGTAAGCCAGTAAAATCGTGCCCATCAGCACCACAAACAGCATGTAAGACGGCAGCCAGCTCAGCAGCAGGCCGGTGACCAGTGGGTTACAGGCCCCGCCGAGCCAGCCAAGCTGCTGCGCGGCAAAGTAGCTGGATTTCAGCCCCGGCGGCGCGATATTGTCGATAAGCATATATTCCCCCGGCGCATAGATAAGCTCGCCAAGGGTAAACACCAGCGAAGACAGCCCCCACAGCCACAGGTTCGTGCCTGAAATCATAAAGCCGCCAAGGCCGAAGACGAAAAAGATCGTACCGAAGAACATCATCTTTTTGATGTTATCGGGGCGAATGTTTTTCCCCAGGAAGTACTGGAAAGCGACGACAACAATGGCGTTTACCGACAGCACGACGCTGACGACTTTTTCAGCCAGCCCGGTATCACCGATAACAATTGCGTACTGCGACAGGCAGCCGGCGAAGGCGCCGTAAACCATCGAGCCTAAAAAAGCCGAAGTGGTGAACCACATAAGTTGTTTATCGCGCAGCATCATGCGCGGCGACGGCAGCACCTTATCTTCAGTATCAGTGACGCTGCTGGCGCTGACCGGCTGGCTTTTTACATAGCGCCCAATCATCAGAATTGGCAGCAGGGCGGTCATGGCGGAGAGCCAGAACGGCAGGTTGGTGCTGTACATCACCACAAAGGTGCCTATCGGCGGGCCGACCGTCCAGCCGACGTTAACGAAGGTATAGTTGAGGGAGAATATTTTGGGTTTCAGGCTAACGTCCAGCGTGTCGGAGAACCATGCCTTAACCACCACGGAAAACACCGTGTAAGAGCAGTTGATGATCGAGTAAAACAGCACCACCAGTCCCGCGTTATGCACCAGCGGGATGACCGCAAAGCCGCCGAGGAAGATGACGATAGCCAACAGCATGGCTTTTTTCTTATCGAATTTGTCTGCAAGGATGCCAAACCAAAGGCTGAATATCACCCCGGCGACCAGCGCGACGGTAATCGCCAGGCCAATATCCTTCAGCGCCATATGGTACTCGCGCGACAGATAGATGGTCATAAACGGCAGCGTAAGTCCCCGGCCAATGGTCAGCAGCAGCGAAGAAATAAGTAACACAGTTGTTGCAAGTTGTTTGCCTGAGAACAGTTTACTGAGGGCGGTCATGGCGGCATGTTTTAATTGTGATGAGATAAGAGGGTGAAAGATTTATCACGAAAAATCAGCCTGGTATAGCGACCAGTTTTGGCGAAGGCACGATACAACACATCTGTATCCCCGGCAAAAAGTGGGATCTGTATCTGTTTGCTCAGGCGGATAAGGTTTATTTTTTTACAAATCGATAATAAATACAGAGGCAGGGTTATGACGCGTAAAGATGGACTGCTGGCGTTGCTGGTGGTGGTGATTTGGGGCGTGAATTTTGTGGCAATCAAGCTGGGGCTGCACAACATGCCGCCGCTGATGCTGGCGGGGCTGCGCTTTTTACTGGTGGCGTTCCCGGCGATGTTGTTCGTTGCCCGCCCGAAGCTGCCTTTTCGCCTGCTGGCGGCCTATGCGCTGACCATCAGCTTCGGGCAGTTCGCCTTCCTGTTTACCGCGATTAAGTTTGGTATGCCCGCCGGGCTGGCTTCTCTGGTGCTGCAGTCTCAGGCGTTTTTCACCATCATTCTGGGCACGTTTTTCTTTGGCGAACGCCTTCAGGCCAAACAGCTGGCGGGGATTACCCTCGCGGTATTCGGCGTGCTGGTGCTGATTGAAGGCAGTTTTGCAGGGCAGCACGTGGCGCTGCTCGGATTTATGCTGACGCTGGCGGCAGGCCTGAGCTGGGCTTTCGGCAACATCTTCAACAAGAAAATCATGCAGCACGAGCCGCGTCCGGCCATCATGTCGCTTATCGTCTGGAGCGCGCTTATTCCGGTGCTGCCGTTCTTTGCCGCAAGCTGGCTGCTGGATGGGCCAGAAACTATGCTGCAAAGCCTGGTGAATATCGACAGCACGACCATTCTATCGCTTATCTATCTGGCGTTTATCTCGACCATTGTGGGCTACGGTATTTGGGGCACGCTGCTTGGGCGCTATGAAACCTGGCGAGTGGCGCCGCTGTCGCTTTTGGTGCCGGTGGTCGGTATGGCAAGCGCCGCGCTGATGCTCGGGGAGACGCTAACGGTAATGCAGCTGTTAGGGGCGGTACTGATTATGGGGGGGCTGTATATCAACGTCTTTGGTTTGCGCTTCAGGCGTTCGGTGAAACGAGTCTCTTCCTGACGTTCGCGGCACCCGCCCAGCATCGGGCGGGTTAGCCTGCATCTTATGAACGAACGTTACCGTGATAGTAAGGGGAACCCAGTTCTTCAGATTTTTCTGCAGCGGTTTGCTGCGGGCCTTTAGACAGCTGACCGCCGGAGCAGGAGATCATGTTGCCGTAGTTGGCCTGGGTGGCGTTGAAGCTGCCGGATTGCTCCGCAAGAGCGTTTGTCGATGCCAGGGCCAGAAGAAGGGTGGCTGCGGAGATGAATTTCATATTTCCTCGATTACGCCTGTAAAACAGGCGGTGATGCATTAATTACACAAACTACAATACTGATTGTACGGATGCAGATACTTGCCTTCTACGGCAAGACGGGTCACCCGGTACTTGTGCGGCGGCACCGAAAAGTAGTTCTTAAAGGTGCGGGTTAACGTCTGCTGCGACTCAAATCCATAGCGCTCGGCCAGGTAAAGAATCGGTTCGTTGCTTTCTTTGAGCTTAAGCGCGATTTCTGTCAGCTTACGGTTACGGATGTACTGGCCCATCGAGTGGCCGGTTTCTTTCTTAAACATCCGTTGCAGATGCCACTTGGAGTAGCCAGACCGCTGAGAAACCTTCTCCAGCGAGAGCGGGGTTTCCAGGTTTTCTTCGATCCACCCCAAAATGCTCTGAATCGTAATCGCATCATTGTTGCGTCTGGACATCGTTTCACCTCTTTGCAGGTTTTACGGCAATACCTTTGTTAACAGGCGATAAAGCGTGTCGACTTCGTCGTCGGTCAGGTTTTTTGTGAGTTCTTTGTGGAGGCTTAGCCCCACCAGGCTTCGGCACTCTTCACACAGCGCAACGCCTTCCGGCGTCAGCTTGATCAGAACGCCGCGCTTATCGTTGGGGTTCGGCAAACGCTCGATCCAGCCCTTGCACAGCAGGCGGTCCAGCATTCGGGTTAATGCACCGAGGTCAACGGAAAGCACTTTTTTCAGCTCGACTGGGGTGATGCAAACTTGGTAGTGAATAGAGCACAGCACCTTAAACTGGGTAGCGGTAATATCCAGCGGGGAGAGCGAGTCGTTTAACAGGCGGTCTTTGTGCTGATTCACCATGTGGATCAATCGCCCGAGGGGAATGATTTCGTTAAACAGATCACAGGTGCTTTTCACTATGTTTGCCCAGGCAAGTAGATTAGTCACGGCAGATATTATTGCCGAGGCAAGTATAAGTCAACGTGATGGTTTAGCCGATGCCACGAAAAGCTAAAACGCTTCACCCACCGTCGGTAAACTCCGTGCTGCTATACTCAAACCTGCTAAGCCCGCTCGATAAAGGACCAAAAAGGATTAAAATATGATGGATTTACTCAGGGCCATAGGCCTTGGCCTGGTGGTGTTGCTGCCGTTAGCTAACCCACTGACCACCGTGGCGCTATTCCTTGGGCTTTCCGGAGACATGAATAGCCGGCAGCGTAACCGCACCGCACTGATGGCTTCGGTGAATGTGTTTGTCATTATGATGGTGGCGTATTACGCCGGTCAGGTGGTGATGAATACCTTCGGGATTTCAATTCCGGGCCTGCGTATTGCCGGGGGACTGATCGTCGCCTTTATCGGTTTCCGCATGCTGTTCCCGCAGCAAAAGGCGCATGAATCACCGGAGTCGAGAAGCAAGTCGGAAGAGCTGAGCGAAGAGCCCGAGGCGAATATCGCCTTTGTGCCGCTGGCGATGCCAAGTACGGCCGGGCCGGGTACCATCGCGATGATCATCAGTTCGGCGTCCACCGTGCGCGCAGGTTCTGACTTCCCCAACTGGGTGATAACCGTGGCGCCGCCGCTGATTTTCCTCGCCGTAGGCCTGATTCTTTGGGCTAGCCTGCGCAGTTCAGGGGCGATTATGCGCATAGTCGGTAAAAGCGGCATTGAGGCCATTTCCCGCCTGATGGGCTTCCTGCTGGTGTGTATGGGCGTGCAGTTTATTATTAACGGCGTGCTGGAAATTATTAAGACTTACCCGGCCTGATTTGAGCGTGATGTAAAGAGAAATGCCCTCGCAATGAGGGCATTTTTGTTAATGCGTCGGCCGGGGCTGCTCGTCCAGCGCCACCGGCCAGCGGCGAAACACAATTATTGACCAGAACAGCGCGACAAGCGCCGGAATTGCGCCAATAAAGCCGATATCCGCCATGGAAATATGCAGGCTGACCTGATTGCCCACCAGCGCGCCCGCGCCGATGCCGATATTAAAAATACCTGAGAACAGCGACATCGCCACGTCGGTGGCATCCGGCGCAAGGGCCAGAACCTTCACCTGCATCCCGAGGGCAATAATCATAATTGAAATGCCCCAGAACAGGCTCAGCCCGGCGAGGGTCAGCTCGTTTCCTGCAGCGGGTAACAGCAGGATCAGGCTGGCCGCCAGCAGGGCAATCGCCCCGGAAACCAGCCCTGAAGCGTATTTATTTCCCCATTTGCCAAACAGCACGCTGCCGATGATGCCCGCGCCGCCAAACAACAGTAAAAGCAGCGTTGCAAAATTGGCGCTAAGCCCTACGACCTGCTGCACGAAAGGCTCGATATAGCTGTAGGCGGTGTAGTGCGCGGTGACCACCACGGCGATTAACGCATAAATGTTGACCAGCGCGGGCCGACGGAACAGCTCAGGCACGCTGGACAGCGAACCCGAATGCTCGCTGGGCAGTTTAGGCAGCAGCTTAATCAGGCAGAACAGCGTCACGGCCGCCACCACGCCAATGGCGAAGAAGGTGGTACGCCAGCCAAAATACTGCCCGACGATGCGGCCCAGCGGTAAGCCCAGCACCATCGCCAGCGCCGTGCCGGTCGCGAGTAAACTCAGCGCCTGGGCCTTTTTGCCCGCAGGCGCCATACGAATGGCAAGTGAAGCGGTGATCGACCAGAAAATCGCGTGAGCGAAAGCGATACCAATTCGGCTAATTACCAGCACGGTAAAGTTCCAGGCAAGGAACGACAGCACGTGGCTGGCGATAAACAGCAGGAAAATGGCAATCAGCAGCCTGCGCCGTTCAACCTGGCTGGTCATCAGCATAAAGGGCAGCGACATCAGGGCCACCACCCAGGCATAAATGGTCAGCATGATGCCGACCTGCGCGGTTTCCATGCCAAAGCTCTGGGCGATATCCGACAGCAGGCCAACAGGCACAAACTCGGTGGTGTTAAAAATAAAAGCGGCAACCGCGAGGGTTACCACCCGTAGCCACGCCGTTTTGCGTGAGACGGTAGTGATTGTCATAAGGAGCCAGGCAGGTAAATAAGCGGTAGGAATGGGCAGATCATAAAACCATCAGATCGGCGGCACAACCAATTTTGTGATTTATGTCTCATTTGCGATTCTGCCAGACCTGAGCAAGAAAAAAGCAGCGCGGTGCAGGCGAGTGTGTCATGGTAGACGGCGAGAAAATAACAATGAAAAGCAGGAGTTATCACGATGCAAGCAATTGACTTTTATATGGTAGATGCCTTCGCCGACGCCACCTTTGGCGGCAACGCCGCCGCCGTTTGCCCGCTCAGCGAATGGCTGCCGGATGAAACGCTGCTGAAAATGTCCCAACAGCATAATCAGTCGGAAACGGCTTTCTTTGTCACCACAGACGAGGGCTTTGAGCTGCGTTGGTTTACCACGCAGGGAGAAATCAACCTTTGTGGGCACGCCACGCTTGCCGCTTCACACGTCATCTTTGAGCATCTCGATTACCCTGAATCGGTGATTCATTTCAGCACGCGTTTTGTTGGCCCGCTGACCGTGACGCGTAACGGCGAATGGCTGACGCTGGATTTCCCCGCCTGGGAAACGCAACAGATAGCGCCGCTGCCTGAGCTACTGGCAACGCTTGGCATCAGCGAGTGCAAAGAGCTACGCGTAGGGCGTGATTATATGGTGGTGCTGGAAAGCCAGGCGGCAGTAGAAGCTATTCAGCCTGATATCAACGCCATGATCCCGCTGGAAAAAATGGTCTGTATCACCGCGAAAGGTGAGGGTGAATATGATTTTGTCAGCCGCTTTTTCTGCCCAGGCGAGTCAGTGCCGGAAGATCCCGTCACCGGTTCTACCCACAGCATGCTGATCCCTTACTGGGCGGATAAACTGAACAAAACGCATCTGCTGGCGCGGCAGGTCTCTTATCGCGGCGGCGATTTGCGCTGCCAGTATAAAGGCGAGCGCGTGCTGATCGGCGGCAAAGCGGTCACCTATCTGATTGGCAAAGTGCTGCTGCGTTAGAATATTCCAGCATAGTTATTCATGATTATAGTTATCCGGGATTGATGAATTCAGCTCATAAAGGCTAGCTGATCAGGCGCGATTATTGTTGAGCCCGTCCATGCTAGCCTTTGTACATTGATGCCAGCTGGAGCATCACCGTTAAAAAGGGCTGATGGCGTTTGCCCCCGCCCGCGGGAGCTATTCCAGCAGGGAAATAAAGGCTTCAAGCTGGCGGGTTTTGGCGTCTCTGCGCCACAGCAGCCAGGTATCCAGATAACGCTTATCCTCCGGCAGCGGCCAGGTACTCACCTGATGGCTACCCGGCATACTCTCCAGCATACTTCTTGGCATCAGCGCCAGCCCCGCCCCGGCAATAACGCAGGCCAGCATCCCGTGGTAAGACTCCATTTCGTGGATCTTGCCCGGCATGGCCTGGCTGTCGTGGAACCAGCTTTCAAAATGGCGGCGGTAGGAGCAGTTGGCCCGAAAGGCATAAATACTCGCGCCGTTAACGTCCGCGCCGCTGTGAATCGGGGCATGGTCTGCAGGCGCGACGATGGTTATCTCTTCGCGATACACCGCCACGCCCTCAAGGGAAGGATGCAGCACCGGGCCGTCAACAAAGGCGGCAGAAAGCCGGCCTTCGAGTACGCCGTCAATCTGGTCACCTGAGGGGCCGGTAGCCAGCGAAAGGTGAATTTTCGGGTAGCGCTGGTTGAAGCTTGCCAGCAGGCCGGGAATGCGTACCGCCGCCGTGCTTTCCAGCGAACCGAGCGCGAGCGGTCCCTGAGGCTCATCGCCGGATACCACCATTCGCGCTTCATCCACCAGCGCCAGGATGCGTTTACTGTAGGCCAGAAAACTGTGGCCGGACGGCGAGAGCTTCAGGCGCTGGTTCTCGCGGATAAACAGCGCCACGCCCAGGTCGGCCTCCAACTGCTTGATGCGGGTCGTGAGATTCGACGGGACGCGATGCACCTGCTGTGCGGCGGCGCTGATGCTGCCGGTTTCTGCGACGGCGTTGAACATTTCCAGCTGGGTCAGATCCATAGCTTTCTCAAATCGTGAAGGGTTTGCTTAGTATTATTCATTTTTAAACTTTACGCCTCAAGGCTACTGTTAACATCTCATTCACCTGTCGAGGCACCACCATGCAATCAGTAACCGGGCAAACCCACGCCATTTCACGCAATCCCGCCACCGGTGAGCGCATTGCGGTTTATCCTTTTGAGAACGCAGCACAGATTGATGCCGCGCTGGCCCGCAACCATCAGGCGTTTAATGCATGGCGGGCTACGCCGCTGAGCGAGAGAGCGCAGAAGCTGCGTGATTTAGGTGCTGCGGTGCGTAAACATGCCGAGGCCATGGCGCAAATGATTACCGCCGAAATGGGCAAGCCGATTTTGCAGGCGCGTGCCGAAGTGGCTAAGTCAGCCAATCTTTGCGACTGGTACGCAGAGCATGGCCCGGCGATGTTAGGCGCGGAAACGACTCAGGTTGAAAATAACAACGCGGTTATCGAGTACCGTCCGCTTGGGCCAATTCTGGCGGTGATGCCTTGGAACTTCCCGCTATGGCAGGTTTTGCGCGGCGCTGTGCCGATTCTGCTGGCCGGGAACAGCTATATTCTGAAGCATGCGCCAAACGTGATGGGCTGCGCCGACATTATCCGCCAGATGTTCACGGATGCCGGGTTCCCGTCGTCGCTGTTCGAGCTGCTGAACGTCACGCCGGAAGGGGTAAGCCAGGCGATTAACGACTCGCGTGTTGCCGCCGTGACGGTAACCGGCAGCGGCAGAGCCGGGGCAGCGATTGGCGCTCAGGCGGGCGCAGCGCTGAAAAAATGCGTGCTGGAGCTGGGCGGTTCCGATCCGTTTATCGTGCTCAACGATGCGGATCTGGACGAAGCCGTTAAGGCCGCGGTGGCCGGGCGTTTCCAGAATACCGGGCAGGTTTGTGCGGCGGCAAAGCGCTTTATTGTTGAAGCCGGGATAGCCGAAGCCTTTACCGACCGCTTTGTTGCCGAGCTGAAAAGCTATCAGTTAGGTTCGCCGGTGGACGAGGCTAACCGCATCGGGCCGATGGCGCGCTACGATCTGCGTGATGAGCTGCACGAGCAGGTGACAACGTCACTTAAGCAGGGCGCAAAACTGCTGACCGGCGGGGACAAGCTGCCCGGCGAGGGCAACTACTATGCGCCAACCGTGCTGACCAATGTCACGCCGGAAATGACCGCGTTCCGTCAGGAGCTGTTTGGCCCTGTAGCCGCCATTACCGTTGCCCGTGACAGCGAGCACGCTCTTGCACTGGCGAACGACAGTGATTACGGGCTTTCTGCCACGGTTTATACCGCCAATGAGCAGCTTGCGCTGGAGATGGCGGCTCGCCTTGAGTGCGGCGGCGTGTTCATCAACGGCTACAGCGCCAGCGACCCGCGCGTGGCGTTTGGCGGGGTGAAAAAGAGCGGGTTTGGCCGTGAGCTTTCCCACTTTGGCCTGCATGAGTTCTGTAATATTCAGACCGTGTGGAAGGATCGCCGGTAGTTTTCTATGAGGGGGCCACCGCGCAGGTGGCCCTGTTTGTCATTGAAATGAAATAATTCTGTCATTTTCGCTCAGTACACTCGCCGCATCGTTGTGTTACTGAAGAAAATCATGAACATAAGCCAAATTTTTCGCCGTTTAAACCCCTTCAAACTTTTCGCCCGACGTCCTCGCGAGTTTGGGTTACTGAGCGGGGTGGTTGGCGTTATCGCACTCTTTTCCATGCTGCAAATTCTCTCCACCGTCTCCCTTTCTAATATCCTGCATGAAACCCGCCAGAGCGTGCTTGAAAGCAATCAGCTTCATCGGCAGCAGGTCGTCATGGAGAAAGCCAGAACATCTTTGTTAATGACCAGCGACCTGTTAAACCGGGCGGGCGTTTACTTTATGCAGGACAAAGAAACCGGCTCCGTTGGCAGTTGGAATAGCCTGGTAGATGAAGCTGACGCGGCGCTGAAGGTGTCGCAGCAAAACTTTGCCACCTGGCAACAGCTGCATCCGCAAGGCAGCGAGGCGCTGGCCAATAGCTATCAGCTGTTCTCAGGCGGGTTAAAAGAGCAGCTGGATGGCATGCAAAAACATGCCTCAATCGATGCGTTTTTCGAAGTACCCATTCAGGCGTTTCAGTCTGACTTCAACGAACAGTATGCGCATTACCAGACCGACGGTGAGAAACAAACCGCGCAGGCCGGCCATGCTTTACTGGGTAGCCTGAGCCAGGCGCAAACGCTGTTCATCATCGCGCTGGGCATTTTATTGGCGGTGGCGATTACCGTCTGGCTGGGCGTGGCCCGCTGGGTGATTCGTCCGCTGCGTGGCCTGATTGAGCATCTGCATGTTTTGGCTGCCGGTGACTTGTCCCGTTTGCCCGCCGAAAGAAAACTGGTGAACCGTGAAGTGAAGCAGCTACACGGCAGCGTGCTGGAAATGCAGCAGGGCATTCAGCAACTGGTGCTGGAGGTTCGTGAATCGTCCGCGACGTTGTTGAGCAACATCGGTCAGCTTGCCGAAGGTAACAATGAGTTGTCCAGCCAGTCTTCTCAGCAGGAGCAGGAGCTGGAGAAGGTTACGCTGCATATTACCGAGCTGGAGTCCCGCGTACAGGAAAATAGCCAGTACGCTATTCAGGCGAACCAGCGCGCAGATGAAGCGCGTGAGATGGTGGCCGGGGGCGATCAGATGATGCACACGGTAAATATGTCTATGCAGGATATTGTCGCCCGTTCATCAGAGATGCGCGGCATCGTGGCAATGATTGATAACGTGGCGTTCCAGACCAATATTCTGGCGTTGAACGCCGCGATTGAAGCCGCTCATGCGGGCAATCAGGGGCGTGGTTTCGCCGTGGTTGCTCGCGAGGTGGGCCTGCTTGCTAAGCAGAGCAGCCAGTCGACCAGAAACATTCAGGCGTTAATCAATAACTCGCTGCAGGGTATCGAGCAGGGCAGCGAGGCGGTGTCTGAACTTGAGACGCAGTTGAAGAATGTTATCGCGCTGGTTACGCGTCTTAGCGGCCTGCTGAATGAAATTTCCAGCGCGTCCGTAGACCAGGGGGCCAGCGTGCATCATGTTACGACGCGGATAACCACGCTGAATCAGGCGGTGAATCAAACGGGGCAGCTGATAAAAGCTTCGGCAAACACTTCTCAGCGTTTGCTGGATGAATCGCAGCGCCTTGAAAAAGCCGTTGCCCGCTTTCAGATGACTGCCTGAGTTCGTTTTATTATCGGCCCGTGGCTCTGATATACTTGCGCCGCTAAATATATCGCTCAGGAGAGCACGGTGCCGGTTCAATTAGACAATCAGTTACTGGAAGAGATCCTCGACCAGGTTCGCCCTTTGCTGGGAAAAGGGAAAGTGGCGAACTATATTCCAGCCCTGGAAGAAGTCTCCGGCAATAAGCTGGGCATTGCTATCTGTACCGTTGACGGTGAATTCTTTAGCGCCGGAGATGCCACAGAACGCTTTTCCATTCAGTCGATCTCTAAAGTACTGAGCCTGACGCTGGCAATGGGGCGCTATGAAGAGCATGAAATCTGGCAGCGCGTAGGCAAAGAGCCCTCCGGGCAGCCTTTTAATTCCCTTTTGCAGCTTGAGCTTGAGCAGGGCAAGCCCCGTAACCCGTTTATTAACGCAGGTGCGCTGGTCGTTTGCGATATGCTGCAAACCCGCCTCAGTGCGCCTAAGCAGCGCATGCTCGAGGTGGTTCGTCAGCTTTCCGGCGCTGAGGATCTAGTCTATAACACGCGCGTGGCGCGTTCCGAATTCGAGCATTCGGCGCGAAATGCCGCTATTGCCTGGCTGATGAAGTCTTTTGGCAATTTCGAAAATGACGTGATTGCGGTGCTACAAGCCTATTTCCATTTTTGTTCTCTGGAAATGAGCTGCCTCGAATTAGCCAAAACGTTTTTATTCCTGGCAAATCAGGGGCGGGCATTGGATCTCGATGAGCCGGTGATTTCCGCCCAGCACGCACGGCAAATTAATGCGCTGATGATAACCAGCGGCATGTATGACGGTGCGGGTGAATTTGCTTATCGCGTAGGTCTGCCGGGGAAATCGGGCGTGGGCGGCGGTATTATCGCCAACGTGCCGAACGAGATGTCTATCGCCGTGTGGTGCCCGGAGCTGGACGCTTCCGGTAACTCTCTGGCGGGGACTGCCGCGCTGGAAATTCTTTCTCAGCGCATTGGGCGTTCTATTTTTTAACCTGTTCTGGCATTACAGCAGTAACAATCCCGGTATGCGCAACCATAGCACGCCAACCAGGCTAACGGTGGCCAGCACGGCTATCATAATGGCGGTGATAAGCAATCGCTCCGCCCAGGGGGTTTTACGCATTTTGACTCCGGGAAATCCTTCGTTCAGGGACTATAAGCCAGTCACTTTAAACATCGGTTAAACCTGAGTCTGCTAATTATTCATTGGCGATAAGTGTGAATTGTTAGTCGCAAATCCTGCCCTGAATGCAGTGGTCTGCAGAAGGTGGCAAAAATTTAGCTTATGGCTGATAGTTGATGCTGTGCGCTGGCAGGTTGAGTGAATTTTCCTCTTTCTCTCAATGCCCGGGGGTTGTTAGCTGGGTAAACATGCTAAGCTAATGCTTATTTTCGCAATCACCTGATGGCGCTATTTATTTTCAGCGGTGATGAATAAATATGAACCAGGATAGCATGGTTAATCGACCCAAGTTTTTATTCTTTTCCCCAGAAAAAATGCTGTTAAATGCCATCAGTGTTTTTGCTCTGACCACGCTGTTTTACTTTTTTGGCGCTTCGCTACGCCTGGTTAACGATCTGTCGCTATTTTGGCCGCTGAATGCGGTGCTGGCGGCCATCTTTGTCCGCAATCCGTGGCTGAATAAAGCCGTTTACTATTTTATTTGCTATGCGGCGATGTTGGTTTACGACGCTTTCACCACGCAGTGGGGCTGGCAGTCGACGATCATTAACTTTTCCAATATGGTCTTTATTGTCACCGCCGCGCGTTTATTGTTGCGTTATTCACGCAATATGGACGAGAGCAATTGGGCGCTAAATGCGTTTAATATTTTTAATTTCTCGCTGATTGCCGCCATATTATCTTCGTTATTTGGCGCGGTGGGCTCGCTGGGTATTAGCGGTGATTACCATGAAAAGTTTATGCCGCTGTATGCCGACTGGGTAAGCGAGCAGTTTTCAACCGGCGTGCTGATGCTGCCGTGTTTACTAACGGCGAGCTGGCCTTCCTGGCGTAAGCTGTCCGGCATTGTGCCATCCGACATGTATCCGCTTTTTGCCGTCGTGATTGCCGTCTTCACGGCGATGATTATCGGTGGTGCGGGCAGCCTGGCGTTTCCATTGCCGGCGCTTATCTGGTGTGCCATACGCTATCCACTCCCGGTCACCGCGCTATTAACGTTGATTACCGGGGCGGTGGAAATTGTGCTGGTGGCCCATGCGGCGATCAATCTTCACTCCGAGCAGCCGCTGTTGCTGGTGGATCAGATGTTCTCCGCCCGTCTGGGCATCGCCACCATCGCCATTTGCCCGCTGATTGTTTCCATCAGCGTGGATGCAATTAATCAACTGATCAAGCAAACGTCGCTGCGGGCGGATTATGACTACCTGACCGGCGTTTATTCGCGCTCAGGCCTGTTTGAAGCGCTCAAACGTAGCGCGCGCCAGCAGCCAGATATCGGGCAGCCGCTGCTGTGCGTCATGCTGCTGGATATTGATTTCTTCAAGCGTATAAACGACAGCTGGGGTCACGAGTGCGGCGATATGGTGTTGGCCTCTTTTGCTGCCAGGGTGCTGGATACCGTGGGCAATCGGGGAATGGTGGCACGTATTGGCGGGGAAGAGTTTGTGGTGGTGTGCCGAACCCGGGATCCGAAGCAGGGTTTTGAGATAGCCGAGCAGATTCGAAAAACCATTGAAGCAAGCAGCTTCCATTACGAGCAGCGGTCGCTGTTTATTACCGTGAGTATCGGTCTGGCTGAGGCCACGCTGGGCAATAACACGCTGGAAGCAACGTTTAATCAGCTGATCCCTGAAGCAGATAAAAATCTGTATCTGTCGAAACGGCAGGGACGCAATAAGACCAGCTCGAGCAGCCAAAATGCCGATGAGCTACCGGCATCGCATATTAGCGATTCATAATAAGCATGTTCATTTTCGATCCTTTATTATCGAGTAGTATTACCGCTCAGTTCGTCGTTGCTGGTTCGTTTGCCTGAGAAATTTATGAGTACACCCGATCCTCACAAAAAAGCCAGAACGCAGGGCTCTCGTTTCATTAATCGTATGTATATCATGCGGATGTTGGGCACGCTGCTGTGCTTTTTGCCTATCTTTTCGGTGCTGCACGAGCAACAGGCTTCTCTGGCGATTGTCGCCCTGTTAGCGGTCAACGCTTTTGTCTGGCCACACGTGGCGCTGTTGAAAGCGCGTTTTTCCTCCTCTCCGGTCACCGGTGAAAAGCAGAATCTGGTCATAGATGCGGCGGCGGGGGGCTTCTGGATTGCCATGATGTCGCTAAGTGCGCTGCCTTCAGTGGCGATTGTCACCATTCTGGTCTCCGACAGGCTGGCCGCTGGAGGAAAACCGCTGATGGTCAGGGCGATGGTGGCAATGCTGCTGGCGTTTTCACTCACCTGGATAAGCCACGGAATGCCGTTCAACCCGGCGGTTTCTGCCCGCACAATGTACGCCACGCTGCCGCTTATCGCCATTTACACCATCGCGCTCAGCATGCTAACCGCTTCCATCTCGCTGAAGCTGCGGCAAAAAAGCCGTGAGCTGGAAAATATCGCCATGATGGACCCTCTGCTCGGGATCGCAAACCGCCGCCTGCTGGAGCGTAAAATTGGCAATGAGCTGGCGCGATTACGGATTGCCTGCGGAAGTTCGGCGCTGATGTTTATCGACATCGACAATTTCAAAGAAGTGAACGATCGTTTCGGACATAAAGTCGGTGATTCAATCCTGATGGCGGTGTCCGACGTGCTGCGCGTGGTTACGCGTTCAAGCGATACCCCGGCCCGCCTCGGCGGCGACGAGTTTGTGGTTCTGATGCCGAATACCTCGCTGGAAGAAGCCGAGGGCATTGCGCAGCGGATCCTGCTGGAGTCCATTAACGTTCGCGTTCTGCCTGAAAAAAACGCTTTCTGTACCCTAAGCATCGGCATTGCCTGTGCGACTAAAGAGATGCCGGATGCCGTCGAGTGGCTGAGAGCGGCGGATGATGCCCTTTACAACGCCAAGCGCGCCGGTAAAAACCGTATTTACGCGGCCTGAGAAATGTTCATCTAAACTGTATGCAGAGTAGGTTATTTGTCTGCGCCGGGGAGATGACATGCTGAATACCGCGATGACCGATGAACTGACAGGCCTGTTGAACCGTCAGGGTTTTATGTTTCTGGGGCAGTACGCCACGAGCGGCGCGAATCGCCGGGCGGAGCATCTTTCCGTGGTGTTTGTTGTTTTTGACCACTTCGGGCAAATTAATGACGGCCATGGGCATGAACAGGGCGATCGTGCGCTGATCGTTTTCTCCGAACTGATGAAGTCCTCCTTCCGCGAAATCGACCTCATAGCCCGCCAGGGCGTCGATGAGTTTATCCTGCTGTTTAACGGCACCAGCGAAGAGGGCGCGTTTATCGCGATGCAGCATCTTGAGGGCAAGGTTTCGGCGTTTAACCAGCGGGCAGAACACCCCTGGGCGCTGGGTTTTAACTGGGGATGCGTGGAGTATGCCCCTCAACGGCATCTCAGCCTTGAGGATCTGGTCAACGAGGTCGATCAGGCCATGCGTCAGGCAAGAAGCGTCAGAACACCGTCACGAAATCAACTGTAATAACAATTCCGTATACCTTCTTAATAGTAGTTGCCCGCATTAGCCAGTAATCTGGCCCATTGTTATTTCTACATCAACCGTCCCGACAACTTAAACTAACATTCAGGAGTCGCTGTGCCCGAGTATCGGATTCGTTCCCTCAAGGCCTGTGAGTTTGCAGACGTTACGGCAGAATTAACGGACGTATTAATTGACTGCGTGGAAGGCGGGGCTTCGGTCAGCTTTTTACATCCTTTGTCGCCGGAGAAAGAGGCTGCTTTTTGGGACGATGTCGGGCAAAGCGTAAGTCGGGGAGAGAGAACGGTTATTGTCGCCGAAGACGGGCAAGGGCGCATTGTCGGCACCGTGCAGCTTATCACCAGCCAGCCGGAAAACCAGCCGCACCGGGCGGACGTTTCCAAGCTGCTGGTTCACCGAGCTGCGCGGCGGAGAGGCATTGCTCAGCGGCTGATGGGCTATCTTGAAGCCGTGGCCACGACCCATGGCAAGTCGGTTCTGGTGCTGGATACCGCCACCGGCAGCGATGCCGAAATTTTCTATCAGGGCATGGGCTGGCAGCGCGTTGGCGATCTGCCAAATTATGCGCTGATGCCGGACGGCAGCTCGTGTTCTACCACGATTTATTACCGGAACTTGTGATTCAACAAGTGACAGTGTCACTTGACCGTCGCTTTTAACCCCCTTCAGGCATGCTATAGTGCCCGCAATATGGCAGTTGCAGGCACTTTAGTATGGAAAACACAGCGCTCTGGTTCCGGCAGTTTGGTGAGCCTGAACAGGTTCTGACCCTCGAACACGCTCCGCTGGCACCGTTTATTCCCGGTACGCTACGAGTGCGCATGCACTATGCGCCGGTTAATCCCTCCGACCTGATCCCCATTACCGGCGCCTATCGTCACCGGGTTTTTCCGCCGCGGATTGTCGGCTATGAAGGCGTCGGCGTCGTCGAACAGGCTGACTCTGCGCAATGGATCGGCCGGCGAGTGTTACCTCTGCGCGGTGAAGGGACCTGGCAGCGCTGGGTTGATTGCCCGACTCAGTGGGCAGTGCCTGTACCGGACAGTATTCCAGATGAGCTTGCGGCGCGAGGCTATATCAATCCGCTGGCTGCCTGGCTGATGCTGGAAAGATGGCCGGTTATGGGAAAACGAGTGCTGGTGACCGCCGCTGGCTCGGCCTGTGCTGGCTTGCTGGCTCAGTGGGCGAAAAGACAGGGTGCGACAGAAGTTTATGGTATTTACCGTTCGCCAGATCATCTTCCGGCGTTACTCAAGCTGGGCATTATTCCTCTGGACAGCGGCGACAGCAGAGCAATCGCTGAAGTGGCAAGGCAGGTCGATGTCGTTTATGACGCGGTAGGGGGCGAATTAGCCACTTTGATGCTCGATCACCTCAATAGCCGGGCGGTAATGATTTCTTACGGCCTGCTCAGCGGTAAGGGCTTCTCTCCGCGTGGAAGGCATATCACGGCGCAGCGATTTCATCTGCGGGATACGCTGGCGGTAACGCCGGTTGAGGAATGGCAGGGCTGGTTTTCTTCCCTGTGGCAACTGCTGCGCGAGACTCAGCAGCCAGAAGCAGAGGTTTATAAGCTGGAGGAGTGGCGGCTTGCGCTGGCGCTGTTCCGTGAACCCGGCCGCCAGCGCAAACCGCTGTTAAAACTGTAGACGTTATTTATCGCCCAAAATGGTGTTGAGCGTTTCGGCATCCGGCATGCCCTGATGCTGCTGCAGGCGACCTTCGGCGTTGAGGTAGTAAATAGAAGGCGTGGCGTTGCCGCCCAGATCATCCATCAGCGTAAGGTTATCTTTTAACGCTTCCCCGATAACCGGGTCGATCTTCTCCGGCTTTTGCAGCGCCAGCTTGCCTTTGCTGTTCTCATAGTCGGCCAGCGTTTTCGCCGGATCTTTCGACATGAGGATCGCGGCGGCTTTCTGGCCGCTGTCCGGGCGCAGCATGCCGACTAACAGCACGCGCAGCTGAACTTTACCGGACTTCAGCCAGGGCTGAGCCTGTTCCCAGAATTGGGTGCAGTACGGGCAGTACGGATCGGCAAACACGTAAACAATGCGCGACGCTTTTGCATCCCCGGCGGCTATCCAGCGGTGCTTTTCGAGGCTCTGCCACATCTCTTTCGCCATCGGGGCATAGACAAACTTCTCGACTTCCGCGTCGCTAAGGTTTTTGCCTGCGGCATCTACCAGGTTACCCATGATGGCGTGCTGTTTGTCCGGCGTCAGATAAACGGTTGTGCCTTGCCCCTGGTACTGCATCGCATAGCCCTGTAGATCGCCGGGCGCTTTAAATTCCCCTTTTATTTCGAAGCCCTGTTTCTCTAATGCTTCAATGGGGGCAGGCAATTTACCGTCGGCGGCAAACGCCGTGGCGTTAAAAAGCAGGGCCAGTGAAACGGACACGGCGGAGATTTTTTTCATCGAGCAGTCCTTGATTAAATGCTATTTTCATCAAAGGGTAGCATTCCTTTTTACGCGAAGTCATCAGACTTACTTTCCTTTAAGTAACCGAGCATTTCGGAGGCCAGCCGGTGACAATCAGACGAGCCATACCCGATGAGGCGCAGGCGCTGTGGGTGATAAGAAACGAGGCTATTCGCTTCGGCTGCCGGGATGTTTATCCCGAAGATGTGCTGCAGGCCTGGACGCCGGAGCTAATGCCTGCGGGTTACCTTCACGAGATAATTAATAATCCTTTTTTTGTGGCCGAGAATGAAAACGGCGAGCCGGTCGCGACGGGTTATCTGGATTTGGAAAATTGTGCTGTAGAAGCGGTATTTACCTTGCCAGCATATACAGGCAAAGGTCTGGCAAAGCAGATTATGGGCGCTATAAAGCAGGAGGCGAAAACACGAGGCATGACCACGTTAACGCTGTCTGCCACGCCGAACGCCCGCGATTTTTACCTGACGCAGGGATTTAGCATCGTAAAAGAAAGCCTTTACCCTTCGGCACTGGCTGGGGCATCTCTGCGCTGCTTTGAAATGAGTTGCGACATTTAGCCTGAAAACTAAAAACGTAAAAGGTGCCCTCATGAGCGACCGTATCGATTATCAGATTGAAAAGTACAGTTTTACGGAAATTGAAGAGACGCCGCGCCTCAGTCGGCAGTGGGAAGAGGTCAGGGAGGAATACCACAGAGAGCCTCAGGATGCGGAGCAGCGCCTGCGCCTGGCGCTGCTCAACGTGGATTACGTCACCAGCTTTGAACTGCCTTTTCGCCTGTTGCTTCTGCGGGCGCCCCAGTTAATCGACAAGCTGCGCGATGAGCTGCAGTTAAGTCAGAAAAGCGTGGTCATTAACGACAATAAACGCGGTGAGGTCTACAGCATAAAGGCGGATCTTAGCGCCGTGCCAGATGCCTTCCGCTACCGTTTTTCTAACCGCATACGCCGGATTGAGCCGGGCGGAACCCCGGCGACGGCTTACCAGCAGATTGCGCTGCAGGTCAGAAACCCTAGAGAGCGGCTGAAAATTGCCCTAGAGTCCGGGCTGCAGGTCAACGCCCTGGACGGCCTGTTCTGGCTTGGGCTGCAGCGTATCGCGGCCGATATTTCTGTTCTGAGGCAGTCCGGCATGGCAATAGCCACGGCGGAACGCAACGTTTTCGATAGCCTGACGGGCACCACCAGAACAATCCCGACCTATAGCTTAAACCCTGAAATCGCACGGTAGGGAAAGTAGCTAACGGCGATCCTGGTCCCTCAGAAACCCGGCTGTTTTAGCGTCCTTGTGCGCAGGCCACTTAAGCTAATGGCCAGCAGCGTCGCACCTGCAGCAACCCAAAGGCTGAGTCGAATCGCCTGCGGCTCCTGCCATATAGCGTTGCCGTAAAACGCCAGGATAACCCCTACGATCGCCGCGCCCAGGCATTGGCCGAAAGTCCGCATAATGGCCAGTATGCCCGAGGCGTAACCGCTGTTTTCCCGCGAGGCGTTCGCCATCATTTCCCGATTATTAGGACTCTGGAAAATGCCGAAACCAATGCCGCACACCAGGCTACGTAAACCGATGTCCCATGCCTGAGCGTGGGCAGGCAGCAGGGCTAAAAGCACCAGCCCAACCGTAAACACGCCTAAACCCGTGGTGGCGATAAGCGCCGGCGAATGCTTGTCGGCAAGTCGCCCGGCACGCGGCGCCGCGAGCATGATACCGACCGGCCAGGGCGTAAAGAGCAGGGCTGAAGCAAAGGCGCTGTAGCCATAAACGTTCTGGAATAAAAACGGCAGGGCGACAAACGTTATCCCTTGCCCGATGAACGAAGCTAGCGAGGTCATGGCCGCCAGCGAAAATCTCGAAGAGGCGAACAGCGTCAGCGGAAGCAGGGGCTGTGCGGCACGACGCTCACGCCAGACAAAGGCCACCCCGGCAAATAATGAGATGACGCTGTAATTTATTGCCGAAATTATGCCTTCACTTTTGGTAAAGCTGTCGGCGGCCATGATCAGCGAGCCCAGCAACAGGGCCGAAAGAATAGCGCCGGCATAATCGAAGGGCTTAGGATTGATAACTGCTGCACCAGGCAGCACCCGCAGGCTCAGGACGAGCGCCACAATACCTAACGGTATATTCACCGCAAAAAGCCATTCCCAACCCAGCGTGGAAAGCAGCGTCCCGCCAAGCAGCGGGGCAATGGCCGTGCTGGTGGCGATTAAAAAGGCGTTAAGCCCCAGGGTCCTGCCCAGCAGGCGGTTTGGGAATATCGAACGAAGGATTGCCGGGGAAATGCTCAGCACCGCTGCGCCACCGACTCCCTGTAAGATCCGCATTATCACTAACATATCGAGTGAAGAAGACAGCGCACAGCCCGCGGATGCCAGGGTAAACAGGCCCAGCCCGAAAACAAATATTTGCCTGAAGCCCAGCCGGGTAGCCAGCGCGGCGAAAATCGCCAGCGTCATCGCGGCGGCAAGCAGGTAGCCGTTAGCCACCCAAACGGCATCGCTGGCAGACACGCCGAGCGCTTTGGCGATGTTGGGTAGCGCGATGTTCACCATCGAACCATCGAATACGGCCATCGTCACGGTCGTCATCACGGCAAGCATCGCCATCAGGCGCTGGCGACCGGGTAAACCTTCATCGCCTGGCTGGGTTGAAAATAATTCCATAATGGTTCCTTACCGTTGGGCGGCAATCAGTATCAGGTTGTCAGTGCAGCAAATATAGTGATACTTAAAGACAGGCGGAAGACGCATGATATGCACTAAATAGTTGCACCAAACGCCATATCTCTTTACAGGATGCCAGAATGAACGAACCCGATCTGAATTTGCTGCTTGCGCTGGATACCTTTCTGGCTGAGGGCAGCGTGGCCGGCGCTGCCCGGCGCCTGGGGTTAAGCTCATCGGCGATGAGCCGTACGCTCAGTCGCCTGCGGGCTGCAACCGGCGATCCTCTTCTGGTCAGAGCGGGAAGAAATATGGTGCTGACGCCCTATGCCGAAGCGATTCGTGACCGGGCGAGAAACGCCGCGCTTGAGGCTCGCGCCTTACTGAGCCCCTCCACGGCAGAGCTGTCCCTTTCCACGCTGGAGTGCGTGTTTATTATCAGAGCCAATGACGGCTTTATCGAGGCATTTGCACCGTCGCTGATCGCCGCTGCCGCAGCACAAGCGCCGGGAGTTCAGCTGTGTTTTACTTCGAAGCCAGAAAAAGGGCCCCGGCATCTGCGCGAAGGCCTGGTCGACCTTGAAATCGGCGTTGTGGGTGAAATGGGCCCGGAAATACGGCTTCAGGCGCTGTTTCGCGATCGTTTTGTCGGCGTGGTTCGGGCCGGTCATCCTCTTGCCGGGATACCTGAAGTCACCGAAGAACAGTATCTTTCGTATGGGCATGTGGTTGCCTCCCGTCGCATCCGCTCAACGCCCGGGCCCGTAGATGATGCGCTGGCTAAAAGGGGACTGATGCGAAAAATTGCCGCCGTAGTGCCGGGGTTTCCGGCGTCGCTAAAGGTGGCGCAGGCATCCGATCTGATTGCCCTGGTGCCATCTTCTTTCCTGCTTAATCAATCTGTTAGCGAGGTTGAGGGAGACAATGCCAGGCTGGCAATGTTCGAGCTGCCGGTGGATACGAGAACCATCACCGTTTCTCAAATGTGGCACCCGCGCTCAGAAGCTGACCTCGCACACCGCTGGCTGCGGCACCTTATCCTGGACGTATGCCGCACCCTGGTGCCTTAGTTGACACGCTGCAACCAGGAATTTTCTGCGTTTCGGGTAATCTCGGTTCTGTCGATATGCTATACTCCAGCCTATCTAACAAGTGGGATTTTTCAAGGGATTACACCATCTTGTCGCTGCTAAAGTACATCAACACCATTATCCTGATCGTTATTCTGACAACGTTAATTTTTGCCGGGTTTGTATTTCGGGAATACCGTGATCTGAAAAGCTACATGGGGTACATTGCAGAAAACGGAAAATCCGCGCTGTTTCATGAAGAGTATATTAACCAGAACACGGCTTTTCGGCTGTCTCGTGCTTTCTCCTCTGCGCCGTCAGGGATAACAACCGCTGCAAATAAAGATATTGATATTTGTAAATATGCCGAATCATTAAATGGTGTTTATGGTTTAAATCTCGCGGGCCAAAAATTAGCGACACTTAAGGGAACGTTGCAAACTCGCAATCCATCCTGCGCCAGCTGGAAGAACGATGCGGCGTCGTTGATCGTTGGGCAAGAAAACGCCGCCAATGCCGCATCTAAGTACAGTTTTTCCAACTACAGTGGCTATGTTTTTAACAATATCCGCTACTATATAGATCTGAAAAATAACTATATTTATATCAATAAGATTGTCGACAGCAAGCATTATACCTTTAATAACTGGCTGGTGAGTGAAAATGGCCGTATAGATATCGACCGTAGCGCGAAGACCATTAATATTGACGGCTCCGCGTTAACCGATCTGCGACAGGGAGAAAATATTGTCTCCCATGTTTATACGGATGGCTACACCCACAAAAACATTATCAGCATGATTACGCCGGTATTTCAACGTGAGGAAATAAAAGGGCTATTCATTACCGATATTAATATCGACGATCTAGCCACGTCCTTTTATACGGCGGAAAGGCCGCTGTTATGGCGTTTTCTTTCCCTGTACGTTACGGACAATGCTACCGGCGCTAAGATCAGCTTCCACCATCCTGTGCTGAAGTCGTTTACGCCCATTTCTTATGCGGAAAAAATCACCGGCTACTATACGCTGCACATCCAGCTGGACGGGATTTACTTCCTGATCTCTATTCTCTGGTTAGTCGCCCTCTATTTGTTCGGGACCTGGCTACTTTGCCGCTATGCCAAAAAACAGCTCGACCGTAACCGGTCGCTGTCTCACGATAATATGACCGATGCGATGACCGGCCTGTATAACCGTAAAGTGCTGACATCTTCGCTTGAGCAGAAGATTCACGCGCTGCTGAGTAATAACATTGCCGTAACGGTAATTTCTATTGATAGCGACGGGCTGAAGAAGATTAACGATACCCTCGGGCATCACATGGGTGACCGGGCCATACAGTACCTGGGCAGGGCGCTCGCGCAATCCATTCGCAAAAGCGACTACGGCATTCGCCTTGGCGGGGATGAGTTCAGTTTGATTTTGATTGATTACAGCCTGACTAAATCTAACGAAGTTATCACGCGTATTCACGATTACCTTCTGACCATCGATGAAGACAAACTGGTTGGATTTTCTTACGGAAGCTATCAGATGGCAGCCGGTGATACGTTAGAAACCGCGCTTCTTAAGGCGGATGAACTGCTGTATCAGCATAAGCGTAATAAGTATGGGGAAAAGGGCTCCAGCCGATAAAAAAGCCGCTGGTGGCTCCCTCAGCGGCTTTTTAGTGGGTGCGAATTGTCGCCATAGGGATTGTCAGGTGAATGAAAACACTACCATTCATTAATAATCATCACTCTTTCGTCTGAAAGTTTAATTTTAGTCACTTTAGGCGGCAAGGGTTTCGAAAGAATGGTCATTCTCACGTCAAAAGTGCCGTTGACTGAGGCCATTGAAATTTTGAACGGCATCAGAATACTGAGTGCCAGGATGAGTTGTTTCATATTAATACAATTTGTTTACTTTTATTTAAAATCAATGAATTGGTCAAAATTATATCATATATGCTCTCGTGAGGGGAATATCTGCGGTTTTATTGACCGGTAAAGTTAGCGGCAGGGCAAAAGGTTAAGATAGCGGCGATAATTCTCCTCAATAACGCTCAGCAGGGTGTTATCGTCGCTCTGATGAAGCAGGGCTGAACTCTCCGTACCCATATCCACACTTGCACATAATGGGTAACAGGCCGCCCGCAGCGCAGGTTTGATGGCATTAAAGTATCCCATCGTGGGTACTCCAAACGCGGCGGCAATGTGCAGAGCCGACGAATCACAGGTATAGACTTTGCTGGCATGGCGGATAATGGCGACAAAGTCGCGGGTATTCCTTGAACGTGAAGACAAATCGATAAACTGCGGGTGGTCTATCTCGCCGAATCCTGCAACCGGTATACCGTGTCGCTTAAAGATATGCTCGACAAATTCTACCAGTACGGCATCCGGGATGTTGCGAAGTTGGGTGCTGGCGCGGTGATTGAACAGTACGTAACGGCCTTCCAGAGGAGGAGCTTGCTCCGGCATTTCGTCCCGAAGCCAGCGGTTTGTTTTAATATCATCGGCAACGGATTCAGGGGCAATGCCAAGGTGGCGCAGGAAAAAGTCATGCATTTCCAGAGTGGCGAAATCCTCCCTGAAGAGCTGGTTCCCGGCATCAATCACCGCATCATATCCCTCGAGAAAAATCAGCTCTGTGGGCATATAGCGCAGCTCATCGATGACGTTACCCGCCAGCTGATAAATCTCTTCCACATAGGCCTGGCTGGTGTGAGGGCGCAGCACCGTCAGGTGAAGTTTTGGGTTGATGGCCTTAATAGCCTGCAACGCCGCAATGCCAATCAGTGAATCGCCCAGCGTGACGCCCATGCCATTGATAATACAAAGCCGCTTAACGTTACGGTAGTCGAGAGAAAAGGGCTGCAAGGCGTAGTTATAAATTCCCGGCTGATGCAGCGCCTGCAGTTGCAGAGCGTTCCGCTGAGTAGGGCACAAGGACTCAAGATCGTACGAAGCGACGAGCGTTTTCTCGTCCTGAAGCAAACTGCCAGCAAAATTCAGAAGCGATGAGTTCATGGTTTCCCTGAGACATAGCGTAAGCACGCCTCTCACCATAATGAGATTTGGCTGGCTGTCAATTTCCCTTGAGCGTCGTTCTTTTTAGAACAGAGAACCGCCTGTTTGAGTCAGGCATTACCAGGGGATCAGCCCCATTTCATGTAGAGCGCCCAGGATAAGCAGGATAGACATGCAGGCATCAAATGGATTAGGCATCGTGTTTCACCTTTACCGCGCAGCTTTGCTGGTTAAATTATAGTCTATTTTGTTTTCGCCGTCGAAATATCAAACTCGCTAACTCAGCAGCCCGGCACCCACGTTAACGGATAATCCCAGTATCGCCAGGTTGAAGAGAAACGAGATAACCGACTGCAAAAGCGTAATTTTGCGCATCCCGGTGGTTCCCGTCGCCACGTCGGCAGTCTGTGACGCAACGGCGATGGTGAATGAAAAATAAAGAAAATCCCAATATCCGGGATCTTTTGGTTTTTCAGGGAAGATCATCGGCGTGACGTCTTTGCTGCGGTGCAGATAATGATGATGGGCGTAATGCATGGCAAACGAACTGGGCAGTAATGTCCAGGACGCCAGTAGCGTGATTGCGGTCAGAACAATGTGCAACACGAGTGGAGTGCCAGAAAGTGAACGTAACGACGGCAGCTCGCTCAGGATAGCCACAATGCTGGCCATACAGGCAAAGATAACCATGCTTAATACCAGCGCCGCGCTTTGGTCCTGTATTCTGGCAATTCGCTGAATCTCGCTCACATCAGTGCGCAGCATGCGAAACCAGATAAACGTCAGGTAGAGCCAGGCCAGGACATTCCAGCTGATTAACAGTCGCTGAAGCGTGCCGAGCTGGGCCGGCAGAACGTAATAACAAACGATCCCGGCAGCAACCGAAATCAATAATCGCAGGCGGGCGAAGAGGTGAGTCCTTAGCGAAAAGCTCATGGGATAATTTATTCGACGAGGGTTGGATAAGTTAACTGTAGACGAGGGAAAAGCTAAGGACCTGCTTCTCGCAGATAATCAATTTGCCGGGCGGGCAACCCGTCAACCCGTGCATTATTATTTTGATAATTCGTAATTATTACTTTGAGAATTTCCGCAGCATAAGGTTTAAAAACCATTCTCTTTTCTCCTCAGAACAACCGCTCTCGCTCCCTGAGCGTTTTTTTTCGCACGTCTAATCACAGAAATTCACATCGGCCACCACCTCATTGATTTTTGGCACAAATCTTGGATTTGTTAGCACGATGAGTTTTTCCCGTGAGTGACTTACTGATTTGATAATAAGGGGAACGTTATGTGTGCTTTGCGTTCAGCGTCGCCAGGACGCGTGGATGGAGTGGCAAAGGTCAAAGGAACGGCCATCTACGGCGATGATATTACTTTGCCGGATATGTTATACGGCGTCTGTCGTTATGCGGATATTCCGGCAGGGAAAATAGATCAGCTCGACTTAAGCGAAGCGCTGGCGGTTGAGGGCGTGGTCAAAATTGCCACCTGGCAGGACATCCCCGGCACGCCGGTTGTTGGTGTTATCGTCAAAGATTACCTGCCAATTATTAAGGATGAGGTGGTCTTTCACGGCGACGTTATTGCCGTAGTTGCCGCTACTACCTATGAAGCGGCCTGCACAGCGGCCGACAAAATCCACGTACGCTATACGCCATACGCGCCATTGACCGATGTTGAAGCTGCGCTTGCGCCAGACGCGCGCTGCATTCATCCGGAACGCAGCGACAATATTGCCGCGCATCATCACACCCTCAAAGGTGATGTTGAAAAAGGCTTCGCGCAGTCGCGTCATATCCTCGAGCGCGAATATGAAGTGGGTTTTCAGGAGCATGCTTATATTGAACCCGAGGTGGTGCTAACCTGGCTTGACCCTACCGACGGCAGCCTGATTATTTCTGGCTCGGTGCAAAACCCGCACCGCGTTCGCGGTTTCGTCGCTAAGTTCATGGGCTGCCCGCAAAGCCTGATCAACGTAAAACGCGCCGTTATGGGGGGCTCGTTCGGCGGCAAAGATGATGTTATTGACCATCTGGCCTGCCGTTCGGCTCTGCTGACGCATCTGACCGGGAAACCGGTGAAATTTGCCTACACGCGCGAACAGTCAATTATCGAAAGCTGCAAACGCCATCCATATAAAATGAAATACAAGGTCGGGCTGGACGACAGCGGCCGTATCCAGGCCATTAAAGTTGATATCCTGGCCGACAGCGGTGGCTATGCGGCTTCGTCACCGTTTGTCACCTGGCGTTCGTCAGTGCAGGCCGCAGGCCCATACGCCATCCCAAACGTGCATATCGACGTCACGGCGGTGTACACCAACAACAGTTACACCTCCGCGATGCGCGGCTTCGGTTCTCCGCAGGTGGTTTACGCTCACGAATCACTAATGGATGAGATTGCTGAGTATCTGAAGATGTCGCCTGTCACGGTGCGCGAAATTAACGCCTTACGCCAGGGCGATGCGTCGATTACCGGCCAGGTGTTTGACCAACATACGGTTTCCGCGCATGAAGTGCTGGCAAAGGCTACCGATTCGGCCGAGTTTATGGCGAAACGAAAACATTATCAGGCGCTTAACGAGAAGGGCGGCGTCTACCGTTACGGTATTGGCCTGGCGTTGAGCTATCGCGGGTGCTCGATCGGTGCTGAAGGGGTTGATACCTCAACGGCGCTGATTCAGGTCAACGAAGACGGTAGCGTCAGCCTTTCGACGTCGGTGTCGGAAAACGGACAGGGGCTGCAAACCACGATGACGTTGATTGCCGCCGAAGCGTTTGGCATCGAAATGAGCGAGTTTCATTTTATGGAGCCGCCAACTTCGGTCATCGGCGACGGGGGCTCCACGGCGGCGACGCGCGGAACAATGGTCGGCGGCGGAGCGATTATTGATGCTGCGCAGAAGATCAAACGGCGCATTCTCGGCGTCGTCGGTGAGAGCATCGGGGCAGCTCATCTTGAGGATACGCTGTGGCAGGGCGGCTTTATTATCAACAAACATGATAATAGCCAGCGTATCGACTTCAAATCGGCGGTGAATAAAACTAAGTGGGCCAGCGTGAGCCTGACTGAATACGGTTGGTTTGTGCCGCCGCCCATTCACTGGGATGAAGAAAAAGGCTGTGGCAGCCCGTATTTTACCTGGGTTTACGGCTGCCAGGTGGCCGAGGTTCGGGTGAATATCAGCACCGGTAAAACTGACTTGCTGCATGTTACTGCCGCCCACGATGTCGGCCAGGTTCTTAACCCGGTCGGGTTTGAGGGGCAGGTCTGTGGCGGCGTGGCACAGGGCTTTGGCTATGCTCTGTTAGAGGATTTCAACATTGAGCACGGGCAGGTGAAGTCCGAGAACTTTGACAGCTATCTGCTGCCGACGATCAAAGATATTCCCCCGATTACCGTTATCGGCGTTGAGAACCCGGACAAGGCCGGCCCGCTAGGCGCGAAAGGGATTGGCGAGCCTGCCACGGAGTTAGTCGCCGCGGCCATCAATAACGCGGTGAGCTTTGCGCTGGGGACTCGTTTCAACAAGCTGCCGTTAACCCTGGAGCAGGTGATTCTGGGTTATAACCTGAAAAAACCGGCTCGTCAGAGTGAATTGATGATCGAGCCTGGGAATAAGAAACAGGTATTACGTCTGACGGATGTCACCGTGACGCGGCCTGGAACGCTAAGTGAGGCCCTGGAACTGCTAAAAAGTGACGGTGTCACGGCTATTGCCGGCGGCACGGACGTGATTGTGCAGGGGCGCATGCAAACCCGGGCAATGAAGCTGGTGGATATTTCGCGCCTTAGCGAGCTGACGCAGGTGACCGAAGATACACAATCGCATGAAATTTCTATTGGTGCGGCAGTAACGTTCAACCGCATTACCGAAAATAGGCTGCTTCGAGAACGTTATCCGCTGTTGGTACAGGCTTGCCACACGGTGGGCTCGCACCAGATTCGTAACCGGGCGACCATCGGCGGCAATATCGTCAACGCCGCACCTTGTGGTGATTCCATTCCACCGGCCATCCTCTACGACGGCAGCATTGAGCTGCAGTCTCATCGCGCCGTGCGCCGGATGTCGCTGGGTGAGTTTCTGATCTCGGGGTACAAAACTCAGCGAGAGCCTGATGAGCTATTAACCCGTCTTATTCTGCCGCCGCCGACAAAACCTGACGCTAAAGGCTTTTACCATCAGCTGGGTCGCCGAAACGCGCTGAATATTACTCGTCAAAGCCTGACCATGCTGCTGGAAATTGCCGACGACGGCACGGTGAGCTACTGCCGGCTGGTTGATGGTGCGCTGTTCAGCAAGCCTCAGCGACTTATTGATGTTGAACGCTGCCTGCTGGGCCAACGGCTGAACCCGGCCACTATCGACAGTGCCTGCGAGGTACTCGACAAGCTGATTTACGCCGCTATCGGTAAACGCTGGTCTGCGGCCTATAAGCAGCCGGTGTTTATCAGCATGTTCCGCGACATGATGGCGCAAGCGTTGGAAAAATAACCATGAGGACAGGGCGCGAAGGCGTCCTGCAGGGACTGAGCCATGAGCACAATTAAAGTAAAGGTCAACGGCAAGCTGGTTGAAGCCAAAGTGGAGGGCAATATGCGCCTGTTGGATCTGGTCCGCAATACATTGCGGCTGACAGCCACAAAAGAAGGCTGCTCCATTGGGGAATGCGGCGCGTGTACGGTCATTATGGACGGTAACGCGGTCTGCTCCTGCCTGGTACTGGCAGAGCAGTGCGATGAGGCGGAAATCACCACCCTGGAGGGGCTGAACGATAATCCTGTCACGCAGAAATTGCAGGAGGCATTTGTTGAAAAAGGCGGTGTACAGTGCGGCTTTTGTACGCCGGGTGTGCTGGTCAGCACCACCGCGCTGCTGGAAAAAGAACCGCAGCCCAGCGACGAACAGCTTAAAGATGTACTGGAAGGAAATATCTGCCGCTGTACCGGCTATCAGCCTATTCTCGACTCCATTCACCACGCGTTAAAATCCTGAACGAAAGAAAAACGCCGGGCGGTATCACACCGCCCGGCCCACTCCAACGCGACAAGAAGTTCCCCAACGCTTAGCCCACCGCGCTTTCCCGCAGCCGCGCCTTCAATTTGCGATACTCATCCACTACGTACTGCTCGGCGGCCTGTTGGTCAGTAATCGGCTCAACGCGAACGGCGCAATACTTGTACTCCGGCGTTTTGGTTATCGGGCTAAGATTCTCGGTTACCAGTTCATTACAGGCACCAATCCACCATTGGTATGTCATGTAAATTGCGCCTTTATTGGGCCGCTCGCTGACTTTTGCACGGGTGATAATGCGCCCCTTGCGAGAGTTCACCCACACTAGCGCTTCATCAACAATACCCAGCCGTGCGGCATCCAGGGTGTTGATTTGCGCATAGCCTGGCTCATCGGCCAGGGTCGACAGTGCAGAACAGTTGCCGGTCATCGAACGGCAAGAGTAGTGGCCAACCTCACGTACCGTAGAAAGCACCATCGGAAACTCGTCGCTAAGTTTATCGAGGGGCGCAACCCAGTCGCAGGTAAAGAACTGTGCCAGGCCGTTCGGCGTCGAAAATGCCTCTTTAAACAGATAAGACGTCCCCTGGTCCGTATCCGACTCATCACGGCATGGCCACTGCAGGTAGCCAAGTTCGCCCATTTTCTTATAGGTAGCACCGTAGAAATCCGGGCACAGATGCCGCAGCTCATCCCAGATTTCCTGAGTATTGTTGTACTGCATCGGGTAGCCCATCCGGGTGGCAATTTCACTGATAATCTGCCAGTCGGTTTTGAGATCCCACTCTGGCTCCACCGCCTTAAAGAAGCGCTGAAAGCCTCTGTCCGCCGCAGTGTAGACACCTTCATGCTCGCCCCAGGAAGTGGAGGGCAGAATAACATCGGCCGCCGCTGCCGTTTTGGTCATGAAAATATCCTGTACGATGACCAGCTCCAGCGTCTCAAACGCCTTACGCACCGCCGAAAGTTCGGCGTCGGTTTGCAGCGGATCTTCCCCCATAATGTAGGCTGCTCGCACTTCGCCGTGTTCAGCGCGATGCGGCAGTTCACTGATGCGATAGCCCGTATGGGCAGGTAAGCTTTCTACTCTCCATGCCCGGGCAAACTTTTCTCTGTTTTCCGGAACCTTAACGAACTGATAGCCAGGGAAAGTATCAGGTAACGCGCCCATATCGCAGGCGCCCTGAACGTTATTCTGCCCACGCACAGGGTTAACGCCCACGCCCGGTTTACCGAGATTGCCGGTTAAAATAGCCAGGCTTGTTAACGATCTTACTGTTTCAACACCTTGATAAAACTGGGTCACCCCCATTCCCCATAGAATGGTGGCGGACTTAGCCGTGGCGTACAGTCGAGCGCAGGTGCGAATTTCTTGCGCGCTGACTCCGGTAATAGCCTCAACAGATTCCGGCGTATAGCCCGCCACGATTTTACGATATTCATCAAAACCTTCAGAACGCTGGGCAACAAACGCGTTGTCGTAGAGAGCCTCAGCAATAATGACGTGCCCAAGCGCATTAAGGAGCGCAATGTTAGAGCCGTTGTTCAGCGCCAGGTGCATATCCGCGATGCGGGCGGTTTCAATTCGCCGGGGATCGCAGACAATAATCTTAGCGCCGTTGCGTTTAGCATTCAGGACGTGATTTGCCACGATAGGGTGCGAATCTGCCGGGTTATAGCCGAAGATAAACACTAAATCGCTGTTATCAATCTCAGTGATGGCATTGCTCATTGCGCCGTTACCGACCGACTGGTGCAGACCTGCAACCGAAGGGCCGTGTCAGACGCGCGCGCAGCAATCCACGTTATTGGTGCCAATCACCGCCCGGGCGAACTTTTGCATCACGTAATTGGTTTCATTGCCCGTACCTCGGGAAGAACCGGTGGTCTGGATAGCATCCGGACCATACTTTTCTTTAATCTCGGTGAGGCGAGTAGCCACATAATCAAGCGCCTCACTCCAGGGTACGGACTCCAGCTTGCCGCCTCGGCGGCGGCGGATCATTGGGGTTTGCAGGCGCGGCGTCAAAATGCGGGTATCGTGGACAAAGTCCCAGCCGTAATAGCCTTTCAGGCACAGCGTACCCTGGTTATTTTTGCCCATCGCCGCTTCAGCGCGCACGATCTTCCCATTCTCTACCACCAGCTGCAGCTTGCAGCCTGCGGCACAGTATGGGCATACGGTGGTCACTTTTTTCATCATGGCCCTCCAGTTAACGGTAAATCTAAAACAACAGCCCAAAGCTAAAACGGTTGCTGACGCCAAAGGCGATGGCCTGCTGCACGGCGGGAATTGTCATCAATGCCAGCGCCAGCAGGGCGAGTAAGATCCGGCCTGGCATTATTTCCCCACGTTTTGCTGGGGCTGTTGCTCCCTCTGTACTTTGCGTAGCAGGAGCCACATGCGTACCGTGCGCACGGCCATATTGCGTGCTGCGGCGCTAGGCGGAGCCGGATCGGGTTCCAGGGCATCGTGGGAGACTCGGAGTGGTACGCTACCGTTGAGCGTTAAGTTGGCAACAATGGCGGTCAAGGTGCCGATAGTTATCCCGCTGTGTAAAAACAGCTGCATCATGGGAGGGAACTGGCTAAACAGGTTCGGCACCAGCACCGGCATCATGCCGAGGCCAAGCGTTAATGCCACCACCATTCCGTTGTTGTTATTTCGATAGTTGACCTGGCCAAGGGTACGAATGCCGGATACCGCCACCATGCCGAACATCACGATCCCCGCGCCACCAAGCACTGGCTTAGGAATAAGCACCACCAGCGCGGCGAGTTTGGAAAATACGCCCATCAAAATGAGAATTACTCCGGAGACCGATACCACAAAACGGCTACGTACGCCGGTTAAGCCGATAAGCCCGACGTTCTGGGCAAAGGCTGCGTAAGGAAAGAGGTTGAAGAAGCCGCAGATTGTAGTAGCTAAGCCGCAGGTATTAAGGCCGTTGCGTAGCATGCCTGAGTCCACTTTCTTACCGACAATGTCGCCGGTGGCCATCATGGAAGACATGGTTTCAACCATAACTACCACCATGACCATCGACAGCAGGGCAACCGGCACAATATGGAATTCCGGGCGCGCAAACTGCATCAGCTGTGGAAAGTGAATCCACGGGGTGACGTTAACCAGATGGAAATCGAGCGGCTTAAAAAAGCTCCATAAAATTGTGCCAATGATCAGCCCCACGAGCACGGCGGTATTTTTTACAACGCCGGTTGCGAAGGTATAAAGATTAAGAATGATGATTAGCGTAATAGCGGCCATCAGCAGTGAAAAAAGATCTCCAAACCCGTTCATGTTGCTGTTGCCGCCGCCAATCCAGCCACCGGCAACGGGCATAATCGACAGGCCAATCAGGGTAACAATGCCGCCCATGACGACTTTGGGGAAGAAGCGTATAAGACGGCTTATCCACGGAGCACAGCATAAAATAAAGATCCCTGAGACGATAACCGAGCCTGAAATAGTGCCGATTCCGTACTCTTTTCCGATCAGCACCATTGGAATCAGTGCGGCAAAGGTACACCCCTGAATTAACGGTAATCGACAGCCCAGCCAGGGGCGAATTCCTAACGATTGCACGATAGTGGCAGCCCCGCAGATAAACAGATCGGCGCTTATCAGCAAGATAATATGTTCAGCGGGTAAACCGACGGCATTACCGACCACTAATGGCACGGCCACGGCACCGGCGTACATCACCAGTACGTGCTGCAGGCCATAAAGAACCATTTGTGTAATAGGTAGAACCTCATCGACCGGCTCGGTTGATGCCGTAGCGTTTGAGGCAGGAATGGCAGAGTCTTTCATGAAGTAATTATCTCCTGTACGACTTCGGCTCTCGTTCGTATAGGCGGAGAGGAAGTTACGATTCGAAGGCAGATGCCTCCCTGAGCTGATGTCGCCATCAGCAAATTGCGCACACGACGTTATCTATGCGTAAGCTGTGCCAAAAATGCAGGGTTTGGTTGCAGATGAATATATTTGTGAATTAAATCACGGCGGATGAGCTATAAAGGATGGGCAGGCAATGAGGGGTAAATACAGGCGACGCGTGGAATATCACATTGAGATAATTTATCTCTCATATTGGTAGTCAGTTAATATCGGGGCGATAATCTAAAGAGCACGGGGGGATCTCAATATACTGATTTTTTTGTTGTTAATCATTTTGTTGACACATCTCTCAAAAATAAATCCATTCTTCTTAAAAGCAACAAATGCGTCTGAAAATTGCATCGTATCCCTTGAGGTATTTATTGAATAATAAAAGGGAAGCAAATGAACAGATTTATTGTTGCCGATACCACGAGCTGTATTGGCTGCCATGCCTGCGAGGTTGCCTGCGTGACGGCTCATCACCAGGACAGATGGCCGTTGAAGCGGGCGGATTTTCAGCCGCGGATCCACGTTGTTTTCCACCGTAAAGAGAGCAATGCGACAACCTGTCACCACTGTAACGATGCGCCATGTGTCGCATCCTGCCCAACCGACGCGCTCTCTTTTGCTAATAACAGCATTCAATTAAAGCAAGAGAAATGCATTGGCTGTAAGAGTTGCGCGATCGCCTGTCCCTTTGGCGCCATCGAGATGGTGTCTGCCGATGACAGCGCCCCGCAGCTGGCGCAAAAATGTGACTTGTGCAGCGAACATCCCACAGGAAAACCTGCCTGCGTCAGCGTTTGCCCAACACAAGCGCTGCGCCTGATGGACGATGCCGAATTAGAAAACCTACGCAGTAAGCGGCAAATCCGAAGCGTACAAGGGCAGGCGGTGCAGGTTCGTCAACCTGGTCGCCGGGAAACATTTATCAGCAAACCACCTCGCGTGGGAGCAAAAAAAGTAGAAGCCGGCATTCGCAAAACGCAATTCGAAGAGATCTATTACGGGCTTGGCAGTCGTGATGCTGAGTATGAAAGCGAGCGCTGCCTGCACTGCGCACAAAAAGCCTGGTGTAACTGGACATGCCCGCTGCATAACTCTATTCCCGACTTCATCAGGCTCGTAAATGAAGAGAAGATTATCGAGGCGGCTGAATTGTGCCATCAAACAAGCTCTTTGCCGGAAATCTGTGGCCGCGTTTGCCCGCAGGATCGCCTGTGCGAAGGGGCTTGTACGCTGAAAAATGAGGGTGGCTCGGTGACCATTGGCAACCTGGAGCGCTATATCACCGACACCGCGCTGGCGTCGGGCTGGCGACCTCAGATAAGTGATATTGTGCCGCGTAAAGAACGTGTGGCGATTGTCGGTGCGGGTCCTGCCGGGCTGGGATGTGCTGATATTTTGGCTCGCGCTGGCGTTCAGGTTGATGTCTTTGACAAACATCCAGAAATTGGAGGATTACTCACTTTCGGTATTCCACCGTTCAAACTGGACAAAGGTATTCTGGGCGTCAGACGAAGCATTTTCAGTGAAATGGGCATCCGTTTTCACCTTAATCATGAAGTTGGGCGCAATATACAATTTAACGACCTGATGGTGAACTATGACGCGGTATTCCTTGGCGTAGGTACCTACGACCTTATGGCGGCGGGACTGGAGGGTGAAGATGCTCCCGGCGTAATTCAGGCGTTGCCATTTCTGATTGCCAGCACTCGCGAAGTGATGGGGCTGGAGGAGAACGAAGAATACCCAATGATCGACATTAAAGATAAACACGTTGTGGTGCTTGGCGGTGGAGATACCGCAATGGACTGCCTGCGTACCGCAATACGCCGTGGGGCTGCGAGCGTCACCTGCGCCTACCGTCGCGATGAGCTGAGCATGCCGGGCTCGAAAAAAGAGGTAGTTAACGCCAGAGAAGAAGGCGTTGAGTTCCAGTTTAACGTGCAGCCTCAGCAAATCCAACTTGACCGCAAGGGCAAAGTGAAGGCGATCGGCATGATCCGCACCGAGATGGGTGACCCGGGTCCTGATGGCCGCCGTCGTCCACGGCCTGTGGCGGGTTCCGATTTTGAGCTACCCGTTGACGTACTCATTATGGCATTCGGTTTTCAGGCGCATGATATGCCGTGGCTGCGTGGTCACGGCGTGCAGCTTGACCGTTGGGGGCAGATTTGCACCGGCGGGAAAGGGCGCGGCACAACGCAAACCAGTAATGACAAAATCTATGCTGGTGGCGATGCGGTACATGGCGCGGACCTGGTGGTCACGGCGATGGTTGCCGGCCGGCAGGCGGCCAGTGAAATGCTGGCGATGTTTAAGTGCAAGGAGGGAGCATGACCAGCTTTATTCTGGCCGATTCGGCATCCTGTATTGGCTGCCGTACCTGTGAGATCGCCTGCGCTATGGAGCACGTTACTGAGGACGCGGCGTTTCGGCCGCGACTCAAAGTGCTACGCCTCGATACCGTAAGCGTGCCGGTGATGTGCCATCAATGTGAAAATGCCCCCTGTGTAAGCGCCTGCCCGGTGGCAGCGTTAACGATGGGAAGTGAGCGTGTCGAAGCCGACGAATCACGCTGTATTGACTGCCAAAGCTGTGTGGTGGCGTGTCCGTTCGGGGTAATCAGCGTGGGCGTTAATCCTGAGCAAAAGACGGCAACTATAGTCAAGTGCGACCTGTGCAACGGCCGCGAGCGTGGCCCGGCGTGCATTGATGTTTGTCCGACATCGGCATTAAGTAAGATGGGGGAGCAGCAACTGAGGGAAATGCAAAAGCAGCGCGAGTGTGCTACGGCGAGTCTGTTTCTTCGGTAATGAGTTATGCCCGGAACAATATCCGTTCCGGGCGCATGATCCGGCACCTTAGGCACCGGGTAAATAACGCTTAATCAAGGCAGGGAGTCCATTCGCCGCCACATTTTCGCCGCCACTTTTTGTGCTTCAGCAAAAACAGGTGCGCAGTCAAACATGAACTGTCGGTCTTCATACACCATCTCACCGTTAACCATCACGCTGTGGACATGGTTTGAGCCCATGCCAAAGGCAACATGCCCGGCGATGTTTTCTGCGATGAGCGGCGTTGGTGACAGGTAATCGATAATCGTCAGGTCGGCCTTGTAGCCAGCCTCAATGCGGCCAAATTTGGCGTTGAAGTTGCGGCTAAGCAGGGCGTTTCCGTTGCTGAGGGCACGGGCAAAACTGTCTGGCCAAAGAGGGCCGCCGGCATCGCGATGTTTGAAGAAGGCAAATTTCATCTCCTCAAACATATCTGAACCAATACCATCCGTACCCAATGCCAGATTCCGCCAGGCGCCAAGCTTTTGGTTGTAGCCCACATGGTTGTTCATATTAGAGCGTGCGTTGTGTACCAGGAAGCCATCACACTCATTGAGTAGCGCGATGTCGGCATCGGAAAGATAGAGGCCGTGCGCGACCAGCGTTTTACTGTTAAGCAGATCATATTCGGCCAGCCGTACCAGTAAATCTTTTCCGTAATGATGGTGACTATGGGACACGTCATAACGGTCTTCCGCCGCGTGAATATGTAACCCGCGGCCGGTTGCTTTTATGGCCTCACCAAGCATCGAAAGCCCCTCATTACTGAGGGTGAACGGGGCATGTGCGCCAATATGTGCTTCGACCAGATAGGGCTCAAGTCCTGCCTCACGCGCCCGGTCAATCTCACATGCAAAACGCATGTTCTCCTCCACGCCTGCCTGCAGCTCTTGCGAGCCGCCGTTGCGGTCAGTGGTTTCAAAACAGGTCATGCCGCGTAATCCTGTCTTCAGAAAGGCATTGCGCAGTTGGCTGAGAGATCCGGCGATATAGTCAGGTGATGCATGATGGTCTATTACCGCCGTGCAGCCACTGCGAATTGCTTCGAGGGCGCAAATCAGCCCGCTGTAGTATAGCGACTCCTCATCTAACGCACGGTCCAGCCGCCACCACAGGTTTTTCAGCGTCGAGATAAAGTCCGGGCTGGGGGCAATATTTGCCTGAATACCACGCGATAATCCTGAATAGAAGTGGTTATGGGAACAGACCATTCCCGGCATCACTAAGCGACCATGCATGTCTTTAATATTGGCCTGTGGAAATGTACTCCTGAGGTTGCTCCCTACGGCGATAATTTCATCGTTTTCGATGGCGATGTCGACATTCTCACGCACCATCGCCGGATAAATCTGTGCAGCTGTGGCGTTTTTCAGAATTGAGATACTCATGCTTCAACGACTCCCAGCAGGTAATGATGGTGACGGTGGATGTGGCTGATGATGCGGCACATATCATCCAACTGAGGCGGTATCCTGGTAAACTGCCCTCGTTCATCAAGAGTTAACAGCCAGGTCCGTTCCTCCTGGCGGATATGTACGCGGTTGCCTTCAACCAGGAACCCCGGATTGCTGCTGTTGTTGAAGTCCTGAGGCAGGCTAAAGACGGTAATTTTGTCTTTGTATGGCTTGCCTTGCCACGGACAGAACTGAGCGCAGTTGCCGCATTCGTTGCAGTAAGCATCGAGGTGTAGAGTTTGATACCTGTTCTGGAAGCCGGGTACGGCAATAGAAACATTGGCGCGGTTCGGGCAAACGTCGACACATTTGCTGCACACATAATTACATTCCAGGCAGCGTGCAGCCTCCTGGGCGGCAAAGGCATCGCGGTCGTCTTTATCCGCCTGCGCCACGACGATGGTGCCTTTGCGACGATAGACTTCCGCAGGATCGACGTTATTCCAGCGCTTTTCACCGTGATGGCTGCGAATGTTCTCCCGGGCCAGAATGGTGTCGGTGGCGCGACGAGCATTGCCGATGGCGGAAACAATGGAGGAAGGGCCGCGCTGGACGTCGCCAATCAGGAATACGCCAGAATGACGAGTTTCACCGTCGGCGTTAACTTCTGGCCAGCCGTGTTCATCCAGCGGAATGCCCATCGCAGCCAGCGCTTCGCCGTCCTGCTGTTCGCCTATGGCAGTAATCAACGTGTCGACCTGCAGGGTACAGGTTTCTTCGGTTTCAACCGGGCGACGGCGACCTTTGTCGTCCATTTCACCCAAAGCCATAATGCGCACGGTCAGCGTGCCGTCGGCGTCGAACTGTTCCGGGTTATTGAGGAACCGGAACGCTACGCCATCATGTACCGCTTCTTCGTACTCTTCGCGCCACGCGGGCATCTCTTGCTGAGAGCGGCGGTAAATCACGGTCGCTTTTTCTACGCCGGGTACGCGGAGCGCAGCACGGGCACAGTCCATCGCGGTATTCCCGGCGCCAACGACAGCGACATGTTTGCCGAGATGGAGGTTATCTCCACGGTTAAATTCACGCAGGAACTGAAGCGACTTATGCACGTTCTGGTTATCGCCGTGTAGCTTCACGCCGCTGTTTTTATCGGTTCCTGTGCCGATCAGTACGTAGCGGAAACCCTGTTGTTGAAGCTTTTCGACACTCAGTTGTGGGTCGCATCCGTAAACGATGTTAACGCCGTGGTTCACAACAAAATCAATATCCTGCTGGATTAGTTCGCCGGGAATACGGAATTGCGGAATGATATTACGTACTACGCCACCGGCATTAGTTTCCCTCTCAAATAACGTGACACTGTAACCTGAGCGGGCGAGGAAGTACCCCGCGGCCAGCCCGGCCGGGCCCGCCCCAATCACCGCCACCGGGTGCCGCATCCCGGAGCCCGCAGGTTTATGCCAGCGCTGCCGGTATTCATTCCAGCCTTTTTCGAGGGCGATTTTTTTCATCTCGCGGATGTTCAGTGCGCTATCGTAATCCAGGCGGGTACAGTTGTACTGGCACTGGTGATCGCAAATATGGCCGGTGATCGCCGGCAGCGCGTTACGCTGGTAGATAAGCTCCAGGGCATCGGCATAGCGTTGTTCACCCATCAGCCGAATGTATTCCGGAATGTCCTGCTTGATGGCGCAGGCGGTAACGCAGGGGGCGACATAACAGTCGGTCATCGGTAATTTTTCGCCCACGTCAATGCGGTCGTCCGGTTTCCACTGTTTCTGGGTATACGCCATGCTAACGGATTTCTCTGCAAGCGCATTCAGTCGGACAACATCAACCTGCGTCATATTCCAGCCATCGGACTGCTCCAGCTCACGCAGACACTCGCTCAGGCGCAGATAACCGCCCGGTTTAAGCAGATCCGTTGCCATTGTGATGGGGCGAATACCGGTTTCGAAAATTTCGCGGATATTAAGCTGGTTCGCCCCCCCGGAATAGGAAATAGGCAGTTTGCCGTCAAATTCGCGGGAAAGCAGGGCTGCGACGTTGATAGAGAGTGGGAACAGGGCACGCCCGGACATATACATTTCATCGCCCGGCAGCGCGCCTTTGTTGTTCACCGTGCCCAGCGTGTTGGTCAGCTTCACGCCGAAGCCAAGGTTCTTCGTTTTCGCTAACTGCATCAGGCGCTGCAGCATCGCCAGCGCCTGGCCAATTTTCAGGTCATGATCAAACGATTCTTCATTAAGGCCAATGTAATCAAAGCCGCAGCTATCGAGTATTTCACGCACACGTGGATAGCCCAGCAGCGTTGGGTTGAGCTTCACAAAGGTATTAAGCTGTTTGTCTTCCAGCATATAGCGGCAAATCGCTTCGATTTCGTCCGGCGGGCAGCCGTGCATTGTCGATAGCGTAACGCCATGAACCATATCTGCCGGGATACACTGGCTCAGCGTCTTTAGTTCAGGGTGCGGATAACGGGCGCAGAAGTCGGTATTGTGCAGCCAACGGTTGAGCGTTTCACGGTATTGCTCAAATTTTGGATGGCCGGCGGCGTTCATCATGTTATCGATAAACTGCTGCATCGCAGGTTGTTTAATGCCGTCCAGGTTGTAGCCGACGCTCATATTGAAAATAAACGATTTACCTTCTTTCACCGGCGTTAGCGGCAGCACTTTCTCCAGCAGATGCAGGATAAACCAGGCTTTCAGATATTCATCCCACGCCTTCAGAAGCGTGAATTCCGTCGACCATTCGGTGTTAAAGCATTCATCTTCCGCATCGATACAAGGTTTTTCCAGTTCCAGCCGGTCGAGGATTTGAACCGTTTTCAGCTCAATAAACCTCCCGCCGGTCAGCCAGGCGGTAATAATGTTTTGCGCCAGCTGAGTGTGCGGCCCGGCAGCCGGGCCAACAGGGGTTACGCACGTCTCGCCAAAAACACTCAGGCGCTGTTGGCTGGCGGGGGAATAAAACTGCTGTTCTGGAATACCGAAGATAGACCGGTGATTGTGGTATTCATCAAAAATGCGCGTCAATAAATCCTCAAACGGAACGGGGCGCATGATATCTCCCATAATCCTCTCCTTAGGCTGACCTGTTAAATCGAATAAGCCGGAGAACCGGCGGTTAGGGAGAGGAGTAGCAACAATCACACCAGGTATTTTTTATATGATTGAGACGGCAAAATATTGTGAGTGAGATCTAATGTTGTTTGGGGTTTGTGAACCAGAGCGGGGCGCGGAAATACGAATTAAAATCACTTAATAAAATCTTCTTCCCCTATTTCTCAAAAACAATACTTACCTATCAATATGATAATTTCACTGACGGTTGGGGGGCTTTTGATAATCCTGCAGGCGGCTGAAGTCTTCTGGTGTGTCGACATCAAAAATAATTTCAGGATAATCCAGCGCTATAATTTTATGCTTGTTGGCCAGGAGGGCGCAACGAACTGACTGCCCGCTATAGTGTTGTAAACATTTCTGCAAAACATCACGTTTCGCCAGAATTGGGTGGCCCGGCCTCCCCTGGTACTGAGGCAGTAATGCGCCATTAATTCGTTGTTCCCACAGTGATTTGAATACATCCAAATGCAGGCAGGGTAAATCTCCGTGGCTAATAAAACAATAATCTGCCTCGGCCTTATTTACGCCCGCGGATACCGATGAAAAAAGCCCTTGTTGATAATCTGGATTATGAACAAGGGTAATGCCGGGTTGTCGAAAATATCGAGCTTCAAGCTCTTCATGGCGATGACCTGTCACCAGAATGATATGCGAACAAAATTGCTGCGCATTTTTAATGCTTGCGTCAAGTATTGTGCCACTGTGCCAGGGTAACATCATTTTCCATTGGCGCATGCGTGAAGAAAGGCCTGCAGCAGGAATAATACAGTCGACTTGTTTCATATACCCTTCAACATTATGGAGTCGTCAAAACACAATGGAAAATATACCTCACGCAGGCGTACTTTTTTGTGATTTAAACGTCACCGTCGGCCCGTTGCTAATTTCTGCCGTTGGGGCGGGAGGGAAAACCAGTACTTTATTATGGCTGGCGAGGGTATTGCAGCAGGCAGGGCGACGAGTTCTGCTAACTACCACCACTCATATGTTCCTGCCGCGGCACCTGCCGGTTACCTTCTGTTGCGATCCCCTGGCTTTACCCGCAGAGGTATGGCAAAGCCCTCTGCAAGCTTGTTTTTCAGCCTGGTTACCGAACGTGGGCAAGGTCAAAGGTTTTACGCCCGCGCAGCTTGATGCCTTGCTGGCTGCAGGTAATGTTGACGTTGTGCTGGTAGAAGCGGACGGTGCTCACGGTTTTGCCATAAAAGCGCCAAATGAGCATGAACCTTGCATCCCATTATCCTGTTGTTGCGTAGTTGCTATCACGGGCGCTGGTATGCTTGGAAAAGCCCTTGGGCCAGCGACAGTGCATCGCTGGCCTTTTTTTTCCCGCATAACCGGTTCCTCCGAGGGTGACAGGCTGAATTGGCCCATGCTGCATCGCCTGATTCAACATCCACAGGGCGCGTTCAAAGGAACACCGCCGGGTTGTCGACGCATCTGGCTGCTTAACCAACTTTCTCAAAATGAGAATTTACAGGAAGGTGATCTGTTGACAGGCGGTGCGGTAGACGTGATATGGGCCGGGTCGGTACAGGAGAACCAGGCCATTACGCGCAGACGAGTGAGAAAGTGACTCCATTTCGGGGTAATGAAAGGATATCCATTTGAGGTTGTTATGAATATTTTCTCAGAAGCTGCAAGACTGGAAGAACAAAACCGTCCCTTTGCTTTGGCTCAGATTGTCGATAGCAGAGGCTCCACGCCACGGCATTCCGCTCAAATGCTGATCCTCGATGATGGCAGTATCCTGGGAACTATCGGAGGCGGCATGGTGGAGCGCAGGGTCATTGATGAAGCGCTTGAAGCAATAAATGAAAAAGCTTCGAGAATGTTTCATGGCCGTATGGTGAGAAACGGCAACGACGCCGTGGGCTCTGACTGCGGCGGTGCGATGTCGGTATATATCAGCGTTCACGGCCTGCGCCCGCGGCTGGTACTTATTGGCGCAGGGCACGTTAACCGAGCAGTCGCCCAAAGTGCAGCGCTGCTGGGATTTGAAATCTCGGTGGCGGATATCTATCCGGAAAGCCTTAATCCTGTATTTTTCCCTCCGCTAACGCAACTACTACATGCGGACACCTTCAGTGCTGCGGTCGAAAAACTGGCAATTCGCCCCGATAATTTTGTGCTGATTGCCACCAATAATAAAGATCGTGAAGCCTTAGACCGGCTTATAGAGCTGCCAGGCGCCTGGCTGGGGCTGCTGGCGAGCCAACGTAAGGTGCAGGTCTTTTTGCGCCAGCTGCGTGAAAACGGCGTGGCGGAAGAGAAAATTGCCCGATTACATGCCCCGGTGGGCTATAACATTGGCGCAGAAACGCCGAATGAGATTGCCATAAGCGTGCTGGCCGAGATTTTACAGTTTAAAAACAAGGCTCCAGGCGGGCTGATGATGAGCACGGAAATACCGTCCCGGCCGCTGCGGGTTGCGATCCGTGGCGCTGGCGATATCGCCACCGGCGTGGCGCTGCGGCTATGGCACGCGGGCTTTAAGGTCATCATGCTGGAAGTTGAAAAACCCACGGTTATCCGCCGTACCGTTGCGTTTGCTCAGGCGGTATTTGACGGTGAAATGACGGTTGAAGGGGTAAAAGCGAAACGTGTCTCCACGGCGCAGGAAGCGCTGCGGCTTGCGGATAATGGCGAGATTCCGGTGCTTGTCGACCCGCTATGCGAATCCCTTCAGGAACTGCAGCCAGGCTGTGTGGTGGATGCTATCCTGGCGAAAGAAAACCTGGGCACGCACCGGGAACTGGCGCCGGCGGTTATCGCGCTTGGTCCTGGCTTTAACGCCGGGCAGGACTGCCACGCAGTGATTGAAACGAATCGCGGTCACTGGCTGGGGAAGGTCATATATGAGGGCCGGTCGCAGGAAAATACTGGCGTACCGGGGAATATCATGGGGCACACCTCAAGGCGGGTGATTCGCTCGCCGGGTGCGGGCGTAATGTGTTCCCGAGTGCAGTTGGGGGATATTGTCAGTGAAGGTGAGGTGATTGCTACCGTAGGCGATGTAGAGATCCTGGCACCGTTAAGCGGCATGGTTCGAGGCTTATTGAACGACGGGCTGGTGGTGGATACCGGTTTTAAGATCAGTGATATCGATCCTCGGGGCGAGAAAGCGGATTACACCAGCGTGTCGGATAAAGCCCGTGCGATAGGCGGTGGGGTGCTTGAGGCATTGATGACCTTAATGAATCAAAACGTGAAGAAGAATAAAACGTTACTGACGATGGCCTGATCTCGCTTTGTTAATTTGGCCGACACGCTGTGTAATGTGTGGGCCAGATTAGTTAACCTACCCCTGAATGACGGTCCCTGTTTTACCCTCAATACCTTCTTTTGCTTTACTCAATACGGTGATCAGCGCTTTGCGACCAGGGCGTGAACGGGCAAAAAAAGCGGCGGCCTCCACCTTCGGCAACATTGAACCTTTGGCGAAATGGCCTGCAGCAATAAATCGCTCGGCATCGCTCAGCGACAAATTATCCAGCCACTGTTCGTTTGGCTTACCGAAGTTGATGGCCACTTTTTCCACCGCCGTAAGGATTATCAGCATATCTGCGTCAATCATCGCCGCCAGCCTGGCACTGGCCCAGTCTTTGTCGATAACCGCGCTAGCGCCCCGCAGATGGTTACCTTCGCGGATCACCGGGATCCCGCCGCCGCCGGCGGTGATCACTACGTGGCAGGCATCCATCATCGCTTTAACCGTTTCTTTTTCAATGATATCAATCGGTTTTGGCGAGGCGACGACCCGGCGGTAGCCACGTCCGGCATCTTCTTTCAGCACATACCCCTTAAGGGAAAGCTGGTCGGCCTCTTCCTTGTTGAAAAACGAACCGATAGGTTTGGTTGGATTATTGAACGCGGGATCGTTGGCGTCCACTTCCACCTGAGTAATCAGCGTCGCCACAGGAATATGCATATTGCGAGACAGTAACTCTTCACGCAGAGCGTTTTGGAGATCGTAACCAATGTAACCCTGGCTGAGTGCCACACAGACCGACATCGGCAGCATTGGCGTATGTGCATCGGTTTTGGCGGCGGCTTCGAAAGCCAGGTTAATCATCCCTACCTGCGGCCCATTACCGTGGGTGACGACGACCTGATGGCCTTGAGCAATCAGGTCGACGATAGCTTGCGATGTTTGTTTTACGGCCTGCATTTGCCCGGCCAGATCCTCGCCTAAGGCGTTGCCGCCGAGGGCGAGCACAATTCTTTTACTCATGGATTCCTCACTTTAGGATGCATTGCCGCGCATTGGTAAATGGGCGGAGGAAAAGGGGGCTCGGCGGATAAAACGCCCCTGACCTGCGATGCCGGTGAAGCTGCCGTTATTAAAAATTATCCGACCGTGAGACAAAGTCTGGCGAATAGAGCCCTGACAGACAAAGCCTTCCCACGGTGAATAATCTGCGTTGTCGTGCAGCATTTCGTGGCGAATGGTCGTGGTTCGACGCGGATCGATAATCACCACATCGCCATCGGCTCCGGGAGCAAGTCGACCTTTTTGCGGCCACAGGCCAAAGAGTTTTGCCGGGTTAGCACTGGTGAGCGAGACAAAATGCTCAGGCGTTATTCGCCCGGTCATCACGCCGTGCGAAAACAGCAGCAGCAGGCGGTTTTCTACGCCCGGCAGGCCATTCGGACAGCGGCTAAAATCACCGCCGGAAAGATGCAGCCGCTGCGCCATAGAAAACGCACAGTGGTCGGTCGCCAGCACGTCAATTTGGCCCTCGGCAATGCCGCACCACAGCGCATCGTTATTGCTGGCATTACGCAGTGGTGGGCTGAGCAGATACTTCAACGCATCTTCACGTTCGTAGCAGCGGTCATCCAGCAGGAGGTACTGCGGGCAGGTTTCGACCCACACCGGCTGGTGGCGCGAACGGGCAATACGCAGATATTCCAGCCCCAGACCGTTAGAGAGATGCACGATATACAGCGGTGCATTACCTGCGAGCTGGGCGAGATTGATCATGCGGGCAATGGCTTCCGCTTCACATTCTAACGGACGGCTAAGAGCGTGATAGCGGGGGGCGGTGTTACCTGCTGCTAAAAACTCAGCGCGTTTGCGGGCTATTGCGGCATCATTTTCAGGGTGAACGGTGGCCAGAGCTCCGGCGCGATGCAGATGCCGCAACGCCTGAAGTACTTCATCATCGTTGAGTTTGTACTGGTAGGTGAGATAGAGCTTGAAGCTGCTGATCCCCGCTTCAACCATCATTGGAATTTCATCGAGGATGGCGTGGTTAATATGCTGAATCACGCCGTGAAAGCTGTAATCGATAACCGCTTTGTAGGCTGCGTAACCATGGTAGGTTTCAAGCTGATGGCGCAACCTGCAGCCCACCGGACCAAAGCCCATATGATCAACAATAGTGGTCGTGCCACCGCAGGCCGCTGCGCGAGTGCCGGTAAAGAAGTCGTCGCAGCTGCGGGCCAGCCCGGTATCAATATTGAAGTGAGTGTGAACATCAACGCCGCCGGGCATCACATAACATCCGCTGGCATCGATAATTTCGCAGGGCTGCTCCACGGTGATTTCGTCTATATCATCGGCAAGCTGGCTGACCAGGCCATTCTCAATCAGGAGGTCCTGTTTTGCCTGGCCGTCAGCGTTGACCACAATGCCGTTTTTAATCAATACGCGCATAGAGAACTCCAGACTCCCGCCGCGAACGACGGGAGGAATGACGGGGCAGAGCTACTCGGTTGCCAGCCAGCTCAGAGGGATGGAGGCATACATCGCAGCACAGGTCACCAGATGTGATTTCCAGGTTTTTTCATTTGGCGCATGGGCTTCAGGCTCTTTGCCAGGGCCAAAACCGATGACCGGAATACCGTGGCGGCCCATGATAGACACGCCGTTGGTGGAGAATGTCCATTTATCAACCACCGGCGCTTTGCCGAACAGACCTTCGTAGGCATTGCTCAACGCCCGGACGGTGAAGTGGTTTTCTTCAACTTTCCAGGTTGGGAAGTAGCATTCGGTTGGGTACACAAGGCCAGTCCATGACGGGCGATCGTAGTGATACATCGATACGGCTGCCCCCGCGTTTTGTACCGCCGGCAGGGCGCGTATTTCTTCCAGTGCCCCTTCCCATGTTTCCCCCCATGTCAGACGACGGTCGATAGACACCGCACAGCTGTCAGCCACCGCACAACGACTTGGGGAGGTAAAGAAAATTTCGGAAACGGTCAGGGTACCTTTGCCGAGGAACTCGTCATTACCCAGATTCTGTGATAGCCCCTGCAACTCGTTAAGGATTGGGCCCATTTTGAAAATGGCATTATCACCGCGTTCTGGCGCAGAGCCGTGGCAGCTGACGCCCTGGACATCGACGCGAATTTCCATACGCCCGCGATGCCCGCGATAGATTTGACAGTCGGTTGGCTCGGTACTGACGACAAATTCCGGGCGGATACCGGACTGTTCAATGATGTACTGCCAGCACAGGCCGTCGCAGTCTTCTTCCTGCACCGTGCCGGTAACCAGCAGTGTATATTCGTCTTCCAGACCGAGATCTTTGATGATTTTCCCGGCATAAACCATCGAGGCCATTCCGCCTTCCTGGTCAGACGCGCCGCGACCGCCAATCAGCTCATCGGTTTCCATCCCCTGATACGGATCAAAGCTCCAGTTTTTGACGTTGCCGATACCTACGGTATCAATATGCGCATCCATTGCCACCAGGCGCGGGCCGTGACCGATATAGCCCAGCACGTTGCCCATTGGGTCAATTTCTACTTTGTCGAAGCCGACTTTCTCCATCTCTTCTTTTATACGGTGAACGACGCGTTTTTCGTCGCTGCTTTCGCTCGGAATGGCAATCATATCGCGCAGGAAACGGGTCATGTCCTGCTGGTAGTGGTTTGCTTTTTCAAGAATCAATTTAAACGGAATATGCTTAGCCATGAATATGTTCTCCAGTTCTGAATTTGTTGTGCATTACAGTGCGGCCGGGTACTTACCCGCCCAGACGACTTCCCGATAGTGTTTCACGTCGGTGTCGCCTTCGGTGCTGATAACCAGCACGACGGAGTCGCTGCCCAGCTGCAGCTTGTTCATGAGCGCTTCGCGCTGAGGGTGGTAGTGGATAGCAGTCAATGTGCCCAGGCCGACTGCGCCGGATTCACCGGAAATAACGCGAGGATCCTGGCCGAGCGGGTTACCCAGCACACGCATTCCCAGAGCGGCGACCGAGTCCTGACAGGAGATAAATTGTGTAGAGCAGTTGCGCAGCAGTTCCCAGCCGAGCGGATTTGGTTCACCGCAGGCCAGACCGGCCATAATGGTGGCCATATCACCACCGACGTTAACGATCTGACCTTTAATGCCGGAGCGATAGATACAGTCGGCCAGTTCTGGCTCGACAATCACCGAATGCAGGTTGCGGGCGCCGTATACATCAGCCAGATAGCCCAGCACGCCGCCGGCCATAGCACCAACGCCTGCCTGTAAGAACACGTGAGTCGGGTGGGGAATGCCCATTGCAGCCATTTGTTCGACGGCCTCATCGGCTAACGTGGCGTAACCCTGCATAATCCAGGTTGGAATTTTGGTGTAGCCATCCCAGGCCGTGTCCTGCACGACTTCCCAGCCGTTTTTCTGCGCGGTTTGCAGGGTGAAACGTACGGTATCGTCGTAGTTCATGTCGGTGACGATGCACTCGGCACCCAGACGCACAATGGCGTCAACGCGTTCTTGTGCCGAGCCTTTAGGCATATACACCACCGCGTTTTGCCCAAGCTGTTTGGCGGCCCATGCCACGCCACGTCCGTGGTTGCCATCGGTGGTAGTGGCAAAGGTCATCTTTTCGGTAATGCGCGTTTTAAGATCTTCGAGCGACAGATCATCGATATTCAGCTGATACTTTTCGCACAGCAGCCGGGCGATAGCATAGGAGCCTCCAAGCATCTTGAAAGCGTTGAGGCCAAAGCGCTGTGACTCATCTTTAACCAGGATTTTTCGCACGCCAAACAGCGAGGCCAATTCGTTCAGTGCATACAGCGGCGTCGGTTTATAACCCGCTATTTTTTGATGAAAATGCCGCGCCTGTTGCGCCTGTTCGCGAGAAAACAGCGGTGAGGTTTCACCTGTGAAAAACTGGTTATCGGCGATATCCATTTTCAGTGAGAAAGCAGACATGTTCTGTCCTTATTCGTCATGATGATGAAACTGTAGAGCTGGCCCGTAGGCCAGCCGGAGAGGTTATTTGATGCGCTTTTGCGCTTCGCTGAGCAGCTCTTCGAGCAGTTGTCCAGGTTGGGCATATTTACGGCAGAGGATCATGGCGGCGATGATGTAGGGCTTCCAGCTGGCTTCTTTGTAGGTTGCGATACGGTATTTTTCGAACACGGTATCGGCCACTTCACCTTCTTCACAGGAAACGCCGCTGATATCGGCAGGCAGGCAGTGCATATACAGCGCTTCACCGTCGAGCGTTTTTGCCATCATCTCTTCGGTGCAATGCCAGTCTTTGTGCTGCGCGTTTTGCGCCAGACAGGCTTTTTCCAGCGCTTTAAGGCCTTCATGGTCATTGGCACGTAGCAGTTCGGTACGCTGTTCCATCACCTGATAAGGCGCCCAGGACTTCGGATAGACGATATCCGCATCTTTAAAGGCTTCGGCCATATCGGTCACCTGACGGAAGCTTCCGCCGGAAGCTTTAGCATTGTTTTTAGCCACCTCAATCACATCCGGGATCAGGTCATAGCCTTCCGGATGCGCTAAGGTGACGTCCATCCCAAAACGAGTCATCAGGCCGATAATGCCCTGTGGTACAGAGAGTGGCTTGCCGTAGCTTGGTGAATACGCCCAGGTCATGGCGATTTTTTTGCCTTTGAGGTTTTCCAGCGAGCCGAAATGTTCACTGAGCCAGGCAAGGTCGGCCATGGATTGCGTAGGATGGTCGATATCACACTGCAGATTAATCAGCGCAGGGCGTTGAGGCAGAACGCCCTGTTTGTGGCCATCGTCCAACGCTTCACCCACTTCACGCATATAGGCGTTACCGGCCCCCAGGAACATATCATCACGGATCCCAATGGCATCGGCGCAGAAGGAAATCATATTGGCGGTTTCACGCACCGTTTCACCGTGTGCAATCTGTGACTTTCCTTCGTCTAAATCCTGCTGTGCCAGCCCCAGCAGGTTCAACGCGGAGGCATAAGAGAAACGGGTGCGGGTTGAGTTATCCCGGAACACGGAAATTCCCAGACCGCTGTTAAACACTTTGGTGGCAATATTTTCGGCTCGCAGGGTCTTTAACGCCTCAGCCACGTCCAGTACCTGTTTCAGTTCGTCAGGAGACTGTTCCCACGTTAGCAGAAAGTCTTTCTCATGCAGGCTGGAATTAAGCTTGTTGATATCCTTAATCAGTTCGTTAACAGTTTTCATTTTTCAATCCTGGTAGTGAAGCAGCTTGTTAATTGTTGGTGGCGGTGTATTAAGGCCAGCGCTGTAATTCAACTAACAATAAACATGCCAACTGCTGATTAATTCGGTTTTGAACGTGAAAATGACGGAGTTATGAGAGGGGAGTCACGAAATCAAGACAATCGAATGAGGTTTTTTGTCGTAGGTTTAATGTCCGGAATCGTTATGTATATATTTGCATACCGATTAAGGGGGGAGGGGATTACATGCCGGGCGAGAAATTTACATAATTGATAAAATAGCATCATCAATTATCATATTGATAATAAAGTGTGATGCGAATTCCATATTTCCTTTAAGTGTACAAAAGAGAGTCTGCCTGAATCAATTATTGCCTGGCGCTGAGGTAGTATCATCAAAAACCACACGTACGGTTGTTCACCCGGCATTGCTTTCAGTGAGTGATATTATGATACCTTCGAATACACCATCCATTTTGATGCAAATTCAGCCTACTATTCAACGCTTTGCCCGTATGCTCTCGAGCGTACTTCAACTTGAGGTTGAAATTGTCGACAATGCGCTGTGCCGGGTTGCCGGCACGGGAACTTACGGAAAGTTTCTTGGGCGAAAATTAAATACAGACTCGCGACTTCTTCGTTACATTATCGAAACAAAAAAGGAAAAGGTAGTCGCCCACTCACGCTTTGATCCACTGTGTAAAGGTTGTGAGAGTAAAGAAACCTGTAAAGAAAAAGCCTTCCTCGGTACTCCCATTATTTATCAAGAGCAGTGCGTAGGCGTGATTAGTCTGGTCGCATTAACGTGCGATCAGCAAGAAAGAATAAACGATAACATCACCGAGTTTTCCGATTACGTTCGTCACGTATCCTCTATATTTGTTTCGCGCTTACTTGAAGATCAAAGTGGCGGTGATAATATCCAAAAAATGTTTTTAACGATGATTGATAACATGGATCAGGGAGTATTGGTCGTCAGTCAGGAGCAAAATATCAAGTTCGTCAATCAAGCGGCGTTAAAAATACTTGGGGTAAGTCAGGACAGTATAATGGGTAAAGCGATTAATTTTCGCCCTCTGACTTTTGCTCAAAATTTTATTCGTGGTCATATGCAGCACGTTATTTCTATCGATGATAAAAAAGAACTGATCATTGGCCAGCTTCATGCTGTCCAGGATCAATGGCTGTTTCTCATGGCGTTTCATCAGTCACATACTTCAGCCGATATTTCGACGCCGCAGGAGGGGCCGCAGATTGAGCAAATGGTGGGAGAGTGCCGGCCAATGCGGCAGCTAAAAAAGTTAATTAGCCGTATAGCACCAAGCCCTACCAGCGTGATGATTGCAGGGGAAAGCGGTACCGGCAAAGAAGTTGTCGCCAGGGCGGTACATACGCTCAGCGACCGTAAAGATAAGCCGTTTATCGCTATTAACTGTGCTGCGATTCCAGAGCAGCTGCTGGAAAGTGAGCTTTTTGGCTACGTAAAAGGGGCGTTTACCGGCGCTTCGGCTAACGGCAAAATCGGGCTTATTCAGGCGGCAAATAACGGTACTTTATTTCTCGATGAAATTGGCGATATGCCGTTAACGCTCCAGGCGAAGCTGCTGCGCGCAATTGAATCTCGTGAAATTCAACCGGTGGGTGCCAGCCACCCCGTACCGGTGGATATTCGTATTATTTCGGCGACCAACCAAAACCTTAACCAATTTATCACCGACGGCAAGTTTCGCGAGGATCTTTACTACCGGCTGAACGTTATTCCGCTCCGGCTGCCGCCGCTGCGGGAGCGACAAGATGATATTGAGCTTCTGATTCATTATTTTCTTCATTTGCATACCCGACGACTTGAGCTGGTGTATCCCGGCGTTGCGCCTGAAGTGATAACGCTGCTGAAGCAGTATCGATGGCCGGGCAATATCCGCGAGCTGAGCAACTTGATGGAGTATTTGGTGCATGTCGTGCCGTCTGGTGAAGTGATTGACGTGTCTTTGTTGCCACCAAATCTGATCAACAGCGGAAAATTGAATGAGCGCATCGAACCGACAACGCCACTTGCCCGCGTTATGACCGCAAAAGAAGAAGAGGGCGTTACCGGACTGGAGGAGATGGAGCGGCAGATGATTCGCGATGCCTTAACCCGGTATAGCAACAAAAAACAGGCGGCAGACGAACTAGGCATTGGGATTGCTACGCTGTACCGCAAGATAAAAAAATATGACCTTAATATCGCATAGGTTCAAGAACATACGAGGAAGCTTAATAGCACAATGCTCTACAGCTTCAGATAATGAGGGGGCGTTTTCTTGAACATGAGTTTGCATTCCATATGTGAATTCTGACGCATTGTGGTACTGCCAAAACTCCAGAATTCACGTAGCGCACGGATAATCCACTAATTCCTTTATAATCATGTCATTAACGGCGGCATATTGATCGGTTCTTCATCTTCTTTGCCATGCCGGCCACTTTTGAATAAAAAGTGTTAAGTGAATCACCGGTGTATCAGGCGGTGTGATGGAGCAAAACCCGGAAGCCCCCCAGCCACAGCCACGCCTGGCGCAGGTCTACCAAGGCAGGGTATTAGTGCCGGTCGACATCGAAGAGTGTCCGCCGATCAACGATCTTCCATTGCGGTTCGAGGAATAGAAGCTACAGCATAAGGTAAGGCCATAATGCCAGGAAGGAGATATGCATCGGATATGGACAGGACTGGTGCGTATTCAATTTAACATAATATACATTATGCGCACCAAGGATGTAGAGGCTCAATGCTAATGTCTATTTGTGGCTCATTAGGAATGTCCAGGCTATAGTTTCTCAGATCCGTATGTCTAGACAACGACTCACTTTTTCCTGATGAGGAGTTTTCTATGGCTATACATGACGCCGGAATGTTCACCGTGAAAGAAATCAATCGCCTCAAAATCCTTCAGGATGTCATCGATCGCAATCTCCGTCCTAGACAGGCTGCCGAAATACTGGGCATCACGCCACGTCATTGCAGCCGTCTGCTCAAACGTTATCGCCAGTCCGGGCCGCTTGGCATGAACAACCAGAGTCGTGGCCGCACTGGTAACCGTCTGTTGCCAGCGTCACTGACAGATCAGGCACTCAGTATAATCCGGGAGCACTACCGTGATTTTGGCCCCACGCTGGCGCGGGAAAAGCTGGAGGAAGTTCACGGTCTGGCCCTTGGAAAGGAAACCATCCGACGTCTCATGATAAAGGCCGGACTCTGGATCCCCCGCAGACAACGCGCACCGAAAATTCATCAGCCCCGTTACCGGCGGCCTTGTACTGGCGAGCTGATACAAATTGATGGCTGCGACCACCACTGGTTTGAAAACCGGGGTCGACCCTGCACTGCCCTGGTCTATGTTGACGATGCCACCAGTCGCCTGATGCATCTGCTGTTTGTGAAATCTGAGTCCACATTTACCTATTTTGAAGCGACCCGTGGTTATATCGAGAAATACGGTAAACCGATGATCCTCTACAGCGATAAAGCCAGCGTATTCAGAGTCAATAATAAGCATGCCACCACCGGTCCCGGCGAAACCCAGTTTGCCAGGGCCATGCGCTGCCTTAATATTACTCCTTTATGTGCTGAAACCAGCCAGGCAAAAGGCCGCGTTGAACGTGCGCATTTGACACTTCAGGACCGACTGGTTAAGGAGCTCAGGCTTAAGGGGATCTGTACGATAGAAGCAGCCAACGCATTTGCAGAAGAATACATGGCGGATTATAACCGGCGCTTTGCCAAAGAACCCTTGCATGATTTTAACGCGCACCGGCCGCTGGCATTAGACGATGACCTTGATGCAGAATTTACCTGGCGAGAGCCTCGCCGGGTATCAAAAAATCTGACTGTACAATACGATAAAATGCTCTATCTGATTGAGGACAACGAGTACAGTCGAAGAGCCATCGGCAAGTATATTGATGTCTGGCATTACCCTGACGGACATAAGGAGCTGCGACTAAATGGCGTGCTGCTGCCCTACTCCACCTATGACCGGCTTTCTGAGGTTGATCCCGTCGCCATTGTGGATAACAAGAGACTTGGCCATGTGTTGGATGTTGCCCGTCAGGTCCAGAGAAAGCTGGACAATAATCGCTCACAATCGTTGCCTTGTTCTGGTGATGAGCCTTCCCGCAGACGGCACGCCCCTAGTATCAACAAATCCCAGCGCTCACTGAACGAAGATGACCTGCTTGAAGCCATGATAAAGCTTCAGGGAAGCTCTGAGACCATCTTTGGCAAAAGGTGAACTTGGCGGAAACCTCGTACTCACTGACCAACGGCGATGTGTGCGCTATCTTTCGGCTATTGCAATCAAAACCAGAGAAGATTTCTGAGAAATGTAAATAACTTCAATGATATTATATACAAAGGAAACCGGGGTAAAGTTCGGGTGTCACAGAACCCCGAACCGCTACGCGGTGCAAATACAATCACAAAGAAATCAAAAGGCAAAATTATGAGTGCGGAAAAAAATGGGTCGCAAAATCAACACAAGAGGCATGAAGGCTTTGCCCAGGATGGGTTTGATACGTCTAAAGCTAAACAATTGCTAGAAACAATACAAAAATCACAAAGTAGCCAGCAAAAAAGCACTAATAAGAATAATAATAAATGAATCCAACAAAGCTTGATCATTTTAAAACGTTGGTTGAAGAAATTATGGGGATTTGCAAATGGCAGCCCACATATTTTCAGCTTGAACAAATGTATGAAGAGTTGAAAAATAAAGATTTAGACCAAAAAAAAGTATCACAAGTTATCTATCGCATCTATGGCCCACAAATTGAGGTCCTGATTTTAAAAGGGCTAAACACGGCTAGAGCATTGACTGTACTTGCTAAAATACAAGAATTACAAAATAGTCTGAAGACCGGGGAGGATAAACCATGACAAATAATAAAGGTCAAAAAGACGAGGGAGCAACAATTGAAAACAGAGGCAATGTTGTTTCATTAAAAGACGGATTAGATACGTCTAAAGCACTAAGGTTATTGCTGAAAAAACAAGAGCCTCAGCAACCATCAGAAACCAAGAAGAAGGTAGAATAGAGATGGCGTTATCTTTCAATTTATTTATGTTTAAAAAATCAATAGAAGAAACACTCAATATCATCGAATGGAACCCAAGCAACCAGCAATTAGAGGAGATGTTTAATGAGATAATTAAACTCAATGGCAGTGAAGATTTCTCAGTAGTCGAGAACATTGTTCTCGGGACATACGGAAAACCAATAAAACGCATGGTTTTCAATGGATTGGATACATCCAAGGCCAGTAAGTTACTTGCAAAAATAAGCGCACAGAACAAAGGCAATCAACAAAAAAGGTAGCGAAATCAAACATGGACATTCATGCTATTATTGAAAAGCAGAAGAATGAAATCAATCGCCTTTATGATAATTATATATCTTCACTAGAAGAACATGAATCCTCCGGGTTAGATTTCGAACACGCCCACTCTGCAGCAGAGAAATTTTTTAATTATCTAGAAAACCAAACTGCACACAATAATTCATTGGAGGAAATTAAAAGCAGCGATTGGAACCAGTGGCTTGCAGAAACTTGTCATGATGCTTTGGAATTGTTAGTAGCGCACTATATTATTTATAGACAGTGTAAATCTGCCCCTAACGCTTCACCAAGCAAAACTGCATTCGCAGGAATGCACCGAATGGTAAAGAAATACTATTCCAAAAGCGATACTAAAAAACTCAGGAAGTTATTAAGTGATAACAACCTTCCAACTTACGGTTTTGATAATAAAGCAAAGGTTAGCTTCATGAAAAAAGGTCTTTCAGCGCTGATGATTCTGGCTGCATTTTTAATATTATTACCCTCTTATTTAATCAGTGGCACAGTGCCTATTCCATTAGTTATTGGTGTTGTTATTAGCTGTGTTGTTTTTATTTTTTGCCTTTTCGTGAGAAAGCCTACTGGACTCCAATATTTTATCATAAGAGCTTTATTTAGCGTAAGTATACCCGGGCTTTTAGTCTGTTACCCTGGATTTATAGAGCTTACCTTTAATAAATTTGGTGTTGAAGTAACCGCCATTGGTTTGCTGGCTATTTTTGTTATGATTTACAGTGTTAACCCGGCAAAATTAAGTGAGTTGGATAGTTAAAAATTAGTTCGCACAATGACGTTATGCTAAAGAGGCCGCTGCGGGAAGGATTTTCGCAGCGGCCTTTTCAACATATGGACATTTCTAACGAGCCAGTGATTAGACAATTCTACTGAGCTTTGACAAAGGATGTGGTAGCTAAATTGAGATGTCCGTCTCTGACCAAATAGACATGTCCGCGCTACAGTCTCACCACAGCGATCGCTGCTTCCAAAGGATGAGACTCATGACGGCATACGGAACGGAGTTTTTCTCGATGAACGATGTGAACCGACTCAGGATCCTTCAGGACGTTATTGACCGGCGTCTGACAACACGCCTTGCAGCCAGCCGGCTGGAGATCTCAGACAGACATTAGTATGGCTTGTTGTTTTTGGCTTGATTACCTATAGCGGTTTTTTACGCTCAGTTATACCAATTGCACTAGCAACACTTTGGGCATGCTTCACTCCAATTCTCGATTACAAAGCAGGATGGCGACCTGAAAATTCTTTTCAACCAGAAGTGGCGTGGTATGGAACAAGTACAGCTCAAACCATCGTATTTTTCGCAATTTTAATAATCGGCTATGGCATTCTTTATTGGATACATGACAGAAACAGATACTAAGGAGCTGCTAATGAAGAAAACCATCGTTTTCAGAGGAAATACATCGATGTCTGTCAGTATCCGGACGGCACTATCGAGCTCCGGGCCAGTGGCACTTCCCTGCCCTTTATCACTTACGACCGTCTGGGAGAACTTGACCAGGGCGCCATCATCGATAACAAGCGGCTGGGACGTGCCCTGGAGAAGATAAAGCTGGTTCAGGGATGGTTATCTATTTCCAAATCGGTACTTGAAATATCCTCCATTCTTGATCCCCGCCATTCTTGGAACTCGTACCTCCGGCCTGAATAAATAGTTCGTTATGCGATCCAGTTTGTCCGGGTTACGCTCATTAAGTATCACATCTCTATCCGACTGCTTAGAAAGAACTCTTGTGGAAAGAGCGATATGTCTCGCCAGAGATAGAATTGAATCATCCAGACCATGGAAAAAAACCTCTTCTCTTTTTAAGGAAGGACGTCCAGCTAATTGAACACTACCTTCAGATGACAATCCGGGTATTTTTGGCTCTGGGAGTTCCATAGTTAGCTGATCGACGAGTGATAGTGATGCGAACTTAAATGCGCCATTTGATGCTGAAACTTTATAAACGGTGTTGCCAAACCGACTTTTCTGTTTTTTCAAAGCAGGGCCTATCTCCAGAGAGAAGAACGCATAATCATCGTTACCTAACCCATAAACATCATCCAAATCGGAGTTAGACTCGTTGAAAATAATTTTTTTATCTTGCAGCATTTTCCTTGAATAGAAATTTATGTTTCCATTTTCACTTTCGATGTTTGCATTTGTGGCGTGTGCCAAATAAAAATCTTCTTTGATGAAGTTTTTAATAAAATCAACTTCTTGTGTATTGAATTCACTGGCACGCAAGGAATTCTGATTTTGTAATGCTTGCCCCTTAATGTCCCGCTCTGAACCGAAGGCATTAGGAAATTTAAATAGCAGACTCGACGTGAGATAAAACGCCCCCCCTGAGAATCCAGGCATGGATGCAGCCTCAGATAAAAAGCCATCTCTCAATAATGAGCCATTATTTTGCATTCGTAGAAAACTGTTATCAGCACGTTTTTTTCTACTTATTTCCAGCCAGCGTCTGGCGATACTTTCGGGAGAAAGGCCATCGTTATCTCTTAGCGTCACGGGATTATTTCGTACCATCCTGAACAAGTTAATACCGTCTATTGTGCCAGCAGGATCGGTAGAGAGCCACCTACCAGCCCACGGCTGGTAGTACCGATAACCGTAGTAGTACAGCCCGGTCGCATCACGCTCCTTGCCCGAGTAGCGGAGGGTTTTGTAGTCCGCCTCCACCGCGTTGCGCGCCGTCCACACCGCCGTGCCTCCGTACGGGTAGTACTCCTCCGCGCTGATAATGTTGCCGTCACCGTCCAGCTCCAGCCCGCTGCTGCCCGTCAGGTTATCGTAACTGTACCTTATCTGGTCGCCGGTGATTTCTGCCGGCCTGCCGGATGTCCAGTGCAGCACCCGCACCTGCGCCCGGCCCGCCTCTCCCACTGTAATCACCTCCAGGCTCTCCGTCTCCGTGTTACCGCTCTGTGTGCTACGCAGCTCCAGCCCCGGCAGATACAGCACCTGCTGCTTTTGGCTGCTGGTTTTCGTTTCCTGCACGCTCATCTTCAGCACGCGCTGACTGCCCGCGTCATAGCAGTAGTTTTCACTGTCATCTGTGCCTCCGTCACGCACCACCGGCGCCACCGTCTGCAGTTCATTACGCGGCGTCCAGACCAGGTCCTGCCCCGGCTGCAGCTGTTTCTGCTGCCCGCCGGCGGTGAAAAAGGCGTCGACGTCGTCAGGTTTTTTCGTCAGCGTGCTGAGCACGCCCCGGTTGCTGCATCTGCTCACCGTAATGTCTGTGGTGTAACTATTGCCTGTGGCCGGCGCGCTGTGGCGGATTTGCGTCAGGTTGCCGGCTTCGTCGTAGGTGTATGTGCGGGTGTAGTTTGTGTATGCGGCGTCGTCGGCGGGAATGGGAACGGTGGCTGATGGTAACCGGCTACCCTGCTGGCCGGCGTTTGCCATCTCGCGCCCGGTGGCGCTGACCAGCTGGTACAGGCTGTCGTAGACGTACGTGTTCTCCGGCACCACTTTCTGGTTGCGCCAGAAGCGGGTCTCTTCCGCATCGTTAGTAATTTTTAATACATTGCCCACCGGGTCGTACTTATAGCGCAGGTCCTGTAGTACCCTCGCGCCAGAGGCATGCCCGGCCTGACGCGCCGTTTTAATCCCGGTCAGGCGCTGTGTCTCTGCTTCATACGTGTAGGTGGTCACTATGCCGTTGCCGTGCTCCTCGCGCAGCTTCTGTCCGGCGGCCGAATAGGTTAGGGAGGCCACGATAACCTGCTCCGTACCATCCTTCAGGGTCAGCCAACTGCCCGACAGTTGCCCGGCCACGTCGTACGCCACCCGCTGCATATTACCCCGTGCATCCGTGGTGGTCAGCACCGTGCCAGTGGCGTCGGTGGTGGTCAGGCTGGTATGCCCCTCACTCTCCCCAACGAGCAGGTCATTCCAGGCCGGGGTATCCCCGCCCTGCCAGTCGGCCACGACGTCAGGGTTATCCGCGTCCTTCAGCAGACGTCGGGTGACGGAGAGCGGGACGCCGATCAGGGCCACGCCCTCGGTCCGTATCAGGCCGGCCGTGTCGTAGTGGCTGACGCATGCACCCGCCAGGTTCAGTGCCTTCTCCTCGGCTGTGTGGCCGGCATACACGAAGCGCTCCGTGATGCGGGCGGCTTCGCCGGTGAGCTGCTCCGTGATGCTTACCGTACGGCCCGGCAGCGCTGCGTCCTCATACTGCCAGGTGTGGGTCACCGCCTGGCTCAGGTCTTCCGTACCGTCACCTGCGGTACGGATATTGCTGACTGCGATAAAGGGGCGGCCTGCGGCGTCGTTCAGTGCCACGGTGGTTCCGGCGTCTACGCTGACGGTACGCAGGACGCTGCCGGCCAGGTCCGTGAGGTAGCTGAAGTTTGCCAACCCCGTTTCATGCAGGCGCGGGTCAGCGCTCTGCGTCAGAAAACCGCGGGCGTCGTAGCGGTGGCGGGTGATGCGCCCGCTGGTGACGTCCGGGGTATCCGGGTGGCGGTGGTACGCGATGTCGCGCACGGTCAGGCCGCGGTTGTCGAGGACCGTGATGGTCGGGGTGTTGCTGAACGGTGATGTGTTCATGGTGTTCTCCTTTTTTAACATTCAGATGAGAATAACCGATCGTTTAATGGTTCTAATTCGATTTGAGGTTTTAAACTTATATCTGCTCGCTTTCTTGCTTGCCTGGGAATTATCTTACGAGGACGTGGAAGCTATTTCCACCCTGATATGCCAGGCATTATTTTTATTTAGTGTTGTTAAAATATTATGTGTTTATCCGCATCTGAATTAATGGTTAATTTAATGATATCTATGAAATATTAATTTATCTTATGTCTTTAATTACATGCTCGTAACATGTTCTTAAAATAAAAGAACGTAAATGAGATCGGGGATGCTGGAGGATATGGAGTGTCTGAGGTTATTTTAGTCAATCATCAGGTGAAGTTTGACCCTGGCTGCAATGCCCTTTCATCGATGAACGCGCCTGAGCGAAAAATTACTCTGCCCTCTTCTTCATCACGTTGTTTTAGCGTACTGCTATTGCATCATGGTGAGGTTATCACCATAAAAAATTCATGATATTCATCTTGAGTGTTTAGGACCCCGAATATCGGGATCCTGACATAGCATTTACCACCCTTTTACGGCATCACCGTGATAAATCTTATCAGCGGCGGCGGCCACTTCATCGGTCTGGTATGCCTTCACAAGGTTTTTCACATTTTCGCTGTCTTTATTATCTTCCCGGGCAACGATAATGTTCACGTAGGGCGAGTTTTTATCTTCAACAAACAGGCCATTTTTTGCGGGAGTCAGCCCAATCTGGCTTGAATAGTTGGTATTGATAATCGCGAGATCGATTTTATCATCATCAATAGCTCGGGTAAGTTGAGCCGCTTCTACCTCAACAATTTTCAGCTGCTTAGGGTTTTCGACGATATCGAGAGAGGTTGGCAGCAGCCCGACGTTATCCTTGAGCTTGATAAGTCCCTGCGTCTGGAGCAGCAGCAGCGAGCGGCCAAGGTTTGTTGGATCATTGGGTACGGCCAGCTGCGCCCCATTCTTCAGTTCTGATACGGCTTTAATTTTGCGGGAATAACCGGCGATAGGATAAACAAAAGTATTGCCCACGGCGGCCAGCTTATAGCCACGTTCTTTTATTTGCTTATCCAGATAAGGGCCGTGCTGGAAGGAGTTAGCGTCGATATCGCCGCTGCTCAGCGCAGAGTTAGGCAGCACATAGTCGGTGAAGGTCACCACTTCTACGTCAAGATTGTATTTTTCTTTGGCGACCTTTTTGACGGTATCCCAAAGCGGTTGATCGATACCTGCGCTGATGCCTACTTTAATATGGTTCGCGTCCTGCTTAGGCCCACAGCCGGCAAGCAGCATAACCCCTGCCATTGAAGCAGCCAGCAGAGAAATTTTTACAGTATGTTTTATCGCCGAGCGCATAAATTACGTCTTCCTTAAACCAATAAAAATAACAAATTTGAAATTACCCACCGTTCAGGTGCGGCCGGAAGAGTTTTTCAAACTGCACTAATACTGGCAAATAAGAAAAAGACATAACCTATGTATAAAAAAGTCTGACGCCGTGTACATTGCCGATAGCGGGGACGCAATATTTAATCACTGCTTCGCGACGGCAAAATAGCACACTCTTTATCCAGCAATGCTTCCACCGAGGCACGATTATTACGGTCCCAGCCCCGCTTAGTGGTAAGCAAAATAAACCCTTTTTGCTTACCGTAGGTTGTGGGAATGACGGCCACGCCCCACTCCGCCAGCTGTTCAGGCGTTAAATGGAAATGACTCGCGACGCTGTTAATTGGATCAATTCCCATGACGGTCGGCTGCATCACCCGCCGCGCGTACCAGGTGTAACGCAGGAGCTTATCGGGCAACGGTTGCCATTCTTCCGTTATAAAGGGGCGTTCTGCCAGCATTTGACGCCTGACGTCCTCACGCAGACAAGTCAGGTGGATATGCAGCTGATTTTGGCTACGACCGTAGGCCGAGTTAATGGCCAGGCCTAGCCTGTCGTCCGGCACAGGGGCTCCGTACTGGTACGCCAAAAGACGGCGCATAAGCCAGGCGTAGCCAAAGTAATCCGTGTGGCCTTCTGCCGCCAGTTCCGGGCTTTCAATGCCGCTCAACTTCGCCGTGGGCACCAGAATAAAATGATAGGGATAACGCGGGTTCTGGATAACGCTAAAACCGTGAGCCTTCCCCTCCGGCATGTAGATCTGTTGGCAAGGTGCCGGACTGCTCGTTTGCTGATAGTTGGTCATGCATACCTTATCGACCACGCCCCACAGCGCGTCGGAGCGGGCACAGCCCACCAGCATGAATATTCCCAGAAGTAAAAACCCACGACAAAGGCTGGCGGAAACCGGCGTGGTTATTACATTTGTGCGCATTAGATAAGCGTCAGCAAATTTGTTACTCCCGGGCTGGCTCTATTTTATCCAGATGAATGCTTAGGTTAAGCACGCGGAATTTACAGAAGACTCTCAACCCCAGCCATGAAATAAAACCGAAAAATAAGACCAAAAATAACGTAACAATAATGCTAATAAGTGGGCCTGCCACCAGGGCGGAAAAACCGTACACCTGCTGCCCGTTCAGCATTACGCCGTTAAATCCTAAAAAGCCCATGATCCCGCTGATCAGGCCAAGTATGGTCATGGGTATAGATAAACCGATACCAAAAATTTTAAGAAGGCTGACAAGAGGCACCCGCTTGACCTGTAATGACGTTTTACTCAATTTTTATCTCTCCTGTTTTTCACGCAACGCCGCGAATTATTACCAGGGAAATCATAGCGTTTTATAGCAATAAAAACAGCCCGATGAATGGATCTTTCAGGTTTAACGCCTGGTCTATCTCAGCTCATCGATGCATCTGGACGGGGATCTCTCGCATTCTGGCGTTGAAATTATTTAGCCATGCCTGACGCTTCCACCGGCGGAAACTGTTGAAAATAGTCCACCAGAAAATCGATACAGACTTTTAGCTTCGCCGAACCGCTGGTGCGGTTGGAATACACCGCCCAGATATTCGCGGTCTGGTACCACTCCGGCAAAACCTGCACCAGCTCGCCGCGGGCAATATAGTGCTGCACTTCCCACTGCGAGCGCAGAATAATTCCGTGCCCTTTCAACGCCCATTTCAGGACTACGCTGCCGTTATTGGATGAGAGCTGGCTACTGACGTGGGTCTGCTGAGTTTCCATGCCATTGGTTAACGGCCATACGCCGAACTGCGAGCTGCGTTCCTGAATCACCAGGCATTTATGGTGTCGGAGATCGGCTATCTGCTGCGGCGTGCCGTGCTGTGTGAGGTAGTCCGCGGAGGCGCAAAGTACACGCTGGTTAGCAGAGAGCTGGCGGGTGATATACAGATCTTTAATATCGTCGCCGACGCGAATTTCAACGTCAACACCCTCTTCTATCAAATCAACGACCCTGTCGGTCAGCGTCAGCTTAATGTTTAACGCCGGATAACGTTCCGCCAGCGCCGACAGTGCATCGGGCATATAGGTTGAGCCAAAACCAAACGAGCAGCTCATCTGGATATTACCCTCAAGGGTCTCTCTCCAGGCGGCAAGCCCCGAAACAAAATCGCCCATGCTCTCCAGAACCGACAGCGCCCCCGTCATCGCCTTATGGCCGTCTGCCGTTAAATGAATGGCGCGTGCGCTGCGGTGTAACAGCCGCATGCCGAGGCTTTTTTCCAGTAGAGCAATGCGTTTACTGACGTAAGACGGTGAGAGCCCCAGCTCCGCCGCCGCGTTGGCAAAGCTTTCTTTGCGAACCACGGTGACAAACACGTTCAGGTCTTCAATAAGCGGCCACGGGGCGCGCGGATTTTCATTGGGGCTCATCGTTATGCCATCGTCTGGAGTCAGGTTAAGAACGGCATAATAGCGCCGAGCAGCGCATCAGGACACTCTTCTTGTGGGCTGTGTCCGCAAGGCATAGCTTTGCCGCGCACGTCCAGCGCCTTTTCCTGCCACGTTGCGATGACATCGTAAAGCTGGCCCACGGTGCCTTTCTCCCCCCAAAGCACCAGCAAAGGGCTGGTGATGCGCAGATGCTTATCGGCGTCGTCATCCTCAAGATCGAGGGTGGCCGAGGCGCGGTAATCCTCACATATAGCCCGTAGCGTATCGGTATTCTGATAACAACGCAGATATTCGGCGAACACCTCCGGTTCCGTAGCGCCGGGCGTTTTAAGCTGGCCATCGATGTGCTTACGCAGGAAAAATGCCGGATCTGCGGCGATCATTTTCTCCGGCATCGGCGCAGGCTGGATCAGGAAGAACCACCAGAAATAGCGGGTGGCAAACGTCTTATCGGTCAGCGCATACATGGTTGCCGTCGGGGCGATATCAATAAAGATACTGCGTTTAACCTGCTCAGGATAATCCAGCGCCAGACGATGCCCAACGCGAGCCCCCCGGTCGTGCCCCATAAAAGCAAAGCCTGCATGGAACCCCAGTCGTGCCACCAGCAGAACGATATCTTTCGCCATCTCACGCTTGGAATAGCTGCGGTGATCTTCGTCGCTGGCGGGTTTAGCGCTGTCTCCGTAGCCGCGAATATCCGGCATGATGACGGTAAAATGCCGTGCCAGAACCGGCGCAATTTTACGCCAGGTGACGTGGTTTTGCGGGTGACCGTGCAGTAAAACCAGCGGTTCGCCCTGGCCTCCTACGGCGGCGCGAAGTGAAATACCGTTATCCAGCGTCACGTCCATTAACTGGAAACCAGGAATAAAAGGAGACTCCCCCCGGTCACAAACAAAGTCAGCGTTATCTTTCATCATTGAATGTTAGTCCTGGGTCAGTAGCCACGGATGCGCGGCAAAGTGGCGCTGTTCGAACTCCCGAATCTCCTGCTGGTATTGCATCGTATAGCTAATGGCATCATGGCCTTCCAGCAGCATATGCTTTTTCAGCTCATCGACCGTAAAGGCAAGATGATTCTCCCCCATGCTAATCTGCTGCTGAGCAAGATCGACAATAATGCGGTTGGTCTCCGGGTTGCCTGCGGCCTGCGCCAGTTGGTCAATATCCGCCGTCGGCAGCGTAAGGGTCAGCACGCCGTTACGCTGGCAGTTGTCGTTAAAAATACCGGCAAAACTGGTGCCGATAAGCGCGCGAATGCCAAGCTGACGTAATCCCCACACCGCATGTTCGCGGCTGGAGCCACAGCCAAAGTTAGGGCCGACAATAAGAAACTGAGCGCCCTGCCATGCGGGTTTGTTAAGGATAAAATCCGGGTTCGGCGTGCCATCAGTCTGGAAACGCTGGTCAAAGAAAACGCCCCTGTCCAGGTTGTTGCGGTCAATGCCCTTCAGGAACTGCTTCGGCATGATCACATCGGTATCAATGTTGGCTGCCATCATCGGCGCGGCCACGCCGGTCACACGGTTAAAGGGTTCCATTTACGCTTCTCCCTGCAGTAAAAACGGACGAACATCCGTCAGATGGCCTGCCACTGCCGCCGCCGCGACCATCGCCGGGCTCATTAAGTGGGTTCTTGCCCCGGCCCCCTGCCGCCCCGCGAAGTTACGGTTTGTGCTCGAAGCGCAGCGGTCGCCCGGTTGCAGCACGTCCTCGTTCATGGCGAGGCACATTGAGCAGCCTGACTGCCGCCACTCAAAACCTGCGTCGATAAAGATTTTGGCTAATCCTTCCTGCTCGGCACGCGCACGAACCTGCGTTGACCCCGGCACGATAATACCTCTTACACCCGGCGCGATTTTCCTGTGACGCAGCACCTGCGCCACGGCCCTGAGATCTTCAATACGCCCGTTAGTACAGGAACCAATAAATGCATGGGTAATGGGGATCTGGCAGAGCGGCGTGCCGGGCGTAAGGCCCATATAGCTCAGCGCATTTTCAACGTCACGGCGTTTTGCCGCTGTGGGCTCAGCGGCGGGATCGGGCACCAGGTCCGTAATACTTCCGCCCTGGTCCGGGCTAGTGCCCCAGGTCACGCGAGGCGTTAAGTTCGCGCAGTCGAGCACGACTTCTTTATCGAAGACCGCGTCGGCATCGCTGCGCAGCGTGCGCCAGTACTTGAGCGCCAGCTCCCACATCTCGCCTTTAGGCACGCGAGGTGCTGGTTTGATATAGGCATAAACTTTCTCATCCGGCGCCATAAAAGCGCCGCGCGCCCCGGCTTCAACCGCCATATTACAAATGGTCATGCGCCCTTCCACGCTCAGCGCGTCAATCGCGCTGCCGCAAAACTCAATGGCAAAACCTGTCGCGCCATCTGCGCCTATTTCGGCGATAAGCAGCATCACAATGTCTTTCGCCGTCGCGGCAAACGGCAGCTCACCGTTCACCGTCACGCGCAGCGTTTTTAGCTTTTTGTAAGCCAGCGTCTGAGTCGCCAGCATATGTTCTATTTCTGAGGTGCCGATGCCGAATCCAAACGCGCCGAAGGCGCCGTAGGTTGTGGTATGGCTGTCGCCTGCGGCAATCACCATGCCCGGCAGGACGATCCCCTGCTCGTGCGCAACCACGTGCTCGATACCCTGCCGGGGGTCCATAACGTCAAACAGTTCGAGGCCAAAATCACGGCTGTTGGACTCAAAGTAGCGAACCTGAAGCTCACCGCCAGGGTCAGTCATCTCTGGCGTGCGCTCGGGCCGTGTCGGGTTAACGTGGTCGACGTTGAGCAGAATACTCTTTGGCTGCCAGACCTGACGATTAGCGTCACGCAGGCCGCTAAAGGCCTGTGGGCTGGTGTATTCATTGAGGATAGAGCGGTCGATATACAGCAGGACATTGCCCTGATCGTCCAGAGGGCGGATGACGTGGGTATCGATGATTTTATCGTACAGCGTTTTAGGCTTCATTACGGGTCACCTTGCTTCTCTACAGCAAAAAATAACGGCGTGCGGACACGCAGATAAAAAATGAGCAATTAACGAAGGGATAGTAGCAATCGGGCGATTAAGCTGTCAGCAAAGGCATGGTGCACAATCGTAATAGGATAAAACACGAAATGTGTTCTATTTATTGTGATGATAAATAAGGATTTTGATCGTAAGCAAGGTTAGTCAGGGTCTGCTTTACTTAACGGCGTTAGAGATTGACTTGATATTGAATAGTAAGAAAATGCATGTCATCTAACGATCGGCAAAAATCTGGAGCACATCATCGCCTCTTCACGCCGCTTTCTCTCTGTTATGAAGATTAAAAAGCCTGCTGCCATGCTTGCCGTCGCGCTGTTTCTTGCCAGCTGCGCCTCTAAACCGCCGGTTTCTCTGGTGACGCCCTTTCCATCGGGTAAGCCGAATGTCCCGCAGCCTGCGCAGAACAATCAGCCAATGCGTGGCGTCTGGCTGGCAACGGTTTCCCGGCTGGACTGGCCGCCGGTTTCTTCCGTTAACGGCAGTAGCGCATCGGGGCGCATTAACCAACAGCAGCAGGCCTTGAAAGACAAGCTGGATAAGCTGAAGTCGCTCGGGATTAACACCGTGTTCTTCCAGGTTAAACCTGACGGTACCGCCCTTTGGCATTCAAAAATATTGCCGTGGTCAGATATGCTGACGGGCAACATTGGCGAAGATCCCGGTTACGACCCGTTGCAGTTTATGCTCGACGAAGCGCACAAACGCGGCATGAAGGTGCACGCATGGTTTAACCCCTACCGCGTTTCCACGAACACCACGCCCGGCACTGTTGCAGCATTGAACCGCACGCTTTCTCTCCAGCCCGCCAGCGTCTTTGTGCTGCACCGTGACTGGATAAGAACCTCTGGCGACCGCTTCGTACTCGACCCCGGTATTCCGGAAGTCCGTGACTGGATAACCAGCATCGTCGCCGAAGTTGTCTCGCACTATGCCATTGACGGCGTGCAGTTTGATGATTACTTCTATACCGAATCCCCGGGCTCCACGCTTAACGATAATCAAACCTACAGAACTTACGGCCAGGGCTACGCGTCGAAAGCCGACTGGCGGCGGCATAATACCCAACTGCTGATTGAGCAGGTTTCCCGCACTATCAGGCAGCTAAAACCCGGCGTTGAGTTTGGCGTCAGCCCCGCTGGCGTATGGCGCAATATTTCCCACGATCCCGCCGGGTCGCAGACTCGCGGCGCGGCGGCCTATGACGAGTCGTTTGCGGATACACGGCTTTGGGTACAAAAAGGCCTGCTGGACTATATCGCCCCGCAGATCTACTGGCCCTTCTCGCGCAGCGCTGCACGCTATGACGTGCTGGCGAAATGGTGGGCGGACGTCGTGAAGCCGACCCATACGCGCCTCTATATTGGCATTGCGCTGTACAAAGTCGGGGAACCTTCAAAGAATGAGCCTGACTGGACGGTTAACGGCGGCGTTCCAGAGCTGAAAAAGCAGCTCGATTTGAACGAATCCCTGCCGCACATTAACGGCACAATCCTGTTCAGGGAAAACTACCTGAACCAGCCACAGACCCGGCAGGCGGTGAATTACATCAAGGAGCGTTGGGGGGAATGATTGGCTAAAAAAAGCCGGATCGCCCGTCCCTGGGCAGATCCGGGGGCTGTGTCAGTGACCAGCCAGGTCGTCATACAAGTTGCGCAGCCGGGTGCGCAGATACAGAACGGCTTTGTGTTTGCGGGAGAGCAGCGCCTGCACGGTGTCGCCGCTCTCGCCAGCAAGGTCTTTTACGCTATAGTCTTGCAGCTCGGTTTTGATAAATACGTCCCGCTGAGCCGGAGGCAGCTCGGACAGCGCCGTTTCCAGCTCTTCCCATAGCAACTGCTTCAGGTATTCGTCCTCCGGCGTTTGCGGAGTGCCAAAAAGCGTTTCGGCCAGCTCATCTTCCGGATAATCATCCTCGTCTTCGCCACCGAACCAGCCTGCCAGAGGCAGCTCGCGCTTTTTCCTCGCCCGGTCGGTCATTTCGTTGCGGGCGGCGCGGAACAGCCAGGCGGCGACGTTCTCCACCGGCTGCTCCACTTTCATCAGCTGGTAGCTGACCTCCTGCAGGATATCGTCGGCATCTTCACGCCTCGCCGTTCGCCCGCGAATAAAAGCTTTAAGTCGGGTCCGGCAGCCGTTCAGCGCTGTCACCAGCAGAGATTCCCCTGCCATTCCGGCTTTCATCGGCGTCACTCAGCGTCCGGTTTTTTGGCGCTGTTTTCTTCCGGCGATGGCTGCTGCGGACGTGGATCCATTCTTTCATCCCCGCGAGCATGCCAGCCGCAGCGGTCACGATGGCCAAAACCAAACTTCTCGCGGCGATGTTGCATGAACTCTTCGCGCTGCTCCGGCGTCATTTGCATCCAGCGTTCGTGCATGCGGCGACGGGCTTTACCAAACATGCCGGGACGGAAGCCCAGGCCACCGAACAGGATCCGGCATAGCGCCAGCAGGCCTAAAGATTGCCAAAAACCGATGGCCTTAACGCCCAGCAGCCCCGGTAACACCGCATTCCATAGCGTCATTACGACCAGGCCGAGCACAACAAAAAGCGCCACGCACAGCAAAATTGGTTTGCCCATTCTGTGGCCACAGAATCCGCGGCGATGATGGTCATGTCGGTGCATATCAAAATCTCTCATTATGTTTACCTCGTTACGGTTACAGATAATCACTGGTGATGAGGTAGACGAATCAGCGTGAGAAATATTGCTAAAAAAAATGAAAAATCCTCAAATTTTTTCCTCACGCCACAGATGAAGGGCCATAACGTACTCTTCGGCCTTTGCTTTCAGGCCCACGGGCTCAAGCTTATCGGCAGTGTAGACCACAAACGGTGAACGCCAGATGAGACCACAGCGATGTGCGGTGGCACGAAGTGGAGCCAGCAGTGATTCAATGGTAAAGAGATTGCGCCCATCGGGCCGGTAAGACTCTTCAACGTTGCCTGCGGTCACCGCCACAAACAGCGGCGTCCCTTCCAGCTTTTGCCCTTCCTCTTCGTAATTCAGGTAGAACATTCTGGTCAGTACCGCGTCCTGCCACTGGCGCATAATCGCGGGCATGGAGTACCAGTGAATCGGGAATTGCAGCACAATGCGGTCGGCACTCAGCAGCCTTGCGGCTTCACGCTCGCCGTCGCGGTAAATGTCGATGCCTTCAGGATACAGTGCCTGGATATCGACCACTTCAACGTTATCCAGGTTTGCCGCCTCCTTCCCCAGCGCGGCGTTGGCGTTTGAGCGGGACAGGTCCGGGTGGAACAGCAGGATCAGGGTTTTGTGCATGATGTCGTCTCCTTGGATTGATGAGACGAGAATGGCGAGGCCTGAGAAATTACTCCAACAGATAATAGAGATAATCTATTATCTATGACATGAATTTAAGAACGTTGGATCTCAACCTCCTGGTCGTGCTGGACGCCCTGCTCGACGAAGCGCACGTCACCCGCGCTGCGGACAGGCTGTGCCTGTCGCAGTCGGCCACTTCTGCCGCGCTTGCCCGCTGCCGCGACCTTTTCCACGATGAGCTTCTCGAACGTGGGCGAGGAACCATGAGGCTAACGCCTTTGGCCCAGTCCCTGCGCGCGCCGCTGAAATCTGTCCTGGGCGGCATCACCGAGCTTATCGACCCTCCGGCGATTCCACTGCACCAAATTAGCCAGAAGCTGCGGATCACCATGGCGGATTATCCGGCGCTATTCGTGCTGGTGCCGCTGATGCAAAAGCTACAGCTGTCGGCCCCGGGCATTGATCCTGTCGTGCAGGCGTGGAGCGGCGCTGAGCAGGCGGAAATCGCGCTGCTGAACGGCACGACGGACATCGCCATTTCCGTTTTTCCCCAGCCCGCAGCGGACATCCACAGCGAGCTGCTGATGAATGAGCATTATGTAGTGGCGATGCGGGAAGGCCATCCGGCGGCAGAAGAGTTTGACCTCCATCGTTGGCTGGCATTTCCACATGTCATTACCTCCGGCAAAGGTGAAAGCGTAACGCCCGTTGATGCTGAACTTGCCAGGCATGGGTTAAGCCGCCGGGTCGGCCTGGTATTGCCTAATTTCCAGATGGTGCCGCAGCTGCTGGCCGCATCAGATCTGCTGGCGCTGCTGCCCTCCCGCGTAATGCCCTTCACTCAGGGGCTTGTTGCCTTCCCCTCACCGCTAAAACTGGCAGGGTTTTCGCTGCACCTGGCCTGGCACAAGCGCCGTAGCCAGGATATCGCCCTGCAGCATGTCGCCGCTATCCTGATGGCGCTGTTAAAATAGGGGGTACTCTACAGCCCCGCCTCGCGCACCAGCGTTCGCAGTAATTCAGCTGGCCGCGCGGCCGGAGATAGCATGAGTCATGTCCGCGCCGGGTGGAGACGCCCGCCATGGGGGCCTGTATGATGGAAGAGATTGATGGCTTAACATCTTATTTGAAGATGTTAAGATCAAGATTATTGTCATATTGAGAATTAAAAATATGAACCACACCACACTGCAGATGTTCAAAATCGTCGCCGAAGAGCAAAGCGTGACCAAAGCGGCGAAAAAGCTTGGCCGCGTGCAGTCGAACATCACCACCCGCATTCAGCAGCTGGAAGAAGAGCTTGGCGTGGCCCTGTTCATGCGCGACAGCAAAAAAATGACGCTTTCGCCGGAGGGGGTAAGCTTCCTCTCCTATGCCCAAAAAATTCTTAGCCTGGCCGAAGAAGCCAGGCAGGCGCTGCACCCGGGTAAGCCCGCTGGCGTACTGAAAATCGGTTCAATGGAGGCGACGGCCGCTAGCCGCCTGATGCCGGTCTTTCAGCAGTTTCACGGTCAGTGTCCGGAGGTCAGTCTGAGCTTAAAGACCTTGTCGACACAGCAGCTGCTGGAGCGCGTTCGCAATGCCTCGCTGGACTGTGCCCTGGTGAGCCTGCTGCCTGACGCGGAAGGCATTATCGAATGCCCTCCGGATCTCGAATTCGTTAACGTTTTTAACGAAAGCCTGGTTTTGCTCACGCCAGCTTCCGTCAGCCACGACGAAGTTCGTCTTGCCGCTTTCCCTAAAGGCTGTTCTTACCGTGCACGCGGCGAAGCTTTGCTCAACACCCAGGCCGTCGTTGAGGTGCAGGACGTCAGTTCTTACCATTCGATGGTCGCCAACCTTGCCGCCGGGCGCTGCAGCTGCGTGCTGCCGGAAAGCGTGGCCGCAACCCTTGTCCTGCCGCAGGACACCCGGCAGCAGTTTGTAACGCAGGCCCTCACCCAGCTGGTCTGGCGTAAGGGTTACAGCTCCCCCGCGCTGGAGGCAATGAAGCAGGTACTTGCCTCAGCCAGTAACCTTTGAACGCCCTGCCATCACCAGCCCACCGGCCAGCAGCAGCGCGCTGGTGGCCGCCATCAGCGATCCGCTAAAACTGCCGGTAATACCGTAAAGTTCCCCGGCGACCAGCGGGCCAATAATCTGCCCGATGCCATAAATAGCGGTCATTGCCGCAATCATATTGAAGCGGACAAGGTGTGCCAGCCTTTTGGCTTCCGGCAAAGCAATGGTGACCGTGCCGGTAAAGGTAAAGCCCACCAGCAGAGCGCTCAACAGGCAAAACAGCAGCGACTGGCTAAAAGCCGGAAGTACCACGCCAGCGGCCTGCACCAGAAGATTCGCGGTAAACGCGCGGCGATAGCCGTACTTCTGCACGACCTTGTGCCAGACAAAACAGGACGGCACGGCGGCCAGGCCAAAGATAGCCCAAAGCTGCACCGGATCCAGCGAGCTAAGCTGTCCGGAGAGAAAAAGCGGCAAATAGGTGGCGGTAATGATGTAGCCAAATCCGGCCAGGCCGTAAATAGCCAGCAGCCGCCAGGCGTCTCTCACTGGCCCTTTGACTTGCTCAATCTGGCCCACCGCCTGGGGCTGGTAGTCCACCAGGTAATCCGGCGGGCTGAGCAACAGCCGAAACACCAGCATAAAAAGCAGCAGCGCGGTAATGCCGCACATCAGCCAAATCTGTTGGCTGGAATAGCCGTACGCCTTGCCGAGCGCGATAAATTCGGCGGACAAAAAGATCCCCAGCCCTACGCCGGAATAGAGTACCGGCGCGCCGTGGTGGTGTTTCATGTGCTGCAGGAGCCACAGCGAAGCAGCAATAAGCGACACCGCGCTTAACAGCCCGGCAAAGCCGCGCACCGCCACAACCGCCCACGGCGATCTCGTCCATGCCAGCAGAAGCAGGCAGCCAATCGTTAACCCCACGGAGACCATGTTTAATCGCCGGGCATCGCCAGGCTTCGCCTTTGCCAGCAGCAGCGCCCCTAAAAGATAACCTGCGTAATTAGCCGAGGCGGCCAGGTTCCCCTGGTGCAGCGACAGCAGCCCTTCTTTCAGCATCACCGGCAGGATCCCGGTATAGGAAAAACGCCCGTAGCCCATGCCGATAGCCAGCACGACCGCGCCCGCAAGCGCCAGCAGCAGCGCGCGTATTTCTGGCCTGAAATGCATTGTCATGACGCCTCACCTTTAAATCTCATAATGGAAATGTTTTTTTGTTTAAATCTTATTTTGAGATTAATGGTGATGAAGATGACAGGCAAGCGACTTCTTTGCCGACTGAGATTTGTCGTTGATTAACCAGAAGTGCGCATGTCGGCCTCTATGCGCTGAATCCAGCCTTTGGCCGTTTGGCTCTGCGCCAGTAGCAGCGCGGCCTGTAACGCCAGGCTGTACTCCAGAACATGTTCTGGCCTGTCGGAATAGCGGATTTGCGCCTGCACACGCATCAGCTCGGGCAGGTTCCAAAGCGACTGGTTCACGTCGAGCACGGACAGGCGTTCGCTGAGAAGCGTATCCGCCGCCTCCCGCTGACCTTTCTGCGCCAAAGCAGCGGCAAAATCAGAGAGAAAAATCGAATAAGCCGGATCAAAGCCATTGGCACGTAAGGTGGCGAGCATCGCGTGAATTTGTGGCGGGAGAATAGCTTCTGGCTGCCTGCGTAACCTGCCCCAGAACGTAAACGCCGAGGCATAAAGCCGCCAGAATCCCAGGCCATGCTCAACGGCAATTGTCTCGATCTGCGAGGCAATCAGCAGCACCTGGTCTATATCGCCGGTTAAGGCCGCCAGCGTGCAGCTGCCTTCCGCGAGCGCGGCACACAGCGAGCAGGCATGATCGAGCTCCCTTGCTTCCTCCACCGCCAATTGCGCCGCTCTTCTGGCTTTGGCGATGTCGCCGGTCACCCACAGCGTGCGGACCAGGAAAGCCCAGCCAGCCACGCGCTGATCCAGTCCAAAACGGAATGGCGCTCTCTGGCTGTCATCATCCACGGCGCGATCCAGCAATGCCTGAATTTCGCCGATCGCAGCCTGCTGATCGCCGGAAAAATGCAGCGCGGTACCCACCAGACGCCGGGCGGTCAATAAAGCGCCATAGTCACCGATTTCGGCGGCAAGCGCGGCCATTTTTTTGCCGTTGTTCCCGGCCTGCTGATAGCGGCCGCTGCGCAGGTGATACAGCCACAGTCCGTATTCTGCCTGCAGCTGTATTTCTCGGTCCCCGAGCGTGCCGGCAAGCTCTCCGGCCCGCCGCCAGGCCTGGCCGTTTTCCTCAACCGGCCCCTGCGCCCAGCCCAGGGCAGAACCTAAAGCCGCCTGCATCAGCATCTCTTCACGCTGCGTGGCGTGCCCGTTTTGCGGATTGTTAATGGCCGCGGTGATACGCTGGCGGCATTCGCCGTGCAGCGAAAGCTGGATCCAAAAAGGCGTGGCGTTAGCGAGAATACTGCGGCCAAGCGGCGCGTTTTGACCTGCGCCAAAACACCAGTCAGCCGCGGCACGAAGATCGTCAATCAAATAACCATACTGACGACGCCAGTGCGGGCTGGATGCTTCCGTCCAGGCTTCCGTTGCCTGCACCATGTTGTCTGCGGTCAGATGCGCATGCCTGAGAGAAAGCTGCTCGCTATCGCCCGCCAACAGCCCGCGAGCGTATGTGCGAACAATCGTGAGATAGCGATACCTTGCCGGTCTGGCACCCGCTTGAAATACCAGCAGTGATTTCGCGACCATTTTCGCTACAACGTCACTGGTGTGCTCCTGGTTTAACAGCCCTTTCGCTGCCGCGAGGTCGAACTCGCCGGGAAAAATAGCCAAAGCCTGAAAGACTCGCTGCTCGTCTGCCGTCAGCAGCCGGTAACTCCAGTCCAGCGCGTCGGCTAACGTTCTGTGGCGTGAGGTCCTGGCAAGACTGGGAGCGTCAGGCAGCGATTCTCGCCCCGCAAGGTCGGCCAGCACCGCTTCCGGCCCCAGGCTGGCAACCCTGGCGGCCACAATCTCCAGCGCCAGCGGGACCGCATCAAGCAGCCGGCAAAGCGCCGCTACGGGCCGCACGTTTTCTTCCGTCAGGCGAAACTGGTAATCCGCCGCCTGAATGCGCTGGACGAGAAACTCAACCGCGCTGTAACTTTGTGCCTCGCTGACGTTCACCTGCGCAGACGGTAGAGCCAGCGGCCCAATGCGATACACCTGTTCGCCCTCAATGCCCAGCGGAGTCTGACTGGTTAGCAAAACGCTGAGCAATTCATTCGCCTGCAGCAGGCGTTCAATTTCCTGCGCACAGGCGGTTGCCAGATGCTCACAGTTATCGATAACAAGCAGCGCCGGGTGAGAATGCTGTCTCCCCGCTCCGCGAATGCCGGCTACTGCCGCGCGCAGGACCGGAACCGGATCTGAGCCGCCGTTCAGGCTGGATAAATCAGCAAAAAATATGCCGTCTGGATAAAGCCCGGCGGCTTCGCGCACAACCTCCAGCAGCAGCCTGGTTTTGCCAATACCGGCGGGCCCGGCCAGAGTACAAAGAGTATTTTCGAGCAGCAGTTTTCTTATCTCACCCAGCTCTCTTTCGCGGCCAATCAGCGGCGAACGTGGGCGAGGCAGACTGGTTGATGTGGGGCTGACCGGCAATGATGAAGTAGCCGCCTGCAGCTTATTGACCGCGGCGGTAAAGCAGTAACCGCGCCCAAAAACGGTCGTTATCAGATTGCGGTCAGCGCCGAAAATTTTGCGCAACGCGGAAATTTGCGCCTGCAGGTTGTTTTCTTCAACGATCTCTTTTGGCCAGACGGTTTCCAGCAGCGTCTCTTTCGCCACCACCTGCCCGGCCTCGCTGACCAGCAGCTTTAACACCGCCATCGCCCGCTCGCCCGGCTCAAGGCGAACGCCGTCCCTCAGCAGCAGGCCAAGGTCAGGAAACAGCTGGTAGCGGCCAAAGACCACCATATCGTCATCTCTTTCCGGGCGGGTTTGGGCGTTGTCGACAGGCATCGGTGCGGTCGCTTTCAGGTAATTTCAGAAGTCTGAAATTCTAGGGCAAAGATTGCTGGTGGACAATCGTTCAGCATCAGGGTTCGTCATCACCTGTGAGAAATAATCATGTCGGATAACCCGCTCGACGTTACCCTTAAACGCCTGCCCGAGGCCGAAGAACACTCGCCTTTAACGTCCACTCTGCTGCTGATCATGGCGCTGGCCTGCGGCGTTTTTGTCGCCAACGTTTACTACAACCAGCCGCTGCTGGAGCTGCTGCAACAGGCTTTTCCCCGGCAGTTAGCCCTGGTGAGCCTCGCGCCCACGGCAACCCAGCTGGGTTTTGCCTGTGGGCTGTTTTTACTCGTTCCCCTTGGCGACAAAATTAACCGCCGGACGCTTATCCTTTGCCAGTCGGCGGGGCTTGCGGTGGCGCTGGCCTGCCTGGCATTAGCGCCCAACGTCGTGACCATTATTATTGCATCTGCGGCGGTAGGCGTGACGGGCTCCGTGGCGCAGCAGATTGTGCCGTTTGCCGCCGAACTCGCCAAACCGGAACGCCGTGGGCAGGTGGTCGGCACGGTGATGAGCGGCGTGCTCTGCGGCATTCTGCTGGGCCGGGCCGTCGGCGGTTTTAGCGGCGAGCACTGGGGATGGCGAGCCACCTTCTGGCTGGGCTGTGTGGCTACCGCCTGCGGCTGGCTCATGCTGTTCTTCACCCTGCCGCACCATACGCCGCGCAACAAGCAGACCTATATGAGCCTGATGCGATCGCTGGTTTCGCTATGGCGCGAAGAACCTTTGCTACGCCGGGCAACGTGGATTCAGGCCGCCCTGTTCGGATCGTTTATCGGCCTGTGGACGATTCTGGCGCTGCAGCTGCACGCCGCGTTCCACCTCGGCGCAGACGTTGCCGGCATGATGGGCATTGTCGGTGCCGTCGGGATCCTGATTGCGCCGCTCGCCGGGCGAATTGCCGACCGCCGGGGACCTTATGCGGTGATCGGACTTGGCGCGCTGGTGATGGTTATTTCGTTTGCGGTGCTTGGCCTGTGGACGTCGCTAACCGGGCTGGTGATCGGCATTATCCTGATGGATCTCGGCGAACAGTCGGCGCTTATTTCCAATCAGCACGTGATTTATGCCCTGCGTCCGGAAGCCCGGAGCCGCATTAATACCGTGTTTATGAGCGGGATGTTTATCGGCGGGGCGCTGGGCTCATGGGGAGCAAGCCTGGTATGGCGACTGGGAGGCTGGGAAATGGCCTCGCTGCTGGGCGGCCTATTGAGCCTCGCCGGGCTGCTTATCCATATGATTGGGCGAAGAAAGCGCGGCTGATGTGAAAGGCGGCGGCACGCCAGAACGGCCGCCGCAGATTTCAAAGGGCGCTATTGAATCAACACGCCCTGCACCAGGTTAGCTTTTACCACGGTCACCTGTGGAATTTTCAGCGCTTCCATGTAGCCCTGAACCAGCAGCAGGTTGCTGACGTCCGTAGCTCGGTAATCACCGCGCAGCTCTGAGTCCCCTTTCCACACCTGGCCGGCGGAGGCTTTTTGCAGATCGGCGAGGGTGTAAACTTTTTCGTTCAACTGCTTGCTGACGGAGAAATCATGCACCCCGCCAATGCCCACAACGGTACGCTTTGCCAGCGCCTGTTTCATCTCCGGGCTGACGTGGGTTGTGGCATAGAAGCGAACAAAACGCAGCACGCCGTCGCGCAGAGAACCAATCGGATTTGGCGAACTGACCTCATGCAGGTCTTTGTTTTTCACCACGTCGATGATGTAGTTCTTCAGCGTGACGGAAGCCAACTTGCCCTGGTAAATCTCCGGCTGCCATTTGTCGTGCTTTTGCAGCCAGGTGGTCATCTGCATCGACCCGCCGCCGATGTCCCAGACCACCATCTGGTCGTCTGCCAGCGGCACCGGCATCGAGGCTTTGGCGGACAGGAAGCCCAGCTCGGCTTCCTGCGCCTGGGAGATAATTTTTAAGTTAACCCGCACGGAGCGGTTAAACGCATCGATAACCTGCTGTGCGTTAGAGGCGCTGCGGAAAACAGCGGTCGCAACGCCGTTAAAACGTGTTGGATGATAGCGAGCGGCTTCCGCCGTCAGCTCCTGCAGCGCAGCCTGGCCCTGCCGCTGTATCGCCGGGCTGAGGGTGTTGTCCGCAGATTTGGACAGATCTTCGTTAAAAGCGATTGGGCGCTGATCCTCGAACAGCACTTTGTTGATGCGCTGTTTGCAGGTGTCCACTTTGGCGACCACCAGCTTGGTGGTGCCGGAGCCCATGTCGATGCCCGCGCGAGTCTCTTCACAGCCAGCGGCATGGGCCGCAAAGCTCACGCCGGGTAAGGCCGCCACCACCATCAGGGGAAAAAAATTGCGTCGAAATATTTTTGTCATATTGAGTATCCAGTGTCGATCCATTAAAAAGCTATTGATAACGTAGCTTTAATATTCGGTAAAACACTTTTTAATAATACCTGCTGATTTTGTTAGAAAAAGCCGCTGCATTGTTCAGTACAGGGGCCGGCAGGTATCAATGGCGTTAATGATAAGCAAGGGTAAGGATAAAAAGATGAAGAAAAGTATATTGAGTGGCGCGATGGCGCTGGTGCTGGTCAGCCTGACGGGCTGTGCAAATCAGCAGCAGGCGGCCGATCAAAAACTGGCCAGCCAGACGGTGATGGCGGTTGACTGGTTCCAGCAGTCCGGCGAATACCGTGCGCTGGCGTATCAGTCGTTTAACAGCGCTCGCCTGGCCTGGGATCGGTCAGCCAAACAGGGTAACGCTAAGCGCGCGGTGATTGTCGATCTGGATGAAACCATGCTGGACAACAGCGCCTACAGCGCATGGCAGGCGAAAAATAACAAAGCGTTTGACGACAAAACCTGGTCCCAGTGGACTCAGGCTCGCCAGGCGCTGGCCGTCCCCGGCGCGGTGGATTTTGCCAACTATGTTAACAGCCACGGTGGCACCATGTTCTATGTGTCAAACCGCGACAGCAAAGACTTTGACGCGACCGTCGCCAACATGAAAACGTTGGGCTTTACCGGCGTGAGCGACAAAACCGTGCGCCTGAAAACCGACAGCTCCAACAAGCAGGCTCGCTTTGATGCGATCAAGGCCGAAGGTTATGACGTGGTGATGTACATCGGCGACAACCTGAATGACTTTGGCAAAGCGACTTACCATAAAGATCAGGCGCAGCGTCAGCAGTTTGCCAGTGACAACCGCAGCAAGTTCGGCACCCAGTTCATCGTGCTGCCTAACCCAATGTACGGCGACTGGGAAGGTGCCTTAGCGCCAAACTACTTCAAGTTGAACACGGCCCAGCAGGCAGAAGCGCGTGAAAATGCGCTGCGTGGCTGGTCCGGGAAATAAGCTGTCTCGCCCCACCCTTGCGGTGGGGTTTTTATGCCGTCATGCTGGACTGAAGCTATCTCTAAGCCAGCGATGGGCGGCATCATCATCAGTACAACACTGCCTCGACGAGAGAGCCCTCCTTTAAGCCGAAAATCCTGGGAAGACCTCAAGGCTCCCCTTGGAAAGTGACATATAAGAGATTAAGTGCATTCCTTTTTTATCTATAACCTAATAGGTCAGACGCTTGGTTTTAGATATTATCTTTCATATCCGTATAAATTAATCCTGCCCGAGAGATACTCACCTAAATATACTTCGCTGATTTTATTAAAGCCTTGCTTGATAACTTCATTTTCTAACCAGTCATTGTCCTTGTTAAGGATTTCGAGCAGATCATGATTAGCTAAACCATCAACTATAATTGGATAGCGTATATTTTCATCACCACTTTGTATAATGGTTAATTGCCCATTCTGTTCGAGAACTACGCGCTTCAATTGTTCTATTTCATAAATGCCATTCGCCCTTAACTTGAACATCAAATCATTTGCAGAAACACCATTGCGTAAACACTCCTTAACATTGACACTGCCATTATGTACCAGGGTGATAGGCTTGCCATCAATAATCCTTTTAACTAGACGATTGTTCTCTTTTAAAAATTTAAGGACAAAAACGAGGAAGGTCCATATAATTAACACCAAAACAAACTGTAGTACTGTTATCGATTCATTATAAATTACGCCACCGATAATCCCCCCGAGCACATAGTTCTGAACCTGGTCCATTGCGGATGAAGGAGCCAGATTACCCTTCCCCATGAGATTTATTTGAATAATCAGGCACAGTATCCCCAGACCCAATTTTATCATGATTGGCGTATAAATTATCATTTCTGTTCCTCAGTTTTTTATGATTTCTATGCCTGGGTTTACTAACGACACCTCAACTAAACTATATGTTTTTTGATCCGGACTTAAATTAACGCGATAGTAAAGATCATTAATTTTAACGATTATGCCATCCGAGAGCTGTACTGAATTTGAAAATATAGAATCCATACCCACTTCTTTTTCTTTTGATAACAATTTAACAAAGCTCACCATTTGTGATGATTGAGAGTGTATATTTTGACTATCAGTATAATCTGCATACTGAACACCAGAAATGAACAGTAAAAATAAAAATACGATTATTGTTAGGTCTCGATATTTAGTTTGTAAGCGATGACGCATGTAGAGGCTAAAAAAAACGATCAGGATAAATAAAGCACTAAATATAATGATGTATTTTAAATAATCATTAATATTAGACTGCGTTTGTAGATAGTCGATGCCATAAAATCTCATATAGTTATAATCCCTAAACACTTAAGACCCCGTTTTTATTATAGTAACACATTGCCATTTCCCGCTCTAACGACCACGATCCTGACTTTCTCCTCCCTTCCAGCTCACCACTATCTCCCTTGCTGCTTTCCATGTTGAAAACTACTTGATCAACATTTAGTCCAGATATAGATTATTTGTCTAAATCTGAACGCAATTGAGAGGACACATGGCTCCGGATATCACGCTGCGCAATATCGAAAACGTGCCTGCTCCCGTGGGGCACTATTCGCACACCACTACCGCAGGCGGATTGGTGTTTATTTCCGGGCAGCTACCCGTTGCCGTTGACGGCAGCCCACGCTGCGATGCGCCTTTTGAGGAGCAGGCCCGGCTGGTGCTGCAAAACATAGAGTCCTGCCTCGGCTGCGCGGGCGTAACAAAGCAGCACCTTGTTTCCGTGCGGGTGTACATCACGGATATCAATCTCTGGCCGCTATTTAACAAAATCTACGCGGAGTGGATTGGCGAGCATCGCCCTTCCCGCGCGGTAGCCGGCGTTTCACAGCTCCATTACGGCGCAGCGCTTGAAGTTGAAGCCGTGGCGCTCTCTGAATAAGACAACCGATTGAAGGAGGCATAATGAGTGAACTAGTTCTTCCCGTTTATGACGATGTGGTGGCCGCAGCTCAGCGTATTAAAGACCATGCCAACCGCACGCCGGTGATGACTTCCCGCACCGTGAATGAAGAGTTTGGCGCAGAAGTCTTTTTCAAATGTGAAAATTACCAGCGCATGGGTGCGTTTAAATTTCGTGGCGCAATGAACGCCCTCGCCCAGTTCACGCCCGCGCAGAAAGAAGCTGGCGTGGTGGCCTTCTCCTCCGGGAACCACGCCCAGGCGATTGCGCTGGCAGCAAGGCTGTTGGGTATTCCGGCCACTATCGTGATGCCGGAAGATGCCCCGGCGGCCAAAATAGCCGCGACGCGGGAATACGGCGGGAAAGTCATTCTCTATAACCGCTACACCGAAGACCGCCAGCAGATCGGTAACGATCTGGCTGAGAAATATGGCCTGACCCTGATCCCTCCTTACGATCATCCACACGTGATTGCGGGCCAGGGTACGGCGGCAAAAGAGCTGTTTGACGAGGTCGGCGAACTGGACGCGCTGTTTGTCTGCCTGGGGGGCGGTGGCTTAATTTCCGGCTGCTCGCTGGCGGCACGCAGGCTTTCGCCCCACTGTAAGGTTTATGGCGTTGAGCCGGAGGCGGGGAATGACGCGCAACAGTCCTTCCGACGCGGTAAGATTGTGCGCATCGATACGCCAAAAACGATAGCAGACGGCGCGCAGACCACCTTCCTCGGCGACTATACCTTCGAGATGATTCGCCAGAACGTGGACGATATCTTTACCGCCAGCGATGACGAACTGATCGACTCGATGAAGTTTTTCGCCGAGCGCATGAAAATGGTCGTCGAGCCGACGGGTTGCCTTGGTTTTGCTGCCGCACGCGGGATGAAAGAGAGCCTTCGCGGCAAGCGTGTGGGCATCATCCTTAGCGGCGGTAACGTCGACATCAGCCGCTACGGCGAGTTACTCGCCAGGGCCGCACAGCGTTAAACATCAGGAGAGAATAGCGTGACAAAACCAGCAGACAATACCCTGCTAGAGCAGCTCGACAATATTGCCCAGGGGATAAGCGAGACCTTCGCGCCGTTTTGTGAGGTGGTAGTGCATGACCTGCAACAGCCGCAACACTCTATTCTCTCCATACATAACAATCTGTCGGGCCGAAAAGTCGGCCAGGCCGCAACCGAAATGGGGCTGGCTCGCATTGCCTCCCCGGATTTTCCGGCAGTGGTTGCCAATTACGCCAACCAGTTTGCCGATGGTCGCCCGGTAAAAAGTACCTCCATCGGGCTGAAAGATGCCTCCGGGGAGTACGTCGCCGCGCTGTGCCTGAATCTGGATATGACCTTGTTCAGAGGGATGCAAAGCATGCTGTCGCGCTTCACTGAAACCCACGCGGGTCCGGTGGAAGAGCACATTGAACCCGTAGGTTCAGAGGCCATAAGGCTGAGAATCGACCAGTATGCTGCCGGGCTGGCGACGACGCCGCGCGCGCTGAAAACTTCGGAAAGAATTGAGCTGTTGCAGACGCTGAAAAAAGAAGGATTACTGGATATCCGTAAATCGATGGAAACCGTGGCGCAGCATCTGGGCATTTCGCGGGCGTCGGTTTATCTGTATGCAAAACAACAGCCGACCGTGGACGACACGGCGTAATTCAACCGCGATTTTTTTGCCAGGGCAGACAGATGGGTTCTTTGAAGTGGCTGATAGCGTCTTTACCCCAGGAACCAAAGCGCTCCGGAATGGCTCTCAAAAGCATCGCAGTTTCGGTGCTATTCCTCACCCTCAGCGGCTGCCGCTCTGCCCCTGACGCTTCTGCTTCATCAATGCGGCTGGATCGCCGACTCAACGAACAGGTTGTGATGCTGCCGGTCGAAACTGACGGGAAAATCGTTGAGCTCGAAACCACGCTCTACAAGCCTCCGGGCAACGGTCCTTTCCCTCTGCTGTTAATGAATCACGGCAAAAATCCCGGCAACGCCCGCACGCAGCCTCGTTCACGTCACCTTGAAATTGCCTCGGTATTTGTTCACCGCGGGTTTGTGGTTGCCATACCTATGCGGGAAGGCTTCGCGGCATCAGGCGGGCAGTATCCGCGCGACGGATGCGACGTTCGCCGCCACGCGTTTGACGAGGCCAAAGATTCTGCCGCCGCCCTCAGTGCGCTGGTAAAGTTGCCGTATGTCGATCGCACACGCATCGTGGTTGCCGGTCAGTCTGATGGCGGGCTGGTGACCATGGCCCTGAGTACCCGGCAAATTCCCGGCGTACTGGGCGTGATTAACTTTTCCGGCGGGCTACGCATGAAAACCTGCGCAGGCTGGCAGCAAAACTTGGTGAACGCCTACGACAGTATCGGGCAACGGGCGCGTTACCCGTCGCTTTGGTTCTACGGCGATAACGATGAACTTTGGCCGCAGCCGCTGCCGCAGCAGATGTTCAGCGCCTACACAAGCCAGGCCTCCGGGGCTGCAAACCGAGCCCGAATGGTTGATATCGGTACCTTCGGGAAAAACTCCCATGACTTTGCCGACAGCAAGGCCGGCGTCAGACTGTGGTACCCGCAGATGAAAACGTTCGTTCACTCGCTGGGCCTGCCGTTTGAACCTATTTAGCCGGTACTCAGTGCCTGGCCAGCCAGGCACTAACCCACCGCAGGAAACCTCGAGCTATAAATCTCTTTCAGCCAGTCGATAAACACGCGTACTCGCGGAGAAAGCTGCCGGTTTTGGGTATACACCGCAGAAACAGCGATGGCCGGACTTTGCCAGTCGCTCATCACTTCAACCAGCCGACCTGCAGTCAGCGCCTGTTCGACGTGGTAACGCGGGATCTGAACCAGGCCGCAGCCCCGCAGGGCGCAGATAACATAATTTTCCGCTTCGTTGACCGTCACCCAGCCTTTGGGCGAGAAGGCTCGCCGCTCGTTATCGATGATGAATTCGAAGGGATAATTCAGGCCGCCCGTGGTCGAGAAGAAGTTTACACACTGGTGATGCTCGAGATCGTCCGGATGCTCAGGTACACCAAATGACGCCAGATAATCCGGGCTGGCGCACACAATTTGCGGCAAATCCGCCAGGTGGCGCGCAACCAGCGAAGAATCCTGCAGCTTACCGGCTCGCACCACGCAGTCGATCCCCTCACGAACCAGATCAACCAGCCTGTCGCCGCTGCTGATAATCAGCTCGATGTCCGGGTAACGGCGATGAAACTCATCCAGCAGCGGAAGAACTATCTGTGACGCATGCGTTCCCTGCAGGTCGATGCGCAAAATTCCACGAGGCCTGGTGACCACCGGTCGCAGCGCGGCCTCTGCATCATTCAGCTCTGCCAGAATATATACGCAGCGCTGGTAATACGCTTTGCCGTCCTGGGAAGCTCGCACGTGGCGGGTAGTCCGTTCCAGCAGGCGGCAGCCAAGCTGGCTCTCCAGCTCTTTAATCGCATTGCTTGCCGTGGCTCTCGGGATGCCAAGCTGGTCTGCGGCCTGGCTGAAACTGCCCAGCTCAACAATGCGGGTGAACAGCTGCAACGTATCGAATTTATCCATCTATTATTAACCAAAACGAAATTATCTAATCAAATTAGCACCATTTATCCCGAATTCAAAAACATTAACAATGCACCCACGCCCACTCGGGGCGACCCACTCACAGCATCTGGAGAACAACATGACAACTGCAAAGAAAACTGCCCTGGTGACCGGCGCTTCCCGTGGGATTGGCCGGGCTATTGCCGAAAGACTGGCTCGCGACGGCTTCACCGTCATCGTCAACTATGCCGGTAACAAAGCCAGCGCCGATGAAACGGTGCAGGCGATTAAGGCCAGCGGCGGTGAAGCCGTGGCGATCCAGGCCGATGTCTCATCCGAAAGCGATGTCGCTCGCCTGTTTGCCGAAGCGAAAGCCGTTAATAACCAGCTCGATGTAGTGGTGCACAGCGCAGGGATTATGCCGATGGTGAAAATCACGCCAGCCGGCCTCGCTGAGTTTGACAAAGTCATCAACACAAACCTGCGCGGCGCGTTTATGGTGCTGGCTAATGCCGCCGAATCACTGAACGAAGGCGGCCGCATTATTGCCCTTTCAACCAGCGTTATCGCGAAATCCTTCCCGGCATACGGCCCTTACATTGCCTCTAAGGCCGGTGTTGAAGGCCTGGTTCACGTTCTCGCCAACGAGCTGCGCGGCCGCAATATTACCGTTAACGCCGTAGCGCCTGGGCCAACCGGCACGGATCTATTCCTGAACGGTAAAACCGAAGAGCAAATCCAGGCCATCGCCAACCTCGCCCCGCTCGGGCGCATCGGCACACCTGACGAAATTGCCAGCATTGTTGCCACGCTGGCTGGTCCGGACGGCAGCTGGGTGAATTCTCAGGTTATCCGCGTCAACGGCGGCTTTGCTTAAATTTCGCGGCAAACTGGAGAAAACCATGCAGCAAATCATTCTGATAACCGGGGCGTCCAGCGGCTTTGGGGCGTTATCCGCTCGCGCCCTCGCCCATGCCGGACATACCGTCTACGCCAGTATGCGGGACATCGCGGGCCGCAATGCCCCTCAGGTTGAAAGCCTTAAGGATTATGCGCGGCAGCACGAGGTCGATCTCCGTGCCGTTGAGCTTGACGTGCAGTCTCAGGATTCTGCGAATGCGGCCATCGCGCTGATTATTGCGGAACACGGCAGGCTCGACGTCGTGGTTCATAACGCCGGACATATGTCCTACGGCCCCGCTGAAGCCTTCCTGCCGGAGCAGTTCAGCCAGCTGTTTGACATTAACGTGCTGGGCACCCAGCGCGTTAACCGGGCGGCTCTGCCTTATTTGCGCCAGCAGAGAAAGGGCCTCGTGCTTTGGGTCGGCAGCAGCAGTACCAGGGGAGGCACGCCCCCCTATCTGGCCCCTTATTTTGCCGCCAAAGCCGCAATAGACGCCGTGGCCGTGAGCTATGCCGCCGAGCTAAGCCGCTGGGGTATTGAAAGCTCTATTCTGGTGCCGGGCGCCTTTACCAAAGGCACCAACCATTTCCTGCATTCCGGCAAGCCTGCGGATACCGAACGCGAACAGGCGTACACAAAACATGGCCCAACGGCCGGCCTGGAGGATGAAGCGCTGAAAGGCCTGGCGGCCTGCGAGCCGGAAGATGCAGACGTAGCAGACGTGGCCGCGGCGATGGTGGACATCGTGAATGCGCCGGACGGCAAACGCCCGTTCCGGGTGCACGTTGATCCCTCCGACGACGGCGCCGAAGTGGTGAACGCGGTGGCCGACCGCATCCGCAAAGAGTTTTTGCAACGTATTGGCTTAGGCGACCTGCTTACTCCCCGACGGTAAACCCCCGGCCTGCGGCTTATCTTGCATCTGGCAAAAGCTAGGCCGCAGGCCATTTCCTGGAGTGTTTGATGCGCACGTTTCTCTTTCTGTTGAGCGGATTTTTACTCGCCAGCGGGTGTTATCTGCTGATTCGGCTTTTTACCCCTGACTACCCGCCAGCCCAGGCGATTATCGCCAGAGGCTTTGCGGTGCTGTGGTGCCTTATTACGGCGGTCAATATGCTGATCGGGGTTATTAAAGTGGGCTACGGCTGGAGTGAAGAGCTGACGATTTTCCTTATCATTTTCGCCCTGCCGGTGATTCCGTTGCTGTGGATAGCCGAACGTTAATCCTGGGGGTTACTAGTCAGACTCCTCGATAGCATGCATCAATGCCAGAAAGGCCCGGCGGCTGTATGTTTCGCTGCTTTGAGCGAGGAGCGGAAGTTGCCAAATATAAGATGGCAGCCGTAAACCAATTCATTCGGTATTGCGAAGTGCTTCAAGATCATTAGACATTATTGCAGTGAGGTATTCAGTAATCCGTTCTACAGGCCAATCCCACCACGCTAATTTTTCCAGTTCGGATACTATTTCATCAGAAAATCGTTTCTTTATCACTTTTGCTGGATTCCCCCCAACGACTGTATAGGCAGACACATCAGTTGTGACGACTGATCGCGAGGAAATAATTGCGCCGTTACCAATTTTTACGCCAGGCATGATAAGTGCTTCATACCCTATCCACACATCGTTCCCGATAACCGTGTCGCCTTTGTAGGGCAGATCGCCGGATTGCGGCATAGCTTTTTCCCATCCATTTCCGAAGATGTAAAACGGGAAGGTAGAGAAGCCTGATAGTTTGTGGTTAGCGCCGTTCATGATGAACTGGACGCCTTTTGCGATAGCGCAAAACTTACCAATAACCAATTTATCGCCTATGAACGGGAAGTGATAGAGAACATTTCGTTCAAAATTCTCAGCCCCCTCAGGATCATCATAATAGGTGAAATCACCCACAATTATGTTTGGATTTGTCACTGTATTTTTAATGAAACAAACCTGAGGAAATCCTTCCATTGGATGTTTGTTCATTGGATTTGGTCCGTGCATATTTCCTCCGATTAGAATTTTACCGACATCAGATTATCACACACGACATACTCTTTCTTTTCAGTGAGGCATCTTCGGCGGCTAATGGCTTTAATAGCAAGCGTTCTGTATGGAGTTCTGGTATTTGCATATGCACTTTTCCTTCCCAACGAAATATCTATTTCCGTTTTGCCTGATTTGCCTAAGAAGTTCAACCCACCAGCCCGCTGACAAAGTCCAGCAAGGCGCGGGTTTTCGCCGGAACGTGGTGCCGCGAGGGATAATAGGCGTAGAGCGGAAAACGATGATCTGACCACGCCGGGAAGAGTGGCACCAGGCGCCCCGAAGAAACGTATTCCTCGCTGCCGAGTTCAAAAATCTGCACCACGCCGAGCCCGGCCAGGCAGGTGCTGAATGCGGTTTCCGCATCGTTGACCGTCAGCATGCCTCTGGGCTGGATCATCAGCTTCTTTTTCCCCTGGTGAAACTCCCAGGCGAACGGTTTCCCCGTCAGCGGCTCGCGGAATAAAATGCAGCGGTGCGGCTCGTTCTGAAGCTCCTGAGGCGTTTTCGGGTGGCCAAAGCGCTGCAAATATTCGGGCGAGGCCATGGCAAAAACCCGCGTGTCGAACAGCTTTCTTGCTATCAGTGACGAAGACTGAGGGTGGCCAAAGCGCAGCGCCAGGTCAAAGCCGTCCGAGATAAGATCGCCCAGCTCATCACGGCTGCGAAGCTCAATTTCCAGATTCGGGTTTTCATCCATAAAGGCGCCGAGGCGCGGCCCCAAAACCTGGCTGGCAAACAGCGGGTCAACGTTAACCCTCAGCCTGCCCCGAATTTTTTGCCTGCCCCCTGCGGCCCCGCCGGTAACGTCGGCCAGGGCGGCAATCAGCGGCATTACCTGTTCGTAGAACTCACGACCTTCATCGGTCAGCCTGACCGAACGCGTTGTTCTCTCAAATACGCGGATCCCAAGCCTTGTTTCAAGGCGGGCAATCGCCCTGCTCACGCCGGACTGCGACATATCCAGCATCTCTGCGGCAGCGCCAAAACTCAGGGTATCGACAACCGCCGCCATCACGTCCACGCCTTCCAGCAACTGCGAACTTAATGCTCTCATTGGTGACTCCGGGTCATAAGTCTTATGCCTTTCATGCTATCGCATTCTGCCCTTCGCGACGCCACAATTTGCTCGTCATTTCGATCTGTTCACCTTTTCAGGATGGTTTTATGCAATCAAGCAGTACAAATATTGCTGCGCCGCATGGCGCGCATGTGTCCCGGGCCCGCAGTATCGCGGCGGTGCTGGCGCTCAGCCTCGGCTGTTTCACCTTTGTCAGCACCGAGCTGATGCCGGTTGGCGTACTGCCGGGCATGGCCGCCGGACTCAACGTTTCTCTGGGCGTGGCCGGTTATCTGGTCACCATTTTTGCTTTTATGGTGGCCCTCACCGCCGCCCCGCTCACCGGGCTGCTGGGGCACATTAACCGCAAAACGCTGATGGCTGGCCTGCTGGCCGCCTGCTTTGCCGGGAACCTGATTACCTGGCTGGCAGCGGATTACTTTGTGGTATTCATTGGCCGTATTCTGGTGGCTGCGGCTATCGGCGTATTTTGGTCAACCGCCGTGGTCACTGCCGTGCATCTGGTGGCTTCACGCAATGCCGTGCGGGCAACGTCGGTTGTTTTTGGCGGTGTTTCTCTGGCAACGGTGCTGGGCGTGCCTGCGGGCACCATGCTGGGTGATTTCTACGGCTGGCGTTCCGTGTTCGCCGCGCTGTGTATCTTGTGCCTGGTGGTTTTCACGCTTATCGCCTGGTCAGTTCCTGCGGTGAGGATCGCCAAATCTGCCAAACGCGGGGCTATTTCCGCGGTGTTTAAAAGTGGCGCCTTACTGGGTATTTTCGGCATCACCGCGCTGGTGGTCACCGCTAACTTCCTGGCCTACACCTACATTACGCCGTTCCTTGAGCAAATGGCCGGCCAGAGCGGCGGGCAAATCAGCATGCTGCTGCTGGTTTATGGCGCAGCAGGCGTTATCACCAACTTCGCTGTCGGGCCATTTGCCGCCCGTGCGCCACGCACAAGTCTGGGAATTGTTGCTGCGCTGTTCACCGCCAGTCTTGCCGGTCTTAATGCGGCAGCCGTCAGCCATACGGCCATCTTCATCACCATTGCGCTGTGGGGCGCGGCCTACGGCGCACTGCCGGTACTGTTGCAAACCCTGGTGTTTAAAGAAGCTTCTCGCCTGGAAGGCGGCGCCGATGCCGCGACCTCGGTCAACGTCTCGGTCTTTAACGCAGCCATCGGGCTGGGCTCTTTGACAGGCGGCCTGCTGATAAACCTGACCGGGCCTCGCCCCATTCCCTATGTTGCCGCCGCTTTTGCGCTGGCCGGGCTGCTCGCCGTGATGGTCACCCGTGAAAACAAATCCCGTGGTGGCTGATAGCCCTGGCTTTCCGTTTGTCATTTTTTTGTCATTTCCAGGTCAGCACTTTGTTGGCCTCCGCTCGCTAAATTAGCCGTGACCCCCTTTGTTGAATCCTGAGGATACACCATGAAATTACGCCATCTCTCTGCTATCGCCTCTCTCGTGCTTGCCGTGCTGGGCAGCTCCGTCGCTCATGCCGACACCACGCCAGCCCCCCAGGAAGTGAAGAATATCGTGCTGGTGCACGGCCTGTTTGCCGATGGCTCTAGCTGGGGCAAAGTTATCCCGCTGCTGCAGGCCAAAGGCTTGCACGTGACTGCGGTACAGAACCCAACTACCTCTCTGGATAATGATGTTGCCGCAGTGAAACGCACGCTGGCGCAGCAAGACGGCCCGGTTATTCTGGTGGCACACTCTTACGGCGGCATGGTCATCAGCCAGGCTGGCGATGAGCCTGAAGTTAAAGGCCTGGTGTATATCGCCGCCCGCGCGCCAGAAGCGGGTGAAGACTACCCGGCGCTCACCAAAAAATACCTTGCGGCTCCGGCTTCTGCTGGCCTGAAGTGGAGCGATGAAGGCTACGGCGCGCTGAGCGAGTCTGCGTTTGTGCATGATTTCGCCGGTGACCTGCCGGTGAAAGAAGCCGAAGCGTATTACGCAGTACAGCAGCCGATCGGTAAAGCCATCACCACGGCAAAAACCACGGTTGCCGCCTGGCACAACAAACCAACCTGGTATGCGGTGTCTACCGAAGACCGCACCATTAACCCGGATTTGGAGCGTTTCATGGCGAAGCGCATGCACGCTCAGACCATTGAGCTGAAGTCTAGCCACGTGTCGCTGATTTCTCAGCCAGAAGCGGTCGCTAACCTGATCATGAAAGCCGCACACGTGCCTGGATACTAAGGTTCACGCATCTTATACTGACGAGACTGGGGCGCCCTGCACGCCCTTTTCTCTCCTTTTAACAGGATCCCGCCGTTTGAAAATCCTCATCATTGAAGACGAAGCCAAAACCGCCTCCTATCTGGTCAGCGGGCTGAACGAAGCGGGCTATACCGCGGACTGGGCGGCCAACGGCATCGACGGCCTGCATCTGGCGCGGGAAGAAAGTTATGACCTGATTCTGCTGGACGTTATGCTGCCGGAAATGAACGGCTGGACGGTGATGGAGCGTTTACGCGCCCACAGCCAGACGCCGGTGCTGTTTCTCAGCGCGCGCGGCACGCTCGAAGACCGTTTACGCGGGCTTGGGCTGGGCGCCGATGAGTACCTGGTGAAACCTTTCTCCTTTGCCGAACTGCTGGCAAGGATCCGCATAATTTTACGCCGTGGCCAGCCGCTGGCTGAAGCCGAAGAAGTGCTGTCGCTGGCGGATCTGGTGGTGGACGTTGCGAAGTTCCGCTGCGAGCGAGAAGGTAAACGCATCACCTTGACCAACAAAGAGTTCAAGCTGCTGGTGTGCTTTCTGCAGCATCCGGGGCAGGTTTTGTCGAGAACATTTCTGGCTTCCCGCGTCTGGGATATGAACTTCGATAGCGACACCAACGTTGTGGACGTCGCGGTGCGCAGGCTGCGGCAAAAAGTGGACGATCCCTTTCCTGTGCGGCTGATTCATACCGTGCACGGCGTGGGCTACCGCTGCGAGCAAGAGTCATGAAGCGCGTCTCGCTGACCTTTCGCCTGGCCGTCCTGCTGGCGGCGTTCTCGTTGGTTGCTTTTACCGTGATGGGCAGCGCGCTTTATTACGCCCTCCGCCAGCAGCTGTCGATACGCGACGATGCCGCGCTGGTTTCCCGCGTGGACCAGATCAGCACGCTGCTGAGGGATCTTGACGCGCGGCAGCTGATCCGCGAAAAGCCCCATTTGTTTGCCAATATGCTGGGCAATACTGAATCCCTGCTGGTGATCCGCTATGTGGGCGGCGCTACGCTGCTGGAAGTGAACCCCATGCAGCGCGCGATTCCCGGCGTTACGGCAGTTGCTGCCAACCAGCGGCTGACGCTTGAGGCCGTGCATCACGCCAATAACGCGGACGGCACGCCGATGGTGTATATGGCCGCGATTAGCCCTTCTGCCAACGATTTACCACCGCTGGAGATTATCTCGGCGCGCGTACTGAGCGACAGAACTCATATCCTGGAAGAGTACCGCAACAAGATTATTCTCTTTGCCTCGATGATGGCGGCAATCTCCGTTGTGCTGGCGGTGATTTTTGCCCGTCGTGGCATTTCCCCTTTGCGCAGGCTGGCCGACCGCACGGCAAAAATCGGCACCAAAACGCTCTCTTCACGGCTTGATAAGCAGGATGTTCCGACCGAACTTGATACGCTGATCGACCAGATTAATGCCATGCTCGAACGCCTGGAACGCGGGTTCCAGCAGTTAAAACAGGTCAGCGCCGATATGGCCCATGACCTGCGCACGCCGATAACCACCCTGCTCGGCCAGACGGAAGTCGGCCTGGGCACCGCGAGGGACAACGCTTATTACCAGCGGCTGCTGGGCTCGAATTTTGAAGAGCTGCAGCGCATGTCGCGGATGATCGACAACATGCTGTTTCTGGCCCAGGCGGAGCAGCCTGACCAGGAGATCCAGCGGCTTCATATTGAGGTTGCCGAAGAGGTCCATCGTATCGGTGAGTATTTTGAGGACCTGGCCGCCGACCGTGACGTAACGATTCAAATTCGCGCCAGCGGAACGGTATATGCCGATGCCCTGCTGCTGCGCCGGGCGCTGGCGAACCTGCTTTCTAACGCGGTGCGCTATGCAGAGCCTGGTAGCGAGATTCTCATTGAGGCGACGCCAGCAGATAAAGGTCTGTCTATCGAGGTGATTAACCGCGGAGAGACGATTTCCCCTGCGCATCAGGAAAGGATTTTCGATCGTTTTTACCGCGCGGATCCTTCCCGTAACGACTCGGCGCACTCGAGCGGGCTTGGGTTATCCATCGTTAACTCCATCATGCAGCTGCATCAGGGCCGCTGCCGGGTTGAAAGTCAGGCTGGCGTAACCCGGTTTGGCTTATGGTTTCCTGGCCATCAGTAGCGCTGGTGGACGATGAACCGCGTGGTTTATGGGTGTCGGCGCACTATTTTGGCCGGAAGATAGCGCTGCAAAGGCTCCGGCGACTGCCCGTCAATCAGGTTGCTAATCAGCTCATAGCAATGAAAAGCCAGCTGGCGGTTATCCTGCTGAATGGTGTCGATTCGCACCGACAGCGAGTCGTAGAGATAGTGATCGTCAAAGCTTGCCAGATGGATATCGCTTTCCAGCAGGTTGTGCTGGCTCATGTAGCGCAGCACGCCTTCAAGCAGGCCGCAGGCGGCGGTGAAAAGCGCCTTTGGCGGGCGGCCAAGCTGCGCGCAAAGTGCGGCAAAAGACTCATAGCCGGCACTCGGATGATAGCTGCCGTGGATAATCCACTCCGGGCGCAACGCAACGCCTGCGCGGGTAAGTCCCTGAGTGAATCCTTCCAGGCGATCCCTCGTTGGCGATAATCTTGACTGCCCGCCCAGAAAGTAAAATTCATCCGCATGTTGGCGGGCAATAGGCTCAATCAGTTCGGCGGTAGGTTGCACAGAATCGGTGATAACCAGAGGCAGCGTGGTGTCGTTCATGTGCCTGTCGAACAGAACCACCGGCAGCTGTTCGCTCAGCTTGTGGTAATCCACCGCACTCAGCATGCTCGAAGCAACAATCAGGCCGTCTACCTGGCGCGCAATCATATTGCTGACCACCATGTTTTCCTGCCCCGGGTTTTCATCCGTGCAGGAGATAAGCAGCTGAACGCCCGCCTCGCGGCAGAGCATTTCCAGCTCGTGGGAGAAAACGGCGAAGCCGTAGTTGGTTATCTCCGGCACCACGAGACCAATGGTGTGGCTGCGATCGTCGCGCAGCGAACGCGCGTGAATGCTCGGCTGGTAGTGCTGCTGTTGCGCAATCGTCATGATGCGCTCGCGGGTAGCCTGCGCCACCCTCAGCTCCTTGCCTCGTCCATTGAGCACTAGGCTGGCGGTCGCCTTTGAAACGCCCGCCAGTTCGGCAATATCTTTAATCGTGACGCGTTTGGTTTTTTTCACAGCGCAACCGTGGCAGTTAGTCCAAACCCTCATTCTATCATGCAGGAACGCAGCGACCAGTAGCGCAACGTGACCTCCGACTCACCGTTGAAAGAGAGCCGCTCTGAAGATTGTGGAAAATAGCGGCTGCTCATCACGCCTTCCCCGTGATTGATAAAAATCTCTACGCTCGAGCTGTCGCTGAGGATCTGCAGGGAAGAAACCTTGCCGTGCCAGTAGCGGTATAGTGGCTCACCCGTCGCCAGGCCCGGACGCTGAAGCGTAATGCCCTGCCCGGTAACTTCTAGCGTCAGGCCGCCGCCAAAATGGATGCCCAGCTCGCCGCTCAGCTCTATCTGTAGTTCAAGACTTTTTGCCTCCAGCGCCGGTGCCAGGCTGGCTTCGCCCTGCCAGCGCTGTTCCGCTTCGCGAAGCTGAGCCAGTTCCGCAATCGGCTGCTGATAAAGCTTGCCGTTTTTAAGCGTCAGCTCCCGCAGGCAGGTCATCTGGTGGATCCAGCCATGCTCCCGCGTTGGCTGCAGCATCTCTTCCCCATCCGGTACGCCCATCCAGCCAACAAGCAAACGCCGTCCGTCCGGAGCCAGCGCCGTTTGCGGGGCGTAAAACTCAAAGCCGGCGTCCAGCTCGTTCAGCTCGCCGTGGTTAAATTTGGCCGAAGCGTAATCAAAGTCGCCGACCAGATATGCCGCCGGGTAAACGTTAAGAAAACGTTCAGCCCGGCGGGCAAGCCCCTGTGGGCAGCACAGCAGCAGGTGTTTACCGTCCAGCGGGAAAAGATCGGGGCATTCCCACATATAGCCTGCATCCGTAAGCCCGTTGACGCCGTGACCGGCGATTTCCCCCCTGCTCTCCCAGTCATGCAGGTTGGCAGAGGAAAACAGCAAAACCTTGCCTTGCTTGTGCAGATCCTGAGCGCCCAGCACCATGTACCAGACGCCTTCGTGCTGCCAGACCTTCGGGTCACGCACGTGGCCGCTGTAGCCCGCAGGCAGCGGCAAAACCGGGCCCACTTTGTCAAAACCGCCGTCGCTGTTTTCTACGGCGAGGCACTGCCAGGCCGTGCGGCTGCCGTCGTCAAACTTAACGTTGCCGGTGTAGCACAGCGTCAGCCTGCCTGCGTTATCTACGGCGCTGCCTGAGTAGCAGCCGTTGCGGTCGTAATCTTCATCCGGCATCAGCGCCAGCGGCTCGTGCCGCCACTGCATTAAATCTGCCGAACTCCAGTGGCCCCAGCACTTGTACTTGTGGTCGGCCGCCAGCGGGTTCCACTGATAAAACAGGTGCCAGCGCCCGGCAAACCAGGTGAATCCGTTGGGATCGTTCATTAACCCGGTCACCGGGGCGTGGTGCCACTGCGGGTAGTGGGTATCCTGCAGGGCCTTTGGCTGGCCTTTCATTACCGCCAGTAAGATGGCGGGCAGGCGGGAATCTAACGTCATTATTCAGACTCCGCTTTGTATTTCAGCAGCAGCGAGAGAGAAAACGCCACGCCAAAGGCGATAACCATGCCGATAATGTAATTCACCAGCGAACTGGCCTGCACGATGGCCATGCCCGGCAGCGCGGTTAAGCCCACGGCCGTCATGTAGACATGCACGGAGACCACCCAGGCCCCGCCCGCGGCGCCACCGATAAGCGCTGCAATAAAGGGTTTAACAAAGCGAAGGTTGATACCGAAGATGGCCGCCTCGGTAATGCCTAACATGGCCGAAAACGCCGAGGGCAGCGTGATGGCCTTGATTTTCGCGTCCCGGGTTTTAAACCACACCGCCAGGCAGGCACCGCCCTGCGCGACGTTGGCCATTGCCCAGATTGGCAGCAGGAAGTTGACGCCAATAGCCGGGTTGCCCAGCAGCCCGGCCTCAATGGCGTGGAAGCTGTGGTGGATGCCCGTTATCACAATCACCGAATACAGCCCGCCAAAGAGCAAACCGGCGAGCCAGCCCGCATGTGCAATGAGCGTGCTGAGTACCAGCGAGATGCCGTCACCCAGCGCCCGTCCGGCCGGGCCGATGATCAGCAGCGCAATAAAACCGGAAATAATGACGGTGAGGAACGGGGTCAGGATCAGGTCTAACGCATCGGGAATAACGCGGCGGAGCTGTTTTTCAACAATACTCATAAACCACACCGCCAGCAGCACCGGGAAGACCGTGCCCTGGTAGCCAATCATCGCCACTTCCAGCCCGAAGAAGTTCATGGTGTGGAACCCGGCAGCCACGCCCCAGGCGTTGGTTAACGCCGGGTGCGTTAAAATCCCGCCCAGCGTCGCGCCCAGATAAGGGTTGCCGCCGAACTCGCGGGCGGCCGTAAAACCAATCAGAATAGGCAGGATAATAAACGCGGCGGAGCTGCACATATCCAGCATGATATAGAGCGCGTTGTCCGGGCTAACCCAGCCGTAGGTTTTCACCATCCCCAGCAGCCCCATCAGCAAACCAGAGGCCACAATGGCCGGGATGATGGGAACAAAAATGTTCGACAGCAAACGCGCTATGCGCTGGAACGGGTTCAGCTTTTTCGCCGCCAGATTAGCCGCCTCTGACTTGCTGGACTCCGCGATCCCTGCGGCCTGAATAAACGCGGCATACACCTTGTTGACCACGCCGGTGCCGAAGATGACCTGCATCTGCCCTGCATTGCGAAAACACCCCTTCACCCCGTCAATTTTGCCGATCGCCTGCTGGTCTGCGAGCGCATCGTCAACCAGCACCAGCCGCAGCCGGGTGGCGCAGTGTGCCGCACTGGCGATGTTTTCTTTACCGCCCAGCAGCGGAATCAGCTCGCGGGCAATGTGATTGAAATCCATAGACACCTCTTAAACGCTTTATTGTTATTTCGTGGCTCTCCCGCCGCGGCGGGAGGCAAGTTCGTTAAAACCAGGTTTCCATCTGAACGCCAAAGTTCCATTCTCCGCCGGCGTTAAAGCCGCTGCTGCCGAAGGCGTCATTGCCGGCGTATTTGTCCAGCTTGCTGCTCCAGTCCATCCAGGTGGCAAACAGGCGCAGTTCAGGGCGGCTGAAGAAGTCGCCGATGCTGCCGGCCTTCAGCGTTGGGGCGAAAGTAAGCTTGTAGAAGCTGCCGTTGACCGCATTGCGGTCTTTGTAACCTTCGGGTTTAAGATCCATGTACTGATAGCTGCCCTCGAAGGCCAGGGCAAAGTTTTGCGTCACCTCTTTAATAAGCCGCGCGTTGACCGTCGCCCACTGATAGCTGTCGCCCTTCACGTAGCGATCTTTACTGCTTTGTGCCAGCAATGCCGGGGCAATATGCCAGCCGCCGCCAATAGGCGTCACGCCAAAGCTCGCAAAGCGCCAGGTATTTGCCTCCGACAGCAGCGCGCCGTCTGAGCCAATGCCCTTCACCTCTGCCCCAAGGCCGTGGCCGTAAAGCAGCGCGGTTTTGGCGCTACCTTCGCGCAGGCCGTAGAAGCTGTCATTATGCAGCCCCACCAGGGTATGCACGCCGGTATTCGCCGCTTCTTTTTGAATCAGATCGCCGTTTGCATCTTTGCGGTCGTCGTTGTCTTTCGCCCGCAGCCCCGTCACCATCAGCTGGAACGGCCCGGCAAAGTGATTCATGGTCAGCATATAGTTCTGGACGGTGTTGCCGGTGTCCTCGAGGTTGCCGAAGTTACGGCCATAGACCGCAAAGTTACTGCGCAGGCCGTCATTCCATTTCACGTCATACACGCCGCCGCCGGTACCCGCGAGGAACACCACGTCCGAGTCGAGCCAGTGAATGTCGAAGTTGTCCCGGTCAAAGCGCTTACCTGCCCACCAGGTACTGCCTTTAAGCGGGCCGTCGAAACCGGGCAGATTGCCCAGCTCGGCAAAAGCCTGGCGAATGTTCAGGTCGCTTGAGTCTGCCGACCAGTCGTTATAGGTTTTTTGCCCGTCAGCCAGCATGGCCTTAAAGCGGGTGGTTGTGCCGTTGTCGAGCGTCTGGCGATGTTCCAGGTTCAGCTCAACGTAGGTATCCGCTTCGTTACCCAGGCGCCCTACCGCGCCGCCGGTTTCCCCTGCGGGGGTTAAATAAGGGCCGCTTTTGCTGCTGGAAGCAGAATCGTTCATTAGCAGGCCTGAACGCGCATACCCGTGGAACTCAAAGCCATTTTGTTTATCCGCTTTAGATTCCAGCCTGGCGGTGCGTTCAGCAACTTCTTTGGTCGTCGCCTGAGTTTGTTGCTGTTGGGAAGCGAGCTGTTGAGCTTTATTTTCGGCAACGGTTGCGCGTTTCTCGGCCGCCTGAGCGCGGCTTTCTGCATCCTGTAATCGCTGTTCCATCGCCGCAAGGCGTGATTCGATGCTGCTTAAATCCGTGGTGGCCTGTACGGAGGCCGTGCCGACCAGCAGCGCTATCATCACCGCCAGTTTGCTTTTCTGATACATGTTCGTCGTGTCCCTGAGAGGCTAATGTCAGTTATTTTGCTAAACCGGTTTAGTCAAAAAAGGGTAACCAGGCCTGAATGCTGAAAGCAATGAATTTGGCTAAACCGATTTAGTAAATGTGACAGGCACGACAATCAGAATATATTTTACCCGGCTACAGCGACTGCTCGACTTCCTCGCGACGCGGTAAGGCGGTCATCGCGCCTTTCGCCGTCGTCGCCAGCGCGCCGCAAAGCTGCGCCTGAGCGACAATCTCGGCCAGCTGCCGTTCGCTTTCGGGTAATCCCTGAGCCGCCAGGCCGCTGAGCAGCCCGGCGACGAAGGCATCACCCGCGCCGGTGGTGTCCACGCAAACTACGGGCCTGGCTTCAAAGTGATAGATTTCCCCCCGGTAGTAGACCAGCACGCCATCCTTGCCCTGCGTCACCAGCAGGAGGCTCATCTGATAGCGACCGGCCAGCTCGGTAATACCTTCCCGAAGGTCAGCTTTACCGCTGATAAAAATCAGCTCTTCGACGGAAAGCTTCACGACATCGGCCAGCAGCAAGGCTCTTATCAGGCATGCCTGAAGCTCGGCGGCGTTGTGCCACAGATCGGTGCGGATATTGGGGTCAAAGCTCACCTGGCCGCCGGCTTTTTTAATTTGCTCCATCGCTGAAAACGTGGTGCTTCGGCTGGGCTCTGCGCTAAGGGCTATCGAGCAGACGTGCAGCCACTGGTGGTGCCTGAAGGACGGGATATCGCCCGATTCAAGGAATAAATCCGCACCGGGGCGAACCATGAAGGTGAACGTTCGTTCGCCGTGCTCGTCAAGATCGACCACCACGGTGGAGGTTCTATGGTCTGCATCCAGACGCATAAAATCGATGTTTACGTTTTCGTCTTTAAGGGTTTGCCGCATAAAACGACCAAAGGGATCGTCCCCTACGCGGCCGATAAATCCGCTGCTGCCGCCGAGGCGAGCAATGCCTACGGCGACGTTGGCCGGCGCGCCACCCGGGCATTGCAATAGTCGGCCGTTGCCGTCCGGAAGCAGGTCGACAACCGCGTCTCCAAGAACCCAAACCTGTACGCTCATGGTATCTCCATTCTCAAGCTAAAATTTGCTAAACTGGTTTAGCTATTTAAACACACTCGGAGAACGCGCTGAAACAAAATTCCTGATGATTTGGGGGACTTGTGTAACCAAAGTTCTTAGTCTGGCTGTGTCAGATGCCAAACCGCTGTGCCATAATATCGCGCGACAACTCACCGAATGAGCCTTATTGGCAAGACGTTACGTCGAAAAAAGAGTATGCACATGGACATCAAACCTAAAAAACATCGTTCGCTTTACATCCCTTACGCCGGACCCGTTTTACTTGAATTCCCCCTGCTGAACAAAGGCAGCGCTTTCAGCATCGAAGAGCGCCGTAACTTCAACCTGCTTGGCCTGCTGCCGGAAGTGGTTGAAACCATCGAAGAACAAGCGGAACGCGCCTGGATCCAATACCAGGGCTTCAAAACCGAAATCGACAAGCACATCTACCTGCGCAACATTCAGGACACCAACGAAACGCTGTTCTACCGCCTGGTTGAAAATCATCTGGAAGAGATGATGCCGGTGATTTACACCCCGACCGTCGGCGCGGCCTGCGAACGCTTCTCCGAAATTTATCGTCGTTCCCGTGGCGTGTTCATCAACTATGAAAATCGTCACCACATGGACGATATCCTGCAGAACGTGCCTAACCACAACATTAAAGTGATCGTGGTGACCGACGGCGAGCGTATTCTCGGCCTCGGCGACCAGGGCATCGGCGGCATGGGCATTCCGATCGGTAAGCTTTCGCTCTACACCGCCTGTGGCGGCATCAGCCCGGCTTACACCCTGCCGGTGGTGCTGGACGTAGGGACCAATAATCAGCAACTGCTGAATGACCCGCTGTATATGGGCTCTCGCCACCCGCGTATTACCGGCGACGACTACTACGAATTCGTGGATGAATTTATTCAGGCCGTGCGCCACCGCTGGCCGGACGTGCTGCTGCAGTTCGAAGACTTCGCGCAGAAAAACGCCATGCCGCTGCTGACCCGTTACCGGGACGAAATCTGTTCGTTTAACGACGACATTCAGGGCACCGCGGCGGTAACCGTCGGCACGCTGATCGCCGCCAGCCGTGCGGCAGGCAGCCAGCTCAACCAGCAGAAAATCGTCTTCCTGGGCGCAGGCTCTGCAGGCTGTGGCATCGCCGAGCAAATCATCGCTCAGATGCAGCGCGAAGGGCTGAGCGAAGAAGCCGCCCGCAGCAACGTGTTCATGGTCGACCGCTTCGGCCTGCTGACCGACAACATGCCTAACCTGCTCTCCTTCCAGACCAAACTGGTGCAGAGTCGCGAAAGCCTGTCTGAGTGGGATCTGGAAAACGAAGCGATTTCGCTGCTGGACGTGGTGCGTAACGCGAAGCCAAATATTCTTATCGGCGTTTCTGGCCAGACCGGCCTGTTCACCGAAGAGATTATCCGCGAAATGCACAAGCACTGTGCCCGCCCAATCGTGATGCCGCTGTCCAACCCAACCTCCCGCGTGGAAGCGACTCCGCAGGATATCATCACCTGGACCGACGGCGCCGCGCTGGTGGCCACCGGCAGCCCGTTTGCGCCGGTGAGCTGGAAAGACAAAACCTATCCTATCGCCCAGTGTAACAACGCCTACATCTTCCCGGGCATTGGCCTGGGGGTGATTGCCTCCGGTGCGTCACGCATTACCGACGAAATGCTGATGGCGGCCAGCGAGTCCCTGGCGCAGCACTCTCCGCTGCTGAACGACGGTGAAGGCATGGTGCTGCCTGAGCTGAAGGATATCCAGAAAGTGTCCCGTGCGATCGCTTTTGCGGTGGCGAAAATTGCCCAGCAGCAAGGCGTGGCGGTGGTGACCTCTGCCGAAGCCCTGAAGCAGGCGATTGATGAGAACTTCTGGCAGCCGGAATACCGCGATTACCGGCGGACGTCTATTTAACGAAGTCATCGTGAAAGCCTTTCAAACCCGCCTTTTGGCGGGTTTTTTACTTTTGATTCCGCACTTTAATGAAGTCCACAAAGCACGGAAAGCGGCGGAGGGATGCCTGCGGTTCTTGAAATCACGGTTTCTTATACGAATAGCTCAACAGAATCGGATCGTCAGGAATCTGCGTAAACTGCGTAATTATCTGGTGGTAATCCGCCGTAGGGTCAAGATCCTGCAATTTTTGCGGATACAGGTCTTTGGCTAAAATCTCCATCCCGATGATGTTATACGGGTGATTATAGAAGTGGTGGTAAACGCCATACACTTTGCCCTCTTTTACCGGCTCAATGCTCTGGAACGTGGTACGAGCCAGCAGCTTATCAAAGGTGGCGTTCACTTCCTGAGGCGTGCCGCCGTAGCCAAACGGCAACACGCTCGGGTTCGGGCGTTTGGAGCCAGACATAATATAGACGTCAGGCTTCATGGCGATTATCTGCTCCATCGACACAAATCCTGCGCTGCCCGGCAGCAACGTAGAGCCAATATTCTTCCCGCCTACGGCTTCGACCAGCGCCCCCCAACCGTTATGCCCGTGGGTGAAACAGCAGTTTTCGGTGTTGCCGGCAATCGGCTCAATAAATACGGTCGGTTTATTTTTAACGTCGGCGGTAACCTGCTGGATATGGGTCAGGTGCTGCTGATAATAATCGGTGTACTCTTTCGCTCGTTTCTCCTGATTAAGCACGGTGCCGAGCAGCTTCACGCTGTTGGCGGTGTTTTCCACCGGGTGCAGCTCATAATCAACAAACACTACGGGAATATTCAGTTTCTTAAGTGATTTAATGACGCCGGTTTGCTCCAGCGCAGGCTTGGCTCGCAGTTGCGCAATCATGATGTCCGGCTGCTGGGCCAGCACGCTCTCAAGGTTTACTTCGCCCTGATCGCTAAAGCCCATATCAATAATCTTTGTGGCCTCTGGCCATTTGCGCTTCAGTACGTCCCAGGTTTGGGTATCCTGTTTTTTCGGCAGGTTATTCCAGGCCACGACGCGCTTGAACGGATCTTCGCGGTCGAGCAGTGCGAGGGAAAGAATGTCGCGTCCGTCCTGCAAAATGACGTGCTGCGGTTCTTTTTCGATAGTAATGCGCTGGTTATCCATGTCGGTAACCGTGATGGGATACGTGGTTGCGCCGCAGCCCGCCGAAGCGAGCAGTAACCCTGTCAGGACAAAATTTGCTTTCATTGATTGATGCTCTCCATGAGAAAGAGATTAGTTATTATTACTATTTATATTAATAAAGCCCTAATTCTCCCCGGCATGGCAAGCGCTCATTGGTTTAATTTTATTACGTGACAACGTCACTTAAACTCCATTTGGATTGTAAACATAACGATACACACACCGTAACTCTCATTTGACGCACCTGAGATTTTCCCTTACCCTGCGCGGCATAATTGCATACAGCTCTTCGTAAATTCAGAGGGAAGCGTGAAGAACAGGACTCTTGGCAGTGTTTTCATCGTGGCGGGAACCACAATTGGCGCAGGAATGCTGGCGATGCCGCTGGCTTCGGCGGGGGTAGGTTTTGGCGTCACGCTGCTGATGCTCGTCGGCCTTTGGGCATTGATGTGTTATACCGCGCTGCTGCTGGTTGAAGTTTATCAGCACGTCTCTGCGGACACCGGCCTTGGCACCCTCGCCCGGCGCTATCTTGGTCGCCCCGGGCAGTGGTTAACCGGTTTTAGCATGCTGTTCCTGATGTACGCTCTTACGGCGGCCTACATCAGCGGGGCGGGTGAACTGCTGGCCGCAAGCCTGAGTCAATGGCTTTCGACCTCAATTTCAGCCACCTCCGGCGTATTAATGTTTACCCTGGTCGCGGGCGGGATTGTCTGCGTCGGCACTCACATGGTGGACATGTTTAACCGCGTGTTGTTTAGCGCCAAAATCATTTTACTGGTGGTGATGCTGGCGCTGATGATGCCGCATATTCATCATACCAACCTGCTGACGATGCCGATTGAAAAAGGGCTGGCGCTTTCCGCTATTCCGGTAATTTTCACCTCTTTTGGCTTCCACGGCAGCGTGCCGAGCATCGTTAGCTACATGAACGGCAATATTCGTAAGCTGCGCTGGGTGTTTATCGTCGGCAGCGCCATTCCGCTGGTGGCCTATATCTTCTGGCAGCTCGCCACCCTCGGCGCGATTGACTCCGCTACCTTTACCGGGCTGATGGCCGAACACTCGGGACTTAACGGATTCCTGCAGGTTGTTCGTCAGGTTGTGGCCACCCCGCACGTGGAGCTGGCGGTGCATCTGTTTGCCGATTTCGCGCTAGCCACGTCGTTCCTTGGTGTTTCCCTGGGGCTGTTCGACTACCTGGGTGACCTCTTTGCCCGCAACCGCAAGGCTTCTGGCCGCCTGCAAACCGGGCTGATGACCTTCCTGCCGCCGCTGGTCTTTGCGCTGTTTTACCCGCAGGGCTTTGTGATGGCGCTGGGCTATGCGGGCGTTGCGCTGGCGGTGCTTGCCCTGCTGGTGCCTTCCATGCTGGTGTGGCAGAGCCGTAAGCAGCACGTCGATGCAGCCTGGCGAGTTGCGGGCGGCAAACCCCTGCTCGCGCTGGTCTTCGCCTGCGGTATCGCGGTTATCGTGATTCAGGGTCTGATTGCCGTTGGCCTGCTGCCGGAAGTCGGATAACCCCCTTCGCATTCACGCGGGACGCTCGTCCCGCGATCCCCTCTTTTCCTGCTTATTCCCCGCTAAATCATCAGGATTTTGGATAAAAAACCAGTAATTATGTAAGCAGAGTTAATATTGTAAATGCTAATTATTGTCATTATCATCTTAATTCCCATTATAAAATCGCTTCAGCACAGACAATAAACAACATGACTCGCATTTCATTTGGTTCTACTTTCGTTCGCCAGGCGCTTCTTAATTCAAAATTATTAATCATTTCAACCTTCATCGTGGGTGCCCCGGCTTTTGCGGCCGATAAGCCCAAAGAAGACACGCTGACGGTCGTGGCCAACGCTAACCCGGACGGCTCGTCAACCAGCTATACCCAGGATGACTCTGCCATCGCCTCGCGCAGCAAAACGCCGCGCAGCGAAATTCCGCAGTCCGTTAGCGTTGTCACACCTCAGGTGATTGACGATTACGCGGTCACTTCGGTCAACGACGCGATGAAGTTCGTCAGCGGCGTCGCGCAGAGTAATACCCTCGGCGGCATCGAGGACGGCTTTGTCAAACGCGGGTTTGGTTCGAACAGCGACGGCTCGGTGTTTATCGACGGCGTGCGCAGCAACCAGGGCCTGGCGATGGACTCCAGCATCGATCATGTTGAAGTGTTGAAAGGCTCGGCCTCCCTGCTCTACGGCATCCTGAACCCCGGCGGCGTAATTAACCTCGTCAGCAAGAAACCACAGTACACCTGGAACACCCACGTCAGCGGCACAAGCAGCAGTAACGGCGGCGGTTCCGGCATGGTCGACGTGACCGGCCCGCTCGGCAACGGTTTCGCCTTCCGCCTGGTGGCTGAACGCCAGCACGAAGACTACTGGCGCAACTTCGGCACCGATGAACACACGTTGATTGCCCCGTCCCTGAGCTGGTATGGCGATAAAGCCTCCTTCAACATCAGCTACGTGGAATATAAGTTCGACATTCCTTATGACCGCGGCACGGCGTTTATCAACGGTAAACCGCTGAACATCCCTTACGATCGCCGCATCGACGATTACGCCAACCACGCCTGGGGCAAGAACAAACGCCTGACGACCAATTACTCGTACAAGCTGGATGACACCTGGGAAACCAATCTGAACTACGCCTGGATGCAGCGCCGCTACGACAGCAACGAAGTGCGCGCCACGGCGGTCGATCCAAACAGCGGTATCGTCTCCCGCCGCGCGGACGCCAACCGCGGCTTTAACCATCAGACCGATTACGCGTCATGGGATATTAACGGCAGTCCGGAACTGCTGGGGATGACCCACGACATCACGCTGGGCGCGGACTACGAGCAAAACGAAACCTACAAAAAGTATTCGTACCGTGGGAAGGTGTCAAAAACCTTCAATATGAATAACCCGGTGTACGGCGAAGCGCCGGTAACCAACAGCAGCACCTACAGCGACGCCAACAGTAACCTGCGCACTAATCTCTACAGCCGCTCCGTGTTTGCGAAAGACAGCATTCATCTGACCGACCAGTGGATAGCCGTGCTGGGTGGCCGCCTGCAGCGCTACACTCAAACTTCCAGCTCGGGCTGGGTAAAGCCGCAAACCACGCTTGAAGACAGAGGCGATGCCTTTCTGCCGCAAATGGGCCTGGTGTACAAAATCATTCCGGACGTTTCGCTGTACGGCAGCTACAGCAAATCATTTACGCCCTCGACACAGACCGACGATAACGGCAACGTCGCCTCCACCGAAAAAGGCACCACCTGGGAAGTGGGCGCGAAATGGCAAATGTCACCACGCCTTACCAGCAGCCTGGCGCTCTACCGCATTGATGAAAAAGACATGTCGGTGTTTATCAATGGCGTTACGCGCAACATCCCGAAAGCGCGCTCTACCGGCGCAGAATTAGAGCTCAACGGCGAAATTGCCGAGGACTGGAACCTGACGGCGAACTACAGCTACGACAAAACCGAGATCGTCGAAGACGATATCAACCCGGTAAACGTCGGCAACCGTCTGGTGAACGCCCCGACGACCATGGGCGGCCTCTACCTCAGCCATACCCTGCGTTTCTCCTGGCTGCCGGGTGAATTACGCCTGGGCGGCGGCGGACGCTATGTTGGCAGCCGTGCGGGTGACCCGGAAAACAGCTTCACCATGCCGGCTTACACCGTGGCGGATGCGTTCATTGCCTGGGACAGCAAGCTGGTTGGCAAAAACACCGAGCTGAAGCTGAACGTCAAAAACCTGTTTGACCGTGAGTACTATGAGTCCAGCGCCGGTAACCTGCGCGTTATCGAAGGCGAGCCTCGCACCGTTTACCTCTCCGCCAGCGTGGGTTTCTGAGATGAGAAAGTCGCTGTTACTGGCGGCCCTGCTGGCGCTCAGCGCCGGCAGTCAGGCCAAAACGATTACCGATATTCTGCAGCGTAAGGTTGAGGTGCCGGATAACCCGCGGCGCCTTGTCGTCGGCGAAAGCCGGATGATCTACACCCTTGCGCTGGTAGAAGACGGTAACCCGGCGAAGCGCGTAGTCGGCTGGCCTGCGGATCTACAGCGTCTGGACCCGCAGACCTGGAACCGCTACACCGCGGCTTTCCCGGAGATCGCCAATATCCCGATTATCGGCAACAATAACTTCTCGCAGATAAGCGTCGAGAAAGTTATCGCCCTGCACCCGGACCTGGTGATTTTGCCGATCTACGCCAAAAAAGAGAGCAATCATGACAGCTTTCTAAACCAGCTGACGCAGGCGCATATCCCGGTTATCTATGTCGATTTCCGCGTCGATCAGCTGAATAACACCGTCCCGAGCCTGCGTATTCTTGGCGAAGCGCTCAACGACCAGCCGAAAACGGAGAAGTTTATCGCCTTTTATCGGCAGCATATGGAGAAAATTGCCCAACGCTTAGCGGACGCTAAACCCGTTAAGCCCACGGTAATGCTTCAACTGCATTTGGGCGATAAAAGCGACTGCTGTACCACCGTCGGGCGTGGGAATCTTGCCGATCTGTTGGCCTTTGCTGGGGGGGATAATATTGCCGCGAGCCGCTTCCCCGGCGTTTACGGCAAAATTTCGCCGGAGGCGCTGCTGACGGTAAACCCGGATATTTACATTGCGACCGGCAGCGCCGGGCCGGATCAAACAGGCAGGCTGCAGCTTGGCTCCGAGGTTTCGGCAACTCAGGCTCAACAAAGTTTTGCGCAGGTGCTGGGGCAGCAGAAAGTGGTTTCCAACCTGAACGCGGTTCACAGCGGTAAAGCGCTGGCGATATGGCACAACTTCTATCTCTCGCCATGGCACCTGCTGGACGTTGAGTTCTTTGCCAAAACCTTCCACCCTCAGCTGTTTGAGGATATGGATCCGCAGCAAACGCTGGATGAAATGAACCAGCAGTTCCTGACGGTGAAGGAAGCGGGAACTTACTGGACGAAACTGAAGTAAAGCCTGGGCGGGTCAACGCCTGGCCCGCCATTTTTACCAGTTGTATCTTTCGCCCCGCAGGTAGAGATTAGTGCAGACATGTTTCTGACCCTGAGGTATTGATGTCGACTTTCCCCGATAAACCCACTCTTCACCTGCTTTGCGGCAAAATCGCCGCCGGTAAATCCACGCTAAGCGCAAAGCTTATGGCAGCGCCCAACACCATTCTGGTCAGTGAAGACAGCTGGCTTGCCGCGCTTTATGGCGAGCAGATGCAGAGCGTGGCGGACTACGTGGCGTGCTCCGGCAAGCTGAAAAACGCGCTGACGCCGCATCTAGTTACTCTGTTGAGGAGCGGGCTGTCGGTGGTGCTCGATTTTCCAGCCAATACGCTGGCAAACCGGCAGTGGATGAAAACGGTGATTGACCAGGCTGGGGTGGATAACCGCCTGCACTATCTGGACGTGCCTGATGACGTTTGTCGGGAGAGATTGCGCGCCCGCAACAGCAGCGGAACTCACGATTTTGCCGCTACGGACGCGCAGTTTGATTTGATTACCCGCTACTTCGTTGCGCCGGATGAAAGCGAAGGTTTTACGATAATCCACTATGCATAAGGTGACATTGTCACCTTTTATCTCACTTACAGACTGTAGCCCGGCTTCTTAAGCAGCGCGTCCATCTCGGGCGCAATCTGGGTGTCCCAGACTTCTTCTTTCCAGCGCGACTGTTCAATCATCTTTAGCGCCACGGACAGCGATTCGTCCTTCGAGCCGAAGTGCTTTTTCAGCACGTCACACATTTCGCTGGCAACGGCCTGCTTTTGCTCTTCGGTAAGGTCACGTGGGAAACATTTGATTTCGATATGCGGCACGGTGATTCTCCTTTTTGTTGTTGAGCAGTAGTTTTACTGCTTCACAAGGGGATCGGGCAAGCGCCGGGCAAAAGAAAGGCCAGTTTTACTGGCCTTTAATGGTTACTGAATTTTGCGAACCGGCTCTTTTCTCACCGGTGCCTGTTCCGCTTTGTAATAGCTGGCGGTGCTGCGCGGCAGCGCGGCCTTGCCGCGAATAGCATCGGCAATTTTTTCGCCAATCATAATGGTGGTGGCGTTCAGGTTGCCGGTGATGATTTGCGGCATGATGGAAGCATCAACCACACGCAGCCCCTGCAGGCCGTGAACCCGGCCCTGCTCGTCCACCACGGCCATTTCGTCGTGGCCCATTTTACAGCTGCCGCACGGGTGGAACGCGGTTTCCGCATGGTTACGCACAAACTCATCCAGCTGTTCGTCCGTCTGACAGTCAAGACCCGGACTGATTTCGCGCCCACGGTATTTATCCAGCGCAGGCTGCTGCATGATCTCACGGGTAATACGGATGGCGTCGCGGAACTCCTGCCAGTCCTGTTCGTGTGACATGTAGTTGAACAGAATGCCTGGGTGCTCGTGCGGATCGCGCGATTTCAGCTTCACGCGGCCCCGGCTTGGGGAACGCATAGACCCCACGTGGCACTGGAAGCCGTGCTCTTTCACCGCGTTCGAGCCGTTGTAGTTAATCGCCACCGGCAGGAAGTGGTACTGAATGTTCGGCCAGCTGAACTCTTCGCGGCTGCGGATAAACCCGCCCGCTTCAAACTGGTTACTCGCGCCAACGCCGGTGCCGTTAAACAGCCACTCCGCGCCGATTTTGGGCTGGTTGTACCATTGCAGCGCCGGGTAAAGCGACACCGGCTCTTTGCATTCGTACTGCAGGTACATTTCCAGGTGATCCTGAAGGTTCTCGCCTACGCCCGGTAAGTCGTGAACCACTGGGATTTCCAGGCTTGCCAGGAATTCGGCATCACCTACCCCGGAACGCTGCAGGATCTGCGGCGAAGCAATCGCGCCTGCGCTCAGCAGAACTTCTTTACGTGCTTTCGCCACGGAATGCACGGGGCTGTCGTTCACCAGATATTCCACGCCAACCGCGCGCAAATTATCAAAGATGATGCGGTCGGTGGTGGCATGCGTCACGATGGTCAGGTTTTCACGCTTCTTTGCCTCATCGAGATAGCCACGGGCGGTGCTGGCGCGGCGGCCTTTTGGCGTCACGGTGCGGTCCATCGGCCCGAAGCCTTCCTGCTGGTAACCGTTCAGATCGTCGGTACGCGGATAGCCCGCCTCGACGCCCGCCTCGATCATCGCGTGAAACAGCGGATTGTTACCCTGCTTAGGCGTAGTGACGGACACCGGGCCTTCGCCGCCGTGGTAATCGTTCGGCCCGATATCGCGGGTTTCCGCTTTACGGTAGTACGGCAGGCAGTCCAGATAGCTCCAGTTCTCCAGCCCCGGCATCGACGCCCAGTTGTCGAGATCCATCGCGTTGCCACGGATGTAGCACATGCCGTTAATCAGGGATGAGCCGCCCAGCCCTTTGCCGCGCCCGCACTCCATGCGGCGGTTATTCATAAACGGCTCCGGGTCGGTTTCATACGCCCAGTTATAGCGCTTACCCTGCAGCGGAAATGCCAGCGCTGCAGGCATTTGAGTGCGAAAATCAAAGCGGTAATCCGGGCCGCCGGCCTCAAGCAGCAGGACGGTGGTGTCGGGATCTTCCGTTAAACGTGCAGCTAAAACATTACCTGCGGAACCAGCTCCAATAATGATGTAATCAAATTCCATTCATCCTCCTCAGGTGGGATTAAAAGATTGACTGCCAGGTGCCCATCTCCAGTTGGATTGACTTAACTTGCGTATAGCTTTGCAGGGTCATCAGGCCGTTTTCGCGCCCGATGCCGGAATGCTTGTAGCCGCCAACAGGCATTTCTGCCGCCGACTCGCCCCAGGTGTTAATCCAGCAAATCCCGGCTTCAAGCTGATGGATAACGCGGTGCGCCCGAGTGAGGTCGTTGGTGACCACGCCAGCCGCCAGGCCGTAATCCGTATCGTTGGCGCGGCGAATCACTTCCTCTTCTGTTTCGTAGCTGAGGATCGACATCACCGGCCCAAAGATTTCTTCACGGACGATTTTCATTTCATCGCGGCAGTCGGTGAAGACGGTGGGGGCAACCCAGGCGCCATTATCAAAATCTCCGCCGCGCAGTTTGTCGCCGCCGCATAGCAGCGTGGCGCCCTCTTCACGACCGGACTCGATGTAGCGTAGGACGTTTTCACGGTGCGGGAAGCTGACCAGCGGGCCAAAGTTAGTTTGCGGGTCCATGACGTCACCGGCGCGAACACGGCCGACGCGTTCAATAATTTTCTGCTCAAATTCGGCTTTCAGCGCGGCGGGAATAAACACGCGGGTGCCGTTGGTGCAGACCTGCCCGGAGCTGTAGAAGTTGGCCATCATCGCGATGTCCGCCGCCCGGTTGAGGTCCGCGTCGTCGAAAATAACCAGCGGAGACTTGCCGCCCAGTTCCATCGTGACCTGCTTCAGCGTTGAGCCCGCCGCGTTCGCCATCACCTTCTTGCCGCTGACTACGCCGCCGGTGAAGGAAACTTTGGCGATGCCAGGGTGTTCCGTCAGCAGTTGGCCAGTTTCCGCGCCAAGCCCCGGCAGAACGTTAAAGACGCCGGCCGGCACGCCCGCTTCGGTGTAGATCTCTGCCAGCTTAAGCGTGGTAAGCGGCGTCACTTCGCTCGGTTTGAAGATCATCGCGTTACCTGCCGCCAGCGCGGGGGCGGACTTCCAAAGCGCAATCTGAATCGGGTAATTCCACGCGCCAATGCCGGCCACCACGCCCAAAGGCTCCCGGCGGGTGTAAACAAACGAGCTGTCCCGCAGCGGGATCTGCTGGCCTTCCAGCGTCGTCGTCAACCCAGCGTAATACTCGAGCACGTCTGCACCGGTAACGATGTCCACGCTGGAGGTTTCGCTGAAAGCTTTGCCGGTATCGAGCGTTTCCAGCTCTGCCAGCTCATCGTTACGCTCGCGCAGAATGTCGACCGCGCGGCGCAAAATGCGTGCACGCTCAACGGGCGTTTTCGCCGCCCAAATCTTCTGCCCTTTCTTCGCGGCTGCAACGGCGCGCTCGACGTCTTCCCGGCCTGCGGCCTGAACTACCGCCAGCACTTCGCCATTGGCCGGGTTGATCGTGTCGAAGGTTTTACCGCTTTGCGCGGCAACGTAACCTCCGTCGATATAAAGCTGTTGTTCACCAAATCGGGACATATTATCTCCTCGCTAAATTAGGTTTTCGCCGCAGCAAGATGCTGATTAATGAATTGCGTGGTCAGCACGCTCGCCGCTTTGCGGTCAAATGGTTTGCCGCTTAAGGCCGCGCGCAGCCAAAGGCCGTCTATCAGCGCAGCGAGGCCGTAGCCCGCCAGCCTGGCTTCCTGCTTCGGCAGCTCGCGTCTGAACTCGGCGGTGAGCGTGGAAAGCAGGCGACGGCTGCTGACCTGCTGTAAGCGATACAGCATCGGCTGGTGCATGCTGCTGGCCCAAAATGCCAGCCAGGCTTTCATCGCCGCACTGTGGGTCTGCGTCTCGTCAAAATTTCCGTCAACGATGGCGCACAGCCGCCGTTCAGCAGAAGCGCCTGGCAATGCCTTAAGTCTGCCGACGACCGCATCGCGAAGCTGGGTCGTCACATCACGCATGGTGGCTTCCAGCAGGCCGTTTTTGTCCTGGAAGTAGTGGCTGATGATGCCGGTTGATACCCCGGCCCGGCGGGCGATTTGCGCCACCGTCGCATCATGCATACCCACTTCATTTATTGCGCTTAGGGTGGCGTCAATCAGCTGCCGCCGCCGTATCGGCTGCATACCTTTTTTGGGCATGGCCCCCGCTCCATTCATCAATTCTTGTTATCTATTTAAGCTTTTATTGATTGAACGTTCAATATAAAATGTGTATTAATTGTTATGCAAAGGTAAGGAAGACGCGAATTATTCGCATTTCAAAAACAAAAAACAGGAATTAACATGCTAAAAATCAACATGATAACGTTTTATGTTTTATAGAAACCCAACATTGATTGCGGATTTGTTAAAAATCCCCCTCTCTTCAACTTACAAGAAAAACTTAACTGCTCATCTGAGTAGTCACCGTTACTTAACCTGAGGTAATCGATGACGAAGCCCGTTACTGCCCCTGAAACCAGCGAAAAAGACAAAATCAACCCGGTGGTGTTCTACACGTCCGCCGGGCTGATTTTGTGCTTTTCCCTGATGACCATTTTCTACAGCGATTTCTCCGCAAATCTGATTAGCCACACCCTGAACTGGGTCTCTTCCCGTTTCGGCTGGTATTACCTGCTCGCCGCCACGCTCTATATCGTTTTTGTGGTGTTTATCGCCTGCTCCCGTTTCGGCTCCATCAAGCTCGGGCCGGAACAATCCAAGCCCGAATTTAGCGTACTGAGCTGGGCGGCTATGCTGTTTGCCGCCGGGATAGGCATCGACCTGATGTTCTTCTCCGTTGCCGAGCCGGTGACGCAGTATATGCAGCCGCCGGAAGGTGCCGGGCAAACCATCGAGGCCGCGCGCCAGGCGATGGTCTGGACGCTGTTCCACTACGGGCTAACCGGCTGGTCGATGTATGCGCTGATGGGCATCGCGCTGGGCTACTTCAGCTATCGCTATAACCTGCCGCTGACGATTCGCTCGGCGCTGTACCCCATTTTCGGCAAGAAAATTAACGGCCCGATCGGCCACACGGTGGATATCGCGGCGGTGATTGGTACGATTTTCGGTATCGCCACTACGCTTGGGATTGGCGTTGTGCAGCTGAACTACGGGCTGAACGTGCTGTTTGATATCCCGGATAGCCTGGGTGCCAAAGCGGCATTGATCGTGCTGTCGGTGGTTATCGCCACTATTTCGGTGACCTCCGGCGTCGATAAAGGCATTCGAATCCTTTCCGAGCTGAACGTGGCGTTAGCGCTGGGGTTAATCCTGTTCGTGCTGTTTATGGGCAACACCGAATTCCTGCTCAACGCGCTGGTGCTGAACGTGGGCGATTACATCAACCGCTTTATGGGCATGACGTTAAACAGCTTTGCGTTTGACCGCCCGGTGGAATGGATGAACAACTGGACCCTGTTCTTCTGGGCCTGGTGGGTGGCGTGGTCGCCGTTTGTCGGCCTGTTCCTCGCCCGAATCTCCCGTGGCCGCACCATTCGTGAGTTTGTGCTCGGCACGCTGATTATTCCTTTCACCTTTACCCTGCTGTGGCTTTCAGTGTTCGGCAACAGCGCGCTCTACGAAATTATTCACGGCGACGGCACCTTTGCTCAGGAAGCGATGGCCCACCCGGAACGCGGCTTCTACAGCCTGCTGGCGCAGTATCCCGGCTTTACCTTTAGCGCATCCGTAGCGACGATTACCGGGCTGCTGTTCTACGTCACTTCGGCGGACTCCGGCGCGCTGGTGCTGGGGAACTTCACCTCTAAGCTGAAGGATATCAACAGCGATGCGCCCAACTGGCTGCGCATTTTCTGGTCCATTGCTATTGGCCTGCTGACCATGGGGATGCTGATGACCAACGGTATTTCCGCGCTGCAGAACATGACGGTGATTATGGGGCTGCCGTTCAGCTTCGTGATCTTCTTCGTGATGGCCGGATTGTATAAATCCCTGAAGATAGAGGATTACCGCCGCGTCAGCGCCAGCCGTGACACCGCGCCGTACATGATGACCGCGCAGGACCGCCTCGGCTGGAAAAAACGCCTGTCCCGGCTGATGAACTACCCCGGCACGCGCTATACCCAGAAGATGATGGACACCGTTTGCTACCCGGCAATGGAAGAGGTTTCTCAGGAGCTGGAGCTGCGTGGTGCGAAGGTCGAGCTTTCCGTCGAGCCGCCGCTGCCGGATGAAAAACTGGGGCACCTGGAGCTGCGGGTACATATGGGCGACGAGCAAAACTTCGTCTACCAGATCTGGCCGCAGAAATACTCGGTGCCGGGCTTTACCTACCGCGCCCGCAGCGGTAAATCAACCTATTACCGGCTGGAAACCTTCCTGCTGGAGGGCAGCCAGGGCAATGACCTGATGGATTACAGCAAAGAACAGGTGATCATCGACATTCTCGACCAGTACGAACGCCACCTGAACTTTATCCATCTGCACCGTGAAGCGCCGGGCAACAGCATTACGTTCCCGAACGTGTAGCGTCTAACAAATCCTCTTATACGCGGCGGGCGTGATGCCCATCCGGCGCACAAAAGCCCGCCGCAGCGTATCTACCCCAGAAAACCCGCTGGCGGCGGGGATCGCCTTCACCGGCAGCTTGCCGGACTCCAGCAACTGTCTTGCCTTCGCCACCTTCTCCGCTTCCAGCCAGTCTCCCGGCGTGACCTGCAGTTCGTGATGAAACAGGCGCGTTAGATGCCGCACGCTGAGGTGTATATGCGCCGCCATTTGCCGTACGGTGGTCACCTCCGCTATGTTGGCGATTGTCCAGCGCTGGAGATCCTGCAGCGCGCTGCGCCCGCTGAGCGAAGTTTTTTGCTCGCGGATAAAGTGGTTTTGGTTCACAGGCCGCTTAAAGAACATCACCAGCCTGGCGGCAACGTCCTGCGCCACTTCCCGGCCAAGATCCTCCTCCACCAGCCGCAGGGCGAGGTCTAACCCAGAGGTCACGCCCGCCGCCGTGCGTAGCGGACCGTCCATGACGTACAGCGCATCGGCGGTAACATCGGTGTCTGGATAGCGGGCCGCTAAAAGCGATGAAGCCGACCAGTGGGTGGTCACCTTCTTGCCGCTTAACAATCCTGTTTGCGCCAGCAAAAGCGCGCCGGTGCAGACGGAGCCAAAACGGCGACTCTGCTCGCAAAGTCCGGTCATTATCTGGCGCTGTTTATCGCTAAGCGTTCTGTCTGCCGCATCCGGCGCACCGGCGACCAAAAATGTAGTTTCCCGGCCGCTAACCGCCGTTTCAAGCACATCATCAGCCAGCATTTTGACGCCGGAAGAAGCCACAACTGTCGCTGCTTCCAGCGCAATAATGCGGGATTGGTAAACCTCGCGATGCAGCACGCGATTTGCCTCGGCAAATACGTCCAGCGGACCTGATACATCCAGCAGCTGTACGCCGGGCACCGCCAGGATCAGGATTTGATGCGCCATTCTTTTCTCCACGTCGCGAAGTACGGCATAAGTCTTAAATCGTCGCAATACGATCATTTGAGACATTTCAACTGCGGCCTATGCTACTCCAACCCCAACGTGAGGAGAAAGAGATGAGCTTAAAAATTAACGGCATTGCCATTCCGGACACAAAAATGGCCCGTGAAGCCACGCAGCTGGTGCGTGACACCGAATCAGATTTGCTGTTCCACCACTCCAGCCGGGTTTACTACTGGGCCGCGCTGGCCGGGCAACGCCGTGAACTGAAGGTTGACCACGAGCTGCTGTACATCGGCTGCATGTTCCACGACATGGGGCTGACCCACGAACATTGCAGCTGCGACAAGCGCTTTGAAGTGGACGGCGCGTTTGCCGCGCAGGATTTTATGCGCCAGTACGGCGTCAATCAGGCCGATATCGACAAAGTGTGGACGGCGATTGCGCTGCATACCACGCCGGGAATCCCGGAATTTATGGCCCCGGAAATTGCGCTGGTGACGGCAGGCGTAGAAATGGATGTGCTGGGGATTGATTACGATAAATTCAGCGACGAACAGCGCGAGCAGGTGGTGAAGCAGCACCCTCGCCCGGCGGCATTTAAAGAAGAGATTATTCAGGCATTTTACGACGGGATTAAAAACAAACCGGCCACCACGTTTGGCAACGTGAAGGCCGATGTCATTCAGGATAAAGAACCTGGGTTCGAACCGCTGAACTTCTGCAGCATTATTCGTGCTTCCCGCTGGGCTGGTTAAGCAACCTCAGGCGGGTGACTTAACTGTCACCTGCCCTGTACGGCGGCGATGGTATCAAGCCCGGTACCCGGCTGTGGATCGTGAGCAAAAGCGCCAATGACCATAAGAGAAAGTACGATTGCCAGAAAGATGTTTTTCATAACGTGTGTTAACCGCTTGCCGCACTGATTAGGACCGCCGCTATGCTAAAAGAAAAAGGCTCAAATTGATAAAGGAAATTTTCAAAGAAACGTCAGTTTTTGAATATTCCTCATATTATTCCACTTTTTGCCCTTGCGTCCGGCCGAAAACAAGATATATCCACCCCCTGGGGGCTCACGGTTAATATTTAATTTTGTATTTTTCGCGGAATATTTACGATCGCTGCGGATCGCCGCCTCTCGCTGGCACGAGCTGCGGCGGTGATGGGGGAAAATCAGACCGGTTTTATCACGCCAATACGCACCAGCATCGCTGAAAAATCATCAAGGCTGATGCCGTGGTTCGGGTGGTCGAAACGTAAATTGAAGTTTTTCTGCAGAAGGTCATAGACCTCTTGCGCTCGGGTAAACACCGGGGCATTTTCCCCTACGCTTGAAAGCGTATTTTTAGTGCCGTCCGCATGGTAAAGGCTCAGCGCCAGGCAATAACGGAAGTGGGATTCAGGCCAGGTCGAAACGTAGTGGTTCCCGGCTTCGTAATCAGAGTCGTACTGCGGTTCGAGGCTAAAGCGATAGAGGTTAATCGCCTTGTCGGCGGCATGGAATTTCAGCAGCCAGTCGTGCTCAACCCGTTCGAAACTATAAACGCCATGCGTCGTCGGCTGCATTTCGCCTTCCACAAGACGAACCGGCTCGGGTAACGTTTTACCGCCGAAGCCGACGTCGGCTACCCAGGCCTGGCCGTCGATAGTCACTTTCGTGAGCCGATGCGTTCTGGCGGGCATCTGCGGCGGGTTGGCCAGCAGCACGCGGGCCGCTAAGTTTTCCACCTCAAACCCCAGCTCAGCGAGCACGTTACGGAACAGGCCGTTTTGCTCAAAACACCAACCGCCGCGCCCGGCCACCACCAGCTTTTCAAAAACGCTGTCGTCGTCGATATGGATCGTTCTGCGAAGCAGAACATCCAGGTTTTCAAACGGAATAGCGCAGGTGTGCGCCAGATGCAGCGCACGTAAAGTTTCTACGGTGGCCTCGCGCGGCCCGTGATAGTTAATGCGGTCGAAATAAAGTCCCAGATCTAATGCCATGTTGCTGATTCCCTGCTGCGAATGAATGGCCTCACTATAAATGCGGCGCCCGGCAGACGGATGATCGTTAGTGCTTTAGAGCATGCCGTTTCTGCCCGGCACGCCATACAGTTTGGACATAAGTTTCTCCCGGCTTTCGCGTTATGTGTAAAATAGCTGCCCTACCAGCGTCTGCGAGAAGGAAGCCTGCAATGAAAGCGAAATCTGTGACACTGTACGACGTTGCCGGGTCGGCGGGAGTCTCGTACCAGACGGTCTCACGCGTGATCAATCAGGCTTCACACGTTTCAGAGAAGACCCGGCAAAAAGTAGAAGACGCGATGAAAGCGCTGAACTATGTGCCGAACCGCGTGGCGCAGCAGCTGGCGGGGAAACTCAGCCAGACGCTTGGCCTGGCGACCACCACCCTTTCCCTGCATGCCCCTTCTCAGATCGCGGCGGCGATAAAATCCAAAGCCGGCGAGCTGCAGTTCAATGTGATGATTTCGATGGTTGAGCAGCCCGGTGCAGCTGCGGCCAGCGCCGCCGTGCAGAGTTTGCTTGCCCAGCGCGTTGACGGGCTGATTGTGAATATTCCGCTGGAAACGGCGGAGGTGAAAGCCGTGCAGGCGGCCTGCGGTGATGTTCCCGTGCTGTTCCTGGATGTTTCACCGGAGGTTTCGGCTAATCACATCGTTACCGACGCCGCATCAGGCGCTGACATTGCTGTGGCACATCTGGTCACGCTGGGTCATCGCCATATTGCCTTGCTTGCCGGCCCCGAAAATTCAGTCTCCGCCCGGCTGCGGCTTGAAGGCTGGCAGCGCTCTCTGGCGCAGCATCAGCTTGCACCGGTGGCGTTTATGCGGGGGGACTGGAGTTCCCTTTCTGGCTACCAGCAGGTTAGCCAGCTTTTACGCGATGAGCAGAAGCCGACGGCGATCCTTGTGGCTAACGATCAGATGGCGCTGGGCGCGCTCCGAGCCATTCACGAAGCCGGGTTTGCGGTGCCGCAGGATGTTTCCGTTATTGGCTTTGATGACACCGCAGACAGCGCCTGTTTTCTTCCCCCGCTGACCACCATCCGGCAGGATTTCAGGCAGCTCGGTGAAGCGAGCGTAAACGGCATCCTGGCGCTCATTCAGCATGAAGATACATTCACGGCGCTGCAGCCGGTAAGCCTTGTGGAGCGTAAGACGACCGCTGCTCCGGGTAGCATGATACAGCCCACGGCGGCGCAGCTGGCCGACGAGCTTTCACGCCTCGCGCACCAGATTTCTCGCCTGAAATAAAGCCTGAATTGTTTGTGAAGCTCATCACCGAATACGGTGAGATGGCTTTACTCCTGAACAACTGACGTTAAATTGTGAGCGAATAACAATTATCTCACAGGCGCATCATTATGACCAACACGTCATCTTCGCTCCAGGCCACGCTGGCCCGCCGCGACTGGGAAACTCCGGCCGTAACTCAGCTAAACGCCCTGGCGGCTCATCCACCGTTTTCTAGCTGGCGTTCGCTGGAAGATGCCAGAGATGATAAGCGCTCACCGTCGCGGCAATCCCTTAACGGCGATTGGGCGTTTAGCTATTTCCCTCGCCCGGAAGCGGTGCCTGAAAGCTGGCTCAGCGACGATCTCCCCGATGCAGACGCCATTCCCGTGCCGTCGAACTGGCAAATGCTGGGGTACGATGCGCCCATTTATACCAACATCAGCTACCCAATTCCGGTCAACCCGCCTTTTGTACCAGCAGAGAATCCGACCGGTTGTTATTCGCTCACATTTGATATTGATGACGCCTGGCTGGAGAGCGGGCAAACGCGCATTATCTTTGATGGCGTAAACTCTGCTTTTCATCTGTGGTGCAACGGCCTCTGGATGGGCTACGCCCAGGACAGCCGCCTGCCCTCAGAATTCGACCTGAGCGCGGCGCTGAAAGCGGGAAGCAACCGCATTGCGGTGATGGTCCTGCGCTGGAGTGACGGCACGTATCTGGAAGATCAGGATATGTGGCGGATGAGCGGTATTTTCCGGGATGTTACGCTGCTGCATAAGCCGGATACGCGCCTCGCAGACGTGCAATTACGGACCGGGCTTAACGAAGATTTTTCACGCGGCGAGCTACAGGCCCTGGTAGTACTGGAAGGTAAGAACGTTAGCGCCTGTGAAGTGTTGATTCAGCTCTGGCATGGCGAAACGTTGTTGCAAGAAAAGCAGCAGCCTGTCGGCAGCCAAATCATTGACGAACGTGGGGCCTGGCACGACCGCACTACCCTGCGTTTACCGGTTGAACAGCCGCTACTGTGGAACGCCGAAGTCCCAAATCTGTATCGGGCAGTGATTGTCCTGAAGCAAGGCTGCGCGGTTATCGAAGCGGAAAGCTATGACGTTGGTTTCCGCAAGGTGGAAATCACCGGCGGCCTGCTGAAGCTCAACGGCAAACCGCTGCTGCTGCGCGGCACAAACCGCCATGAACATCACCCGGTAAACGGCCAGGTGATGGATGAAGACACCATGCGGCGCGATATCCTGCTGATGAAGCAGAACAATTTTAATGCCGTGCGCTGCTCCCACTATCCAAACCACCCGCTGTGGTATCGGCTGTGTGATTTTTACGGCCTTTATGTCGTGGATGAAGCCAATATTGAAACCCACGGCATGGTGCCGATGAATCGCCTGAGCGACGACCCACTCTGGCTTCCGGCGATGACCGAGCGAGTCACCCGCATGGTGCAGCGCGATCGCAATCATCCGTCCATTATCATCTGGTCTTTGGGCAACGAGTCCGGGCACGGCAGCAATCACGATGCCCTATACCGCTGGATAAAATCCAACGATCCCACCCGACCAGTGCAGTACGAAGGCGGCGGCGCGGATACGGCGGCCACCGATATTATTTGCCCGATGTACGCCCGGGTCGATCAGGATCAGCCCTTCCCGCAGGTGCCAAAGTGGTCGATAAAGAAATGGCTGGGGCTACCCGAAGAAAGCCGCCCGCTGATTCTGTGTGAGTACGCCCACGCGATGGGCAACAGCCTGGGCGGGTTCAGCAAGTACTGGGAGGCATTTCGCCAGCACCCTCGCCTGCAGGGCGGTTTTGTCTGGGACTGGGTCGACCAGTCATTGGTGAAATATGACGAAAGCGGCCAGCCCTGGGCCGCCTATGGCGGTGATTTTGGCGACACGCCAAACGATCGGCAATTCTGCATGAACGGCCTGGTCTTTGCCGACCGCACGCCGCATCCCGCCTTATTCGAAGCTAAGCAGGCCCAGCAGTTCTTCCAGTTCCGCCTGCTGCCCGAAAACCGGCTGGAGGTCACCAGCGAATATCTGTTCCGCCATAGCGATAACGAACGGTTGGTGTGGGCGTTAAAAAGCGAAGGCGAAGTGCTGGTCAGCGGTGAACTCTCGCTGCACCTTGCGCCGGAAGAAACCCGAGTGTTTCCGCTTGAGCTGCCGGAGGTAATCAGCGCGGGCCAGGTCTGGCTGCATGTTGAAGTGCTACAGACGGCCTCGACGTCATGGAGTGAAGCCGGGCATAGCTCCGCTCGGGCACAATGGCCGCTGGCGTCGAATTTAAGGTTGCCGGGTCTCAGCCATTCCGGCTCAGCGCCTTTGCTGCAGGCGGACGACAGACACGTTGACGTGTTCCACGGCGAACAGCACTGGCGTTTTGAGCGTAGAAGCGGTCTGCTCTGCCAGTGGTTTAACCATCAGAATCCAACTCTTCTCACGCCCCTGCAGGACAACTTCACCCGCGCGCCGCTGGACAATGACATCGGCATCAGCGAAGCCGCGCACATCGACCCTGATGCCTGGGTGGAACGCTGGAAGGCCGCGGGCATGTACAACCTGACGCCCGTATTGCTTAGTTTTGACTCCGACGAATTGGGCAACGCCGTGCTGGTTCGCACCGTCCACGGCTGGCAAGGCAATGGCAATACGCTGTTTATCAGCCGTAAAAATTACCTGATCGACAGCGAGGGTGAGCTGAATATTACGGTAGACGTGGAGATTGCGTCCGGCGCACCGGCTCCGGCGCGTATTGGCCTCAGCTGCCAGCTTGCGGATCTGGAGCCAGAGGTCAGTTGGTTTGGGCGCGGGCCGCATGAAAACTACCCCGACCGCAAAAGCTCTGCATTGTTTGACCGATGGACGCTGGCGCTGGCCGACATGTACACGCCTTACGTTTTTCCGAGTGAAAACGGGCTGCGCTGTGACACTTCTCGGCTTGAGTACGGTAGTAATCAGTGGCGCGGCAAGTTTCACTTCAATATCAGCCGCTACGGCCAGAAACAGCTCCGGGAAGCTACTCATCGGCACTTATTGAAAGCAGAAGCTGGAAGCTGGCTGAATATCGACGGCTATCACATGGGCGTGGGCGGTGATGACTCGTGGAGCCCGAGCGTCTCGCCGGAGTTTTTACTCTCCGGGTCGCATTATCACTACGCCGTGAGCTGGAAGAAAAGGTAATGGTAAAGGCCGTCTGTTACCCAGGCGGCCTCCCCGCCATCTGGAATTCTCGACGGATTTCATGTGATTACGATCAAACTCTGAAAGACTGTGATTGACAATTTTTCTGGAGAGAAATAGCGTAGCGCCATTCTGATATCGATTTCATACATTATGACTGCAACCATTAAAGATGTGGCAGAACACGCCGGACTGTCGGTATCGACCGTTTCGCGCTTTCTGAACAACCACCCTTACATCTCTGAAGATAAAAAAGCACGTATCCACGCGGCGATGAAGGCGCTGGACTATGAGCCAAGCACCGCCGCACAGCAAATGCGCGGGGTGAAGTCGCACCGCATCGGCATTCTGGTGTCGCGGATCACCAACCCCTTCTTCGCCAATCTGGTGGATGCGCTGGAAGTCACGGCGCGTAAAAACGGCTATTCGGTGCTGATCGTGCAGAACCACGACAGCGTGGGGGAAGAAGCCAACTGCCTCGACCTGCTGAAGAAAAAGATTATTGATGGCCTGATCCTCTGCTCGGTTGAGAGCGATAAAGCGGTGCTGGAAAAATATCAGCAGCACGGCCCTATCCTGCTGTGCAATACCAGCGTGGACGGCGCTGAGCTGCCGGTGGTACGGGTGGATGATGAAGAGGCAACGTTTAACGCGATTGGCTATCTGCTGGAACAGGGTTACCAGAAAATCGCCTACTGCACCGGCGGTGATTTCCTGCAAAAAGGCCACGGCGAGCGCCGTAACCGGGGCTTCCAGAAGGCGATGACAGCCGCGGGTAAAACCATTGATAACGCGCTGATTTTTCGCAGGCTGCACACCTACAAAGACGGTATCCGCCTGGCGGAACAGCTGGCGGCGCGGCTTCCTTCCGCACGGCCCGACGTGGTGTTTACCGGCAGTGACGATGTGGCCTGCGGCCTGGTCACCTGGCTGACCAACCATGACATTCGGGTGCCGCAGGATATCGCGGTCGTCGGCTTCGATAACCTGCCGGTTTCCGAAATGGTCAGCGTGCCGATTACCACGGTGAACCAGCCGGTGGACAAGCTGGGTCAGTTCTCGGTGGAATATTTGATTGCCCTTATCGCCGGTAAACCCTACCGCTACAACAGTGACGATCTGAAAGCGGAACTGGTGCTTAGAAAGTCGGCGTAAATTTTTTTATCACAATGTGGTATCGATACCACATCACAGAGGTGGACATGTTAAAGCAGCAAGCAGGCCAGGATAACGCCTGGTGGAAAGAATCCGTGATTTACCAAATCTATCCAAGGAGCTTTAAGGACAGTAATAACGACGGGATTGGCGATCTGCCGGGGATTATCGAAAAGCTGCCCTACCTGCAGTCGCTGGGCGTGACTATGTTGTGGATTTCGCCGTTTTATCTGTCGCCGATGGCCGATAACGGCTATGACATCGCCGATTACTACGCGGTGAACCCGGAGTTCGGCGAGATGCGCGATGTGGATACGCTGATCGACAAAGCCGCAGTGCTGGGGATTAAAATCATGATCGATCTGGTGGTGAATCACACCAGCGATGAGCATCAGTGGTTCCAGCAGGCGCTGGCCGATGCGGATTCCCCCTATCGCGATTATTATCTGTTCCGCCCGGCGGTCAACGGCCTGCCGCCGAATAACTGGCGCTCGATTTTCGGCGGCAGCGCGTGGGAAAAAGTGCCGGGGGAAGAGACGTATTACCTGCACGTGTTCCATAAAAAGCAGCCTGACCTGAACTGGGAAAATCCGCAGATGCGCGAGGCGATTTACCGAATGATTAACTGGTGGCTGGAGAAAGGCGTGGCCGGATTCCGCGTGGATGCGATTACCTTTATCAAGAAAGATGCCGACTACGCCTCCGTGCCGGTCGACGGCGTTGACGGGCTGGGGTCGATCAAAAGCAAGGCGCGCAACCGCCCCGGCATTGACGTGTTTCTGAACGAGCTGAAGGAAAACACCTTTGATAAATATGCCTGCGTCACCGTCGGCGAAGCGCCGGGCGTTCCCTATGCGGAGTACGGCCAGTTTATCGGCGAAAACGGCTACTTCGATATGATTTTTGACTTCCACGCGGCGGATATTGATGTGGAAAACGGCTCGGAGTGGTTCCGCCGCCGCGACTGGACGGTGGCCGAGTTCCGCGAGGCGCTGTTCGACAGCCAGAACGCCTTTGCGCAGTGCGGCTGGGGCACCAGCTTTATCGAGAATCACGACCAGCCGCGAGCGCTGTCGAAACTGGTTCACCCCGATTACCAGAATGCGACTGGTGCCAAGTGCCTGGCGGCAATGTACTTCTTCCTGCGCGGCACGCCGTACATCTATCAGGGGCAGGAACTGGGCATGGCTAACTTCTGCCGCAGCGATATCAGCGAATTCGACGATATTTCCAGCATTGATAACTATCATCGCGCGCTGGCGGAAGGCTTCTCCGCGCGGCAGTCGCTGGCGTTCGTCAATCACCGCTCGCGTGACAACTCGCGCACGCCGTTCCCGTGGGACAACACGGTGAACAGCGGATTTAATCAGGGGGCGAAACCCTGGCTGGCGCTGTCGGCAGAGGACGCGTTGATTAACGCCGCCGCACAGCAGCAGGATGCGCATTCAGTCTTTGCCTTTTACCAGCAGCTTATTCGCCTGCGCAACAATGATTATCCTGACACATTGATCTACGGTGATTTTATCCCGCTGGAAACCGCCTCGCCGGAAATCATCAGCTATCAACGCCGCACGGCGAGTGAATACTTTACTTCTGTCACTAACCTCAGTAACCACACAGTTTATTATAAAATACCGGAGGGCGATATTATCGTTAATAACTATCCGCAGCTCAGTTCATCATTAGAGCCTTATCAAAGCATTCTTATCAAGGGAACAACCCAACATGAATAAATATAAAAACATTGCCGTTGAACTGGTGAATATCATTGGCCGGGAAAATATTATTTCCGCCACCCACTGTGCTACCCGTCTGCGATTACAGGTAAAAGATCGCGGCCTGATAGAAGATGAGAAAATAAGAAACGTCGATGAAGTGAAAGGCGTATTTTTTAACTCAGGGCAGTATCAGGTGATTCTCGGAACCGGGATTGTGAATAAAGTTTACGCCGAGTTTATGCAGGCGTTTAATATCAGCGAAGTCAGCAAGGATGAAATGAGCCGCCAGGGCAGCAGCTCGTTACAGGCGGGAATTCGCCACCTCTCGGATGTGTTTGTGCCGATCGTGCCGGTGCTGGGTGCAACGGGCCTGTTCCTTGGGCTGAAGGGCGTGCTGTTTAACGATACGGTGCTGGCGACGTTTGGCGCCAGCACCCTCGCCCTGCCGGCGTCGGTGACCACCCTGATGACCGTGCTGTGCGATACGGCCTTTGCTTTCCTGGCGGCGTTTATCTGCTGGTCGGCGTTTAAGAAGTTTGGCGGCACGCCGATTATCGGTTTTCTGATCGGGCTGATGCTGGTTTCCCCCGCCCTGCCTAACGCCTATTCGGTGGCTTACGGGAATGCGCAGCCGATCTATCTCTTCGATTTTATTCCACTGGTCGGCTATCAGGGATCGATCCTGACCGCACTTATCACCGGCATTATCGGAGCGAAGCTGGAGAAGGTTTTCCGTCGGATTATGCCTGACTCGATGGATCTGATCTTCACCCCGTTCTTGGTGATCCTCTGCGCCGTGGCGATTGCGCTGCTGGCGCTCGGCCCGCTTGTTCACGGCTTTGAGCACTATGCGGTGATGGCTATCCAGCAGTTCCTCGCGCTGCCTGCCGGTATCGGCGGCCTGCTGATCGGCTTTATTTATCCAATTGCGGTGATGACCGGGATGCATCATATGTTCATTATGATTGAGACCTCGCTGATCGCCGGTACCGGCTTCAACCCGCTGATTACCATCTGCGCGATGTACGGTTTCGCCAATGCCGCCGTGTGCCTGGCTATTTCCCTGAAGTCGAAAAACGTAGCGTTTAAGACCGCCGGGATCTCGGCAACCGTTACCCAGCTGCTGGGCGTTTCGGAACCTGCGCTGTTCGGTATCGTCATGCAGTCCGGTATGCGGGCGATTGCCGTAATGCTGTGCAGTTCGGCGCTGGGCGGCATGGTGCTCTCCCTACTTTCAATTAAAGCCAACGCCTATGGGCTGGCGGTGCTGCTGTCACCACTGATGTATTTGTACGATCGCTATCAGTTTATTACCTATATCACCGTCGGCGTGGCCGTTGCAGTCTTTGCCTTTATCTGCACGCTGTTGTTGGTCAACGTGGATAATAAAAAAAGATAAATAATACAGTAAACCCTGTACTGTAAAAGCATGTTTCACCTTATTAAGGACACCCGTATGCCCTGAGTATATCTATTCAGAGCAGGGGCGATCACAGGTATTAATGATGAAAATAACATTTCTAACTTTCTGTACCCTGGCCTGTGCTTTACCTGCGCATGCAGCGGAATTAACCCTGGCAGAAATTAACGCCAGACTGGAAAAGGTGGAGGCGGAACTTAAGCTTTCACAAAATAAATTAACGCTGGCCAAAAATAAAATTGCCGTAGCGGAGAAGAGAGCCAGCGACGCAGAATTAAAAAATAAAAACAGCAAGAGCGATATTATTAATGACGATACCGAAATTAAATTTGGCGGCTACGCCCGCACCGGCATCCTGAGCGGAAAACAAGGCACCACCACCACCGTCGGTCCATCACTGACGCCGGCGGGCAGCACTGGCGGCAGCGTTGGTCGCCTGGGCAACGAGGCCGACACCTACGTCACCGCCGACTTCGACTATAAACGCCATTACGCCAACGACTCGAGCTTCCGCTACTACATGAAAATTGCCGAGTGGGACAAAACCTACAACACCGACAGCGCGTTTAACGGCCAGATGAATCTGCGCCAGGCGTTTGTAGAGATGAGCAACCTCCCTGCCTTCACCGGTGCGTTTAGCGGGTCAACGCTGTGGGCGGGCAAACGAGAGGACCGTGATAACTTCGATATCCACTGGCTGGACTCGGATATGATGAACCTGGTCGGCACCGGTGCGGGGATTTACGATGTGAAGTTCTTCGGCGATGTTAAAACCAACCTGGCTGTGTATGGGCGTAACTTCAACGACATAGAGGCGATGGAGAACGTTGAATACAATAACATGACCGGCGCGGAGAATACTTTTATCCAGAACTACACCTTTTCGCTGAACAACCGCGTCGGCAACTGGCAGTGGATGCTGAACGGCCTCTATTCTAAGGAAAATGACAAGCGGATCAACGATGGCCTGGCAAAGGATAATGCCGCCTCGCATGGCTTCAATACCATGCTGGCGTGGCATGGCGACAGTTTCTACGGTCTCAATAAAGGTTCGACCAAAACCGTGCTGCTTTACGGCAAAGCGCTGGGGGCTGAAGTGCGGGGGCCGGGATCGGATGGCTATCTGATCGACGATGCATGGACAGTGAAATTTGCCACCTACGGCATAACCCAGTTGAGCGACCGAATGAGCATCGCCCCGCTATTGGTGGCGCAAAGCAGCAACAGTCGCTACATCGAATCCGACCACTATGACTGGGTGACACTCAACTCACGGCTGATCCAGGAGGTTAATCAGAACTTTGCCCTGCAGTACGAGGCCAGCTATCAGTATATGGACATCGACCCGAAGGGCTTCAACGGCAATAAGCCGGTATCCGGCAGCTTCTACAAGCTGACCTTCGCGCCGACCTTTAAAATGCAGAACGTCACCGACTTCTTCGAGCGCCCGGAGATCCGTTTCTTCGTCAGCTGGATGAACTGGGACAAAAATCTGGATAACTATTCCTTGACCGATACCTTCGGTAATTCAGGCTATCACAGCGGTGGCTCGCTAATGTTCGGTACGCAGTTGGAAACCTGGTTCTGAGTTAAAGGGTTCCCCGGATGCCGTGGTCTCTTTTGGCATTCGGGGCACGAAACGATTAGCGCGTCAGGCCAAAGCTTTCATCGATAAGGCCCAGGATCAGTTCATCCGGCACCTTGTCAATTAGCACCGTCACCCAATGTTCTTTGTTCATATGGTAAGCGGGTAAAATACCCGGCTGCATTCTCAGTGAGCCTACGGCGCCAGGCATCACTTTTACGTTGAGAATATCGACGATCTCATCGCTTTCCAGCCCCAGTTTTGCGGCTGAAATGCTCAGCACCACGCCAAACCATTTGCGCTTGTAGCGGTGCCGCAGCACGGCGTAGTCCTTAAACTTGTCCCACGGATAGTCCGGCTCGACCTGATACTTGTCAAACACCGCAGCGAACAGCGCTTCTCGTTTCATCGTTTTTCCTTAACCGCGTAACCCGGAAACCTTATCCGGGCTCGCGGCTAGTATAACTACAATTATTCGTTGCCGGGTTCCGGCTTAACTTTTTACGGCAAGCATTTTCTTGTCCGGGCTTATCACCAGCCAGACGGAGAAACAAACAATCACCGCGCCGATAATAAACGCTTCGCTGATGGTTTCATGCAAAATGAGATATCCCCACAGCACGCCAAACGGTGGAATTAAAAAGGTCACAGTGAGGCTGCGTAATGGCCCGATATCGGCAATTAAACGGAAATAGAAAATATAGGCCACGGCGGTGCACAGAATACCCAGGCCCAGCACGCTGAACCAGACATTGCCCTGCAGCCAGTTGATTGAAGGCCCCGTCGCCACGCTCCAGGCAAAGAACGGCAGCAGGAAAAGCGTGGCACCAATTTGGCTGCCGAAAGCGACGATTTTAGGATCAAGTCCGCCCTTGTTGGAGATCCAGCGGCGGGTTAAAAAGCCCGCCACGCCGTAGCAGCTCGTGGCTACCAGGCAGGCAATAATCCCGGCAATTTTGTCCTCGTTTGACTGTGCGTCACCGACCGAGGTAATCACCATAATCCCCGCCAGGCCCAGCACTACGCCCAGCCATTTTCGTGCCGTTAATTTTTCACCAAAGAAAGAGAACCCAATAATGGCGCCCATTAGCGGCGTGGTTGCGTTTAAAATAGCGGAGTATCCGGCCGGTAGCCATTTTGCGGCCAGGCAATACATAAAGAAAGGCAGCCCGGAGTTAATCGCGCCTAAAATAAGCGCCGAACGGAATTTGCCTTCAAAGCGAAAAGAAGACCTAAGGGTGAAAAGAATCACCGCCAGCCCTACAAAACCAAAAAACACCCTTAAAAAGGCCGTGTTTACCGCCCCGAATTCCGGCGCCGCTATTTTCATAAAAAGGAAGCTGGCTCCCCACACCGCGGCAAGAAATAACAGCCTGATATAATCTGACACACGCATGCCTTCACCCTTCCCCATAAAATAAGCGCTCGTTTATCATTTTGTTCGCTTAAACACGTTAAGCCAGCCAGACTTTAAACGAGCGCCAGAGAAAGAAAAACCGTTTTCTGTTTGTGGAGAATGAGTTAGCAAGATTTAGGGGAATTTAGACGACCCGCCAAACTCGAGATAAATTTTTGCCAGATTTTGCAGCTGATTAAAGCGATTTTCATCCAGCAACAGTTCCGCCTGGCGACGTTTTTCCTGGGCATCGAGCCAGAATGAAATACGCGCTGCCCCCTGACGGTAGCGCACTTCATTCAGCCGCTCTGACTTACGCGCAAGCGCCAGCCCCTCCCGGAGCCTTAATTCCTGCGCCAGCAGCTGATTGCGCAGGGAGAGTTCGTCTTCAATGCTGCTCATTGCTTTATAAAGCGACTGTTTAAACGCCAGCACTCGCTGCTCGTAATCGTTACGGGCGATTTTCACCTCCACGCCCCGCTGCCGCCACTCGAGGAACGGTAGCGTCAGGCTCGCGCCAACGGAACCGATTGGGTTATGCAGCACGTTCAGCAGCGAGCTGCTGCCGGTGCCAAGAGATCCCGTCAGGCTGAACGCGGGATAGTATTCGGTACGCCGGATATCAACATTGGCCAGCGCTTCACGCACCCGCCACTCTTGCGCGCTGATATCAGGCCGATGCATCAGCACGCTGGCAGGAATGTTCGCGTTAACCTGCGGCAGGGTTCCTTTTGGCAGTTTTGTTGGCTCCACAACGGCGCTGCCCGGCGCGGTACCGAGCAATACTGCCTGTTGGTTAAGCCCCAGCAGGCGGTCCCGCTGCAGCCCGGTGAGTCGATTTTCCTGCGCCAGCAGGCTTTGTTGAGCGTCAACGACATCCAGGGCTGAAGCTCCACCTGCACGATAGCGAGCCTCCGCCAGACGCAGCGTCTCTTTTGCATAGTCGATGCTCTGCTGGAGCACGTCGATTTGTTGGTTCACAAAGCCGATGCGCCAGTAATTATTACTGGCCTCTGAAAGCAGCGTCAGGCGTGCGGCGCGTAAATCTTCTTCGCTGGCATGACTTGCCCACTCCGCCGCATCGCGCTGGCGGGCTATTTTGCCCCAGAGATCCAGCTCATAGCTGGTGCTGAGGCTGGCAGAGCTGCCTTTTGTCCAGCCGGACGAGTTATTCAGCGGGGTTTTTCCGTCTACGCCCAGCGAACCTTTCAGCCCTGGATCGTTGGTGATACCGACTCTTTCCGCGTCCAGTCGCGCCCGGTACACGCGCAGCACGGCGATAGCCACGTCGTTATTGCTTGCCATGACCTGGCGCAGCCAGTTATCGAGCTGGGGATCGTTAAACGCTTTCCAGTCAAACGGGGCAATGTCTCCGACCGGCTCGCTCTTGTTCCAGCTGGCGGGATAGCTCACTTCGGGCGCGTGATAGTCGCTTTTAAGCGTATTTGCGCAGCCTGCGCTGAACGCGGCGGCAAGGCATAAAGCCAAAGGTGATAAAATTTTCATAGGTTACTCGCTGGCCAGTGAAACGACCGGGTCCATCCTTGCCGCTTTGCGGGCGGGGAGATAACCGAAGATCATGCCGATTAATGTTGAACAACAGAACGCGGCGGCAGCGGCCTGCCACGAATAAATAGCCGTGAACATTCCGCCCGCCAGGGCGGTAAATAACGCGCCTGCGGCATAAGAAAGCGCAATGCCCAGCGCCCCGCCAATCAGGCAAACCAGTACGGCTTCAATCATAAACTGCTGCATGATGTCGCTCCGTCGCGCACCTACCGCCATGCGTACGCCGATTTCATGGGTTCTTTCGGTCACGGAGACCAGCATGATGTTCATCACGCCGATACTGCCGATCATCAGCGAGATGCAGGCGACCATCAGAATCAAAATGCTAAAGGTCATCGAGGTGCGTTCGATAGATTTTCTGATCTGTTCGAAGTTATAGAGCTGGAAATCTTTCACGCCGTGGCGCTGGGTTAGCAGCTGAGAAATGGCGCTTACCGCCGCCTCGTTAGCCACATTGTCTTTGAGTCGGACGCTGATGCTGCTCAAAACCGGTTTGCCTACCATGCGGTACATCACCGTGCTGTAGGGCATCCACACGGTAATGCGGTTAGGCGCGTAGCTCCGGTTGTTACTTTGGGCGATGCCCACCACGCGTGCCGGAACGGAACCCAGAAAAACGATTTGCCCCAGCGCCTGCAGCCCGGCGTCGTCGAACAGCGCTTTGCGGGCGTTCTCATCGATAATCACTTCCTGCAGCGCGTTACGATCGTCCCTGAAGGTAGCCCCTTGCAGAAGCTGAATGCCGTTTACGCGGAAGTGATCTCGCCCGACGCCGTTGATCGAAGCGGTTGCGGATTTACCGAGAAAACGAATGTTGTCTGAGGCGCTAACCTCCGGGCTTACGCTGTCGACAAAGCCCTGCTTCGCCAGCGCCTCAGCGTCTGCCGGCACCAGCGTTCGAATGCCCTCGATGCTGTCATCAAAGAAATCCCGGCCGGGATAGATGCTGACCACGTTGGTACCCAGATCCTTAATATTCTCCAGCGTCTTCTGCTTCGCCCCCTCGCCCAGCGCCACAACGGTGACCACGGCGGCAATACCGAAAATTATCCCGGTCATGGTTAGCGTGGTACGTAAACGGTGCGCGTTCATCGCTTTGAGCGCCATTTGCAGCGATTCACGCGTACGGTCGAGCAAGCTTTGCCAGCGGCTTTGCCGGGTACGGTTGGGCGGCGGCAGCGTTTCCGTGGCGGTTACGCAACTGCCGCTATCGGCGATAATTTCGCCGTCGCGCAGCTCGATAATACGCCGTGCGTGCTGCGCCACTTTCATATCGTGGGTCACCATCACCACCGTATGACCGCGCTGGTTAAGCTCGCTCAGGATGGCTAACACTTCCTGCCCGGACTGAGAATCCAGCGCGCCGGTCGGCTCATCCGCCAGAATTATCTCCCCACCGTTAATCAGCGAACGGGCGATACTCACGCGCTGCTGCTGGCCGCCGGAAAGCTCGCCGGGCTTATGGTGCTCGCGGCCTTCCAGCCCAAGCCTGCCAAGCAAAGCCGCCGCCCGCAGCCGACGTTTGTCGCGCTCGCTGTTGGCGTAAATGGCCGGGATCTCAACGTTGCCCAGGGCGCTAAGGTCGGGCATCAAATGGTAGCGCTGGAAGATAAAGCCGATATGTTCCCGGCGCACCCTGGCCAGCTCATCCGGCGAAAGTTGAGCGGCGTTTTGCCCGCCGATGAAGTAATCCCCGCGGTCGGGCACGTCAAGGCAGCCCATAATGTTCATCAGGGTCGATTTACCCGAACCCGAGGCGCCAATGATGGCCACCATTTCTCCCGCCGCGATGGTCAGACTCACGTTTTTCAGGACGGTCAGCGCCTGGCCGCCGTTGCCATAGGTCCGGCTGATACCCTTCAGCTCAATGATGTTGCTCACAGCACAAACCCTTCCCCAGGCGCTTTCTCACCCGGCTGCGACAGCACCACATTTTCCCCGACGTTTAAGCCCTCGAGGATCTGAATATCCACGTTGTTGGTAATCCCGGTTTTCACCTCCCGGGTTTCCAGCTTGCCGTTAGCCGTGAGCACCTGAACCTGCTGCTTATTTTCTTCGGCTTTACGCACGGCCTGGATCGGCACCAGTAGCGTATCTTTGGCTTCTCCGGCTAGCAGCGTGACCTGAGCGGTCATCGCTATACGGAGACGATTCTCTGGGTTTGGAACGTCGAGCAGAGCGTTGTAATAGACGGACGCATTGGAAGTGCCAGAACCGGATGCCGTGCTGCTGCCGGCAAGAGAGTCATCTTTCATTACCGACTCCGGCGCCAGCTCAACGGTGCGCAGCGTCGCGTCATAGTGTTTGTCCGGCTCGGAGAAAATCGTGAAGCGGGCTTTTTGACCGGCAGAAATTTTGGTGATATCGGCCTCAGAGATCTGCGCCTTGATGGTCATGACGTCGAGACGGGCCAGCTTAATAATGGTCGGCGCGCTCTGGCTGGAGTTTACGGTCTGCCCCTGCTGCGTGACAACGGCGATAACAATGCCGTCCATCGGCGCCAGGACTCGCGTATAGCCAAGGTCGACCTTTTTCTTATCCACCTCTATCTGCGCCTGAACAAGTTTGGCATTCAGTGACAGTAATTCAGCGCGCGTGGTGGCAAGCGTTGCCTCGGCAGATTCAAAATCTTCGCGCGAGCTGGCATCTTCACTCAGCATCTGGCGCTGGCGTTTAAATCGCAGTTCAGATTGTTTCAGGAGCGCTTGCTTAGCCTGCAGATCGGCTTTGACCACGTTTAGCGCGGCTTCGGCGTTACGCAGGTCGTTCCGCTGCGGCACGTCATCAATGTCGGCAATCGACTGCCCTTTGGTCACGTGGTCGCCCAGCTTCACTTTAAGCGACTTGACCTGGCCTGAAACCTGCGCCCCGACGTTAACGCGTTCAATGGCGTCGATGCGGCCGGTCGCCAGGACGGAATTTTCTATATCCCCCTTGCGCACGGGGGCCGTGACATAGTCGGGCACATCCGGGCTTCTCAGAAAGAAGAACAACGCGATGATAAGAACGGTGAGTAGCACCACGGCCAGGGCGACGGCGCGGCGCGAGAGGAATTTCGTTAGCATTGTGCAGGTTTTCCATAACGATTAAAGCGGTGATCCAGGGCCTCATAGTGAACGCCCCAGTCTCTACTGGAGCTAAACACGACGCATCAGTTTAGATTTTATCCTGAAGAGGACAAAGGGCTACCTGTTTACGTCACTGAGACTCATTGCGCTTAATTTCGTTCCTGCAAGGAGAGATTATTCTGCGTTATTTAAGCGTTTCGTGTCGCGGCAACGAGAGCGTAAACGTACTGCCGCGCCCGGGCCATCCTGCACCGCCTGCGGCGGTAAGACGACAACGTCCGGCGCGTAAAGCCGTTTTTGTTTGCGTTGCTGGCGAAGAGGCCTGGGAGTACATCCAAAGCCCTGCCGTGCAGGCTAGCACGCAGGCAACCGCGAGCCGTTTTTTTGACCATTTAATGTTCATGATGCAGCCCTTCTCAGAGTCCTGGTATATCAGGAATGTTATGCCCGTCACACCAACAGAACGCCGCCACTAAAATGACAAGTTTGTAATTTTGATTCTCATTCAATTTTCTGGCAGGATTCCTCGCCCTCTTTTTTACGGCCCCCGCAGCCAGAATTAACGGGCGGAAAAGGACGGCGCTTTTTAACTCAAAGGCAGACAGGAATCTCAATGAAAACAAAGACTGAAGCGGAACACCGCGCCGCCAAACGGCGCTGGTTGAATTCTCAGGACTCGGGGTATCACCAGGCAATGGGCAACCGCCACGTGCAGATGATTGCCATCGGCGGCGCCATCGGTACCGGCCTGTTCCTCGGCGCAGGTGCTCGCCTGCAGGCCGCAGGGCCCGCGCTGGCGTTAATCTATCTGGTTTGCGGTATTTTCTCTTTCTTCATCCTTCGCGCTTTGGGCGAGCTGGTTATCCATCGCCCTTCCAGCGGCAGCTTCGTTTCATACACCCGTGAGTTTCTCGGGGAAAAGGCCGCCTACGTTTGTGGCTGGATGTACTTCGTCAACTGGGCGATGACCGGGATCGTGGACATCACCGCCGTTGCGCTCTACATGCACTATTGGGGCGCGTTCGGGGATGTGCCGCAATGGGTCTTCGCGCTCGGTGCGCTGGCCGTGGTCGCGGCAATGAACATGATTGGCGTGAAGTGGTTCGCCGAAATGGAGTTCTGGTTTGCACTGGTCAAAGTGTTGGCTATCGTCGCCTTCCTGATTGTCGGGACCATTTTCCTCGGCACAGGGAAACCGATTGACGGCAACAGCACCGGCTTCCACCTGATAACCGATAACGGCGGCTTCTTCCCCCACGGCCTGCTGCCCGCGCTGGTGCTGATTCAGGGCGTAGTCTTCGCTTTCGCCTCTATTGAATTAGTCGGCACCGCGGCCGGGGAATGTAAAGACCCGAAAACCATGGTGCCAAAGGCGATCAACAGCGTTATCTGGCGTATCGGCCTGTTCTATGTCGGCTCCGTCGTGCTGCTGGTGCTGTTGCTGCCGTGGAACGCCTATCAGGCGGGGCAAAGCCCGTTTGTGACCTTCTTCTCGAAGCTCGGCGTGCCTTACATCGGCGACGTGATGAACATCGTGGTGCTGACAGCCGCTCTCTCGAGTCTGAACTCTGGCCTGTACTGCACCGGGCGTATTCTGCGTTCAATGTCGATGGGCGGTTCCGCGCCGCAGTTCATGTCGAAGATGAGCAAGAATCAGGTGCCGTATGCCGGGATTCTGGTCACCAGCGGCGTGTACGTGCTTGGCGTGTTCCTCAACTACCTGGTGCCTTCCCAGGTGTTTGAAATTGTGCTGAATATGGCGTCTCTGGGCATCATCACCTCCTGGGCGTTTATCGTGCTGTGCCAGATTCGTCTGCGCAAGGCGATTAAAGAAGGGAAAGCGGACGACGTGAGCTTCAAGCTGCCGGGCGCGCCGTTTACCTCATGGTTGACGCTGCTGTTCCTGCTCGGCGTTCTGGTACTGATGGCGATGGACTACCCGAATGGGACCTTCACCATTGCCTCTATTCCGGTGCTGGCGATTCTGCTGACGCTGGGCTGGTTTGGCGCACGTAAGCGCGTGCATGAAGTGGCCCAACAGGTTCACGATCACCACGAGTAGTGCCCCTCACCCTGACCCTCTCCCCGCCGGGGAGAGGGGATCAAGTCTCAGATTTCACTCTTTGGCATCCCTTAGTCACAAATTCCCACGATTATGTAGGGACGGCAAACATTCCGTTCACCTCCAGTCCTGTTTTATATGCAGCCATCAAACTCGTGAACGTCTCGGGAGAATCACCGTCATTCCCCCGAGACCCCGGACTCCCGGCCAAATAAATCGACCGCTAAAGCGGCAGACCTCCGTTTTATCTCCCAGTCCTGGGTCGGCTGAGATGCGTTCCCGACGCTCTCAGCCTCCGGCCGTTCCCGACGTCCGGACCCTGGCCAGTCGGAGAGAAAACCGAGGCGATTTAAGCCGGAACCGTGCCTCGCTTTTAGCGTGCGGCCACGTTGAAAGTCACAGTCGCTGCAAGTCTCAAAGCCACGCCCTTGTTCCCGGCTCTCATCGCCCCCGGTTATGACCCAACTCAGGCGGGGTTGAGCTGTCGGGCGCCGGGGCTGTTCGGGGGATGGCGTTATCCCCCTCACACGTTCACCGTGCTCTGAACGTGCAGGGGAAACAGACCCTACAGTACCCCGCTATACACCACCGGCCCCGTTGGCTGCCCGGTCGGCGAGCCGCCCTGCGGCTCAAGGCTGATGGCGATCGTCACACCTCGTGACAACGTCACGTTACCGTTACTCAATTGCGTCACCACTTTGCTGTCCAGCAGCCCCAGAGAAACCGGTTTGGCGCCAACCGGGATGGCCCACAGCTGCAGACTATTACTGGCGGAGACGGACGCCAGCTGCAGCGGCGTCAGGCGCAGCGTTTTACGGTCGCCGTCGGCGCTAACCAGCCACTGCCCCTGCTGGCCGCTGCCGTTAAGCGCCATAAGCGGCGCAAGTTCAGGCGCTTTGGGGCTGAAATACGGCACCAGAGTAACGGCGGCAAGCCCGGCGGCGAGCGCCCAGCCGAGGTAGTTCCAGCTCCAGCGGGAAGGCACGACGACGTTACGCTCAGGCGGCAGGCTAAGCTGAATTTTCTTCCAGACGGTTTCCGGCGGTTGTTGTGCCCGGAGTTGACTGTCCAGCCCACCAAGCAGGGTTTGCCAGCGGCCCACGAGCGCGGCAAGCTCCGGCTCGGCCTGGAGACGTTTTTCGAAGCGCAAACGCGCCCTGCCGCGCAGCGTACCCAGCGCGTATTCAGAGGCCAGGGCGTTATCTCTTGGTTGGCTGCTGTTCATAGTCCGACGCAATCCTTAAGGTGATCCAGCGCCCTGCGGATCCAACTTTTTACCGTGCCGAGCGGCTGCTGCAGCCAGTCGGCGATATCACCGTGGGACATGCCCTGATAGTAGGCCAGCACCACGCTCTGCCGCTGTTCGCTGCTGAGTCCTTCCAGGCAGCCACGCAGGCGCCCTGCCTGCTGTTCGTCACACCAGCCGTTGTCTGCTTCGCTTTCCATATCGGCGGCGTTGTCGCTGAGTTCTTCTTCCTGGTTTGCGGCGCGGGATTGCCCGCTGCGGAGCCAGTCGATGCAGCGATTGCGAACAATATGGGTCAGCCAGGTCACGGGAGCACTTAACGCGGGATCGTAGCCTGATGCCCGGTTCCACACCGTAAGAAATGCATCATGCAGAATTTCTTCTGCCCACGCCCGCCGCTGAACGGTGCGCAGCGCGACGGCAAAAAGATGGGGCGAAGTCAGACGATAGAGTTGTTCAAATGCGCGGCGGTCGCCTTCAGCAACCGCCTGCATCAGTTTTACCTGCTGTTCTACCAGAGTTTTATCCATATTTTTCTCGACCAGGCGACAGGCCTGAATCGAGTATAGACACTCACTTCGGCATCAGTACGGTATCAATGACGTCAATAACGCCATTTTTCTGGTTCACATCATAAGTACTGATATTCGCGAGGTTGCCCTTCGCATCTTTAATTTGAATATTGTGTGGCCCGTTATTCATGAACCACAGCGGTTGGCCGTTCACGGTTTTTAATTCTGCGCTCCCGCCGCCCTGCTGGATTTTTTTCTCCAGCGCTTTCATATCGTATTTTCCGGCTACCACGTGATAGGTCAGGATACTGGTCAGCGTGGCTTTATTTTCCGGCTTGATCAAATTACTGACCGTCCCCGCAGGCAGTTTAGCAAACGCGGCATCGGTTGGGGCAAAGACGGTAAACGGTCCTTTGCTCTGCAGCGTATCCACTAAACCGGCGGCCTTCACCGCCGCGACCAGCGTGGTGTGATCTTTAGAATTCACGGCGTTCTCAACAATATTTTTTGACGGATACATCGCTGCACCGCCGACCATCACGGAATCATTCGTCATTGAGGCAATGCTCAAAGTACTGAAAAAAGCGGAGGCGCACACGGCGGAAGCAAAATACTTGTTCATGTTGAATTCCTCAATTGTAGGGAGCAAGAGAGTTGCTCACATTCTGATATACGGGTGAGGATGCACCGCTGGATGCAGTAAAAATAAAAAATATTTCGCCGCTTCTTTCACCACTCGCAACCCATTGTTAACGTTACGTGCGTTAATGGTTTTCAAAATTTAAACACAAGAACTAACATATAAAGCTCACGATCCTGACAATTGGCGCATGCCGTAAACACCCCCTGATGAAAACAACCCAGAAAAACAAACCCCATAGCAGCAAAACCGCCCTTTCCCTTCTCCTGATCCCGGCCTTCACCCCCTGCTTTACGCAAGCCGCCGACACAACGCAAACCGATGAAACCACGCTGCTGGTGACCGCTAAGCCCACAACGGTTTCCGAACTGGATACGCCTGCTGCAGTGAGCGTTGTTTCAGGCGATGACCTGCGCCAGGCCGCGCCGCGGATAAATCTTTCGGAAAATCTCGGCAGCGTCCCTGGGCTGCAAATTCAGAACCGCCAGAACTACGCCCAGGATTTACAGCTTTCGGTGCGCGGTTTTGGTTCGCGGTCAATGTACGGTGTAAGAGGCGTGCGCATGTATGTGGACGGGATCCCGGCCACGATGCCCGATGGTCAGGGGCAAACGTCAAATATCGATCTTAATAGCGTGGAGAGCATCGAGGTGCTTCGTGGCCCGTTTTCCGCGCTGTACGGCAACTCCTCGGGCGGGGTCGTTAACGTCACAACGGAAACCGGCCGTCAGCCGCCTACGTTCGAAGCCAGCAGCTATTACGGCAGCTTCGGTAGCTGGCGCAACAGCGTGAAGGCCACCGGCTCAACCGGCGACGGCACCCATGCCGGTGACGTGGACTATGCCGTATCCGCCTCGCGCTTTACCACGCACGGCTACCGTGACCACAGCAGCGCGCAGAAAAACCTCGGCAATGCAAAGCTTGGCGTTCGCCTGAACGACGTCAGCAAGCTGACTTTGCTGTTCAACAGCGTGGACATTGACGCCAACGATCCCGGCGGCCTGACCGAGCAGGAGTGGCGGGACAATCCCAAACAAGCGCCACGGGCCGATCAGTACAATACGCGTAAAACGACGAAGCAAACTCAGGGCGGGCTGCGCTATGACCGCCAGCTCAGCGAACACGATGATTTAAGCGTGATGATGTACGCGGGCGTGCGTGAGACTACGCAGTTCCAGTCCATTCCGGCGGCAGTCCAGAAAAGCCCCACTCATCCCGGCGGCGTGATCCAACTGGCAAGACATTACCAGGGTATTGATACACGCTGGACGCACAACGGCGAACTCGGCAGCGTGCCGGTCAGCTTCACCACCGGGCTGGACTACGAGACGATGACCGAGAAGCGCAAAGGCTACGAGAACTTTGTGACGGTGAACGGCGCCACGGTGCTGGGCGAGCAAGGCAACCTGCGCCGTAACGAGCGCAACCTGATGTGGAACCTCGACCCGTACCTGCAAACCACGTGGCAGTTGGCCGACAAACTCAGCCTGGATGCGGGCGTGCGCTACAGCTCGGTCTACTTTGATTCAAACGACTATTACATCGTGGGGAAAAACGGCGACGACAGCGGCAACGCCAGCTATCACAAATGGTTGCCTGCCGCCTCGTTAAAATATTCCGTCAACAATGGCTGGAATGTTTACACTTCCGCAGGCCGTGGGTTTGAAACGCCAACCATCAACGAGCTTTCTTACCGCGACAACGGCGCGTCCGGGCTGAACTTTGCTCTGCAGCCCTCGACCAGCACCACGGTTGAGGTTGGCAGTAAAAACCGCATCGGCAACGGCCTGTTTACCGCCGCCCTGTTCCAGACCGACACCGATAACGAGATCGTGGTCGATCAAAGCAGCGGCGGGCGCACGACCTATAAAAATGCCGGTGAAACTCGCCGCCGTGGACTTGAGCTTTCTCTCGATCAGCAGTTCGCCGCAGACTGGCGGTTGAAAATGGCCTGGACGTACCTCGATGCCACCTACCGCAGCAACGTTTGTGGCACAAACGACTGCAACGGCAACCGGATGCCGGGCATCGCCCGCAATATGGGTTACGCGTCGTTGGGCTACGTGCCTGAAGACGGCTGGTATGCGGGCGCGGACGTTCGCTACATGAGTGATATTCAGGCCGATGACCAAAACGACGCCAAAGCGTCAACCTACACCACCGTGGGATTGAACACCGGCTACAAGCTTCAGCTGCAGCAAAACTGGCTGCTGGACATCTGGGGGCGGGTTGATAATCTGTTCGACCGCGATTACGTCGGTTCGGTGATTGTCAATGAAGGCAATGGCCGCTATTTTGAGCCAGCGCCTGGCCGTAACTACGGCGTGGGCGTCAACGTCAGCTATAGCTTCCAGTAAGCGTTTTCCCTCCGGCCAGGCCGGGGGGATATTTAAAAAGGCCTGGCTGACGCTAACTACGTTCGATATCTTTAGCCGCCTGATCCAGCGTGTCGATGATTTTGTACAGCGTCTCTTTCGAAAGCTCAGTGCTGCCCAGTTTAGCGTGCAGCGCCGTTTTGAAATTATGAATTGCGCGCTGTACCTCGGGTAAACGGCGGTTGCCGCCGAGAACGCCGAGGGTGGCCAGCCTGGTGGTCACCGCTTCCAGTTCGGATGGCTGCTGTTCAAGCGAGGCTTTTCCTTCTGCCGTCAGCGTGAAGGATTTTTTCCCACTTTGCCCTTCGCCCACCGTGATTAAGCCCATTTCCTCCATCAGCGTCAGGTTAGGATAAATAATGCCGGGGCTCGGCACATATTCCCCTTTCGCCAGGCTTTCAATGGACTTTATAAGCTCATAACCGTGCGCCGGGCCGCCAGCCAAAAGATGCAGAATCAGCAGGCGGATGTCGTTGGCGTCAAACAGACGTTCACGGCGATGGCGGGCGCGCCCTTCCGGGTGGTTTTGTTCAGGATGAATACGCACCATCGGTCGCCTTATTTGTCATGCCAGTAGGCAACGGCGCGGACCAGGTCCGCATCCAGGCCACGCTCTTCCAGCAGGTAATCACCCAGCGCTTTCGCCTGCTTTCCTTCGCCCACAATCCAGATGTAGTAGTCGTCAGCCGGGATCTCCGCGTGCTTCAGGTACTCAGCGATTTCCCCATATGTTAACGCCTGCACTTTTACCGCTGGAAATTCGCTCAGATAGTTCAGACTGTCGGTATTGTGGCAGTTGACCAGCACCCGAACCTGCACTTCCTTACTCAGCGACTGGAGACGGCGGCGAACGGCAGGCAGGCCGCTTTCATCTGTCACGTAAAGCTGCCAGTGATAGTCCGTTGGCGTGACCAGAGAGCCGCGTGGCCCACCGATAAACAGCTTATCTCCCGGCTGCGCTTCTTTCGCCCAGCTGCTGGCGACCCCGCCGTCGTGCAGGTAGAAATCAATCGTTAATTCGCAGCGCCCCGCGTCGAAGTCCAGCGGCGTATAGTCCCGCGACTGTGGCCGCGCGCCCTCACCCCAGACAATGCCCTCGCTGGTTATCTGCGGCGGGGTAAACTCTCCGTTTTCTGCCGGGAAGAACACTTTAATGTGGTCGTCGAACCCCTGTGAGGAAAAGTCTGCCAGCTGCGGGCTGCTGAACACGAGGCGGTAAAACGTATCGGCGATAAAGCTTTTAGTTTTTACCGTTAATTCACGAAACTTCAGTTCATTACGAACCCGAACCGGCATTTTTTTGGCATTGTTTTGTGTGGTCATAGCGTACCTTTTAGGTATGTAAGATATATCATAGACATATCTTAGAGCACGTCATACCGCCTGTCTTTATCATTTTGCGGCGTTAACCTGCCGGCGTAAAAATGAGAATGACATGCATTTCAGTACGGCGCTACCGCGATCGCAAATTGACAAAACGATACTTTTTTGTCCTTTCCCTTATCGCAAATCAGGTTCTACACTGAGGTTGGCATCAGCCAGTTGTTCATCCACTCACCTACCATCTGACCAGGGAGGCCTGACATGTTTCCTGAGTACCGTGATTTGATTTCCCACCTGAAGTCCGAAAACCCCCGCTTTCTCAGCCTGTGTAATAAACACAACCGTCTCGATAGCGAGATTATGCGCAAGGAGGGGCCGCAAGGGACGGGATACAACGATGAAGTCGTGCAGATGAAGAAAGAAAAACTGAGGGTAAAACAAGAGCTTTACCAGATGTTGAAACAGGCCAGCCAGCCGGCCTGATAGCATTGAAACTGGGGAAGGGTTTGCCCTTCCCTTGTTGCATAAAACGGCTATATAACCACGTTCAGTTCTCGCAGAACTTCAGCCATTTTTCTGGCACCAGCAAAATTCAGATGGTCACCATCGCGGAAATCCTCCCCGACAAATACCAGGCTTTCTGAGAGATCGATAAACCGCGAATGTGCAGCCTCCAGCCCGGAGAAGCAGCTGCGATGCGTATATTTCATCCTGACGTCCAGATTGTCTACATAAGCTGCCGGGAACGGTGGCGTCAGCCAGACAACCTTCCTGCCGTGCTTCGCTAACAGAACGTCCATTTCGGCCACCCGCCGCGTATTTTCATTCAGCGTGACCTGATGATGAACCGATTTAGAGTGAGCTATGCCACGCTGCTGCGCCATCTGCTGCTGCCGGGCCGGAGGCAGAGAAGTAAGATTGCCCGTTAAATTTCGTGTGGATTCGCAAATTTGCTCCCTGAAGATGACATCATCCAGCCCGGTAATGGGCTGCCCCTGCGCTGGAAATGGCATCACCAGGCGGCTAAAGACCTGAATATCGTCCGAGGCGGATTCGCTGGCGCCCTTTATCAGATAATGGCTGTTGAGCTGGCTCCAGGCATGAATAATCTGCTGGTTAAAGTCGTCTTTTGTTTTTAGCAGATCGCTGTACAGATCAAAAAAACCCAGGCAATAAACAAAGTTCTGTACCTGCGGGTAACGCTCAAGGATATGTGCCGTCAGCTGCTGCGCCTGCTTAAGTCCCAAACTGTGGGTAGAGATATTGACGCTGTGTTCCAGCCACGCCTCAGGGAAGCCATAGAAGCTGTAAGAGTTACCAATAATAACCGTTTTAACGTCCGGGTCAGCCAGCGCGGCGTATTGCTGCGCCAGCAAATGCGTGTGCTGGATGGCATTTGTACTTAAGGGGATGAAATTATCGATCAGCAAATCATAATATGAAATGCAGGCGATGGCCTGAGGATGTTCAACCGCCAGAGCCAGTTTTAGTCCCTGAGGATCGTAAAGGATAAAAGGGGCGGTACTTGCTGCGATCTTTGCATCAAAAGCATCAATTTCCTGCTGATTTTGCTCTTCGGCATTCAGATAATAGAGATTATTAATGGCGGAAGCTCTGAATCGCGCGCCAAGCATTTGCAGCTTACTTAATTCGCCAAAATAAAAGATATCGATGCCGCTATGCGCCATAGCGTTCAGCCAGAAGAGATAAAGAGCCAGATAAAGTTGGTTGAGGTTCTGCGGCTTGCCTTCAAGGCTGTCGCTTAACGCGTTGATTAAGTCCAGCGTGATACGGCTGTCATCAAGCAACGCCTGGTTTGAGAAAAGGTAATCGGCAAGTGACTGAGGCACCTGAGCCGCCAGCGCCGGGTTTTCAAAATCCTTCAGGTAATGCTGAATCTGTTTCAAAAAGTGATTTTGCATGATGACATTTGCGTGATTGAAATAAATTAATTCACGATCCTATCATTGAGTGACGAAAGGCTATCGTGCAATAACCACTCACACATCCTGCTTATCCCCGGTAATGCCCTGAAAAAAGCCCGTGTTTTATCAAGGCACGCTCACCAGGCGGAAAGAAATTTCGTACAGCGCATTTAATCCCGGATAGATCTCACCAATAACCTGTTTAAGCTCTGCCAGCGTCATATTCTCCTGGCGGGCGTGCTCATCGTCCAGATCGTCAAGCAGTACCGGCGTCACGCCGATCACATCGATAGTGCAGAAATAGACGTCATCTTCATAGCGGCCGACGCGTAAACGCTGCCCTGGCTCAAAATGTGATTCACTGCTGTCGCGCAGGGTGATGGTTTTAAGCCCGGCGACAATGTCGTGCTCAAAGCGGCGGAAAAAGGTGATGTCGTTAGCCATGCTGCCTCCTGATAAACATTCGGCAGCATGATAAAACGCTTAGACGAACGGCGCTAACGGATCTGCAGTTTCAAAAGCGATTTTTCTGTCTGCCACCGGCGGGTAAATCAGTTCCTGGGTAATCGACAGCTTAATTTTCTTCGCTTCCTCGCGCACGTGGGTCACCTTCTGCTCCCAGCCTTCGGTAAACACCGCGCCCCAGTTACCGAGGTCGAGGCAGGTGACGTAGTTAATCTGGCGATAAGGTAACGCCGCCACGTCCAGCAGGCTTGCCGCGACGTTGTACCCCACAAAACGCCCCAACATGATGGCATGCTGGCAGGTCATCAGCGCCAGGTTGCCCAAATCATCCGTCTCGGCACGTGCAACGTCACCGGTGGCAAAAATGGCTGGCTGCCCTTCCACTCGTAAAAATGCATCCACGTGCAGACGACCCTGTTTATCACGCGGGGCGCTAATCTGCTCCGTTAACGGACTGGCCTGCACGCCAGCGGTCAGAATCACCGTGCTGGAGGCAATACGCTCGCCGTCGGCCAGCACAATGCCCTCGGCATCAACTTCAAGGACGTCGGCATTCAGACGCCACTCCACGCCGAGCTCTTCGCTGGCGGTTGCAATCACGTCACGCAGGTCGCTGCTGTAGCGCCCGCCGATTTTATCGCCCCGCTCAACCACAATGACGCGAGTTTGCGTATCGGCGCCAAGCACTGCGCGTAACCTGCCGGGCAGCTCAGTGGCCATCTCAATGCCGGTAAATCCGCCGCCGCAGACGATGACCGTATTACGGGCTTCGCTCTCTGCCTGCTGCGCTAAAGCAGAGATATGCTGTTCCAGACGTAGCGCGCTCTCAAGCTGGTCGAGGTCGAACGCATGTTCCGCCGCACCTTTAATCAGATCACGCTTCAGGTTGCTGCCCGTCGCCAGAACCAGACGATCGTACTGGCGAGGCGTGCTGTTGCCCTGCTCATCCCGATACCAGACGCACTGATTTACGCTGTCGATGCGCTGCGCTTCGCCTTTCACAAAGGTCACGCCTGTAACGTCAAACAGCGGCTGAAGCGGAGCGACCAGCGAAGCCACCTCGGTTTCGTAGAAACGTGGGCGCACGCGCAGCTCCGGCTGAGGGGCCAGCACGGTGATCTCAATGTCTTCGCGATCGTACATCGCCGCAAGTCTGGCCGCGCTCAGGGCCGCCCACATACCGGCAAAGCCGGCGCCAAGGATAAGGATCTTCTGTTGCATGGTTCTACTCCGATAAAGGCCGTCAGCGGCCAACGACTGCGACTATACTTGTCGCAGTTAACTGCGACAAGATCTTTCGTAGTTTATTTTCATTCCACTGTTTTAGGGGTTATAGATTGCATAGCGCGTATAAAATCCCTACATTACCTGGATTAAATGAGTCGGAGGCAGCATGGCGTTTTACAGTTCGGGCGTGGAGTACGGCATTCACAGCCTGATATGCATGGTGGATGGCAAAGGCGAAGGTCGCGAAATGAACGTGCGTGAAATCGCCGAGCTGCAGGGCGTGCCCTACGACTATCTCGGTAAAATTTTCACCAAACTGTCCAGAGCCGGACTCGTCATCAGCAGCGAAGGCAAAGGCGGCGGCTTTACCCTTTCTCGCCCGCCTGACCAAATCAGCGTGCTGGATATCGTGGAAGCCATCGACGGTGAGAAAAGCATTTTCGACTGCAAAGAGATTCGTCAGCGGCTGGCGGTTTTTGAAGAAACGCCGCCCGAATGGGCCTGTGAAGGGATTTGCGGGGTGCGTGCCGTGATGAACATCGCCCAGCAGCGTATGGAAGAGGCGCTGGCCCAGCATACCGTGCTGGATCTGGCTCGTCGTATGTACCGTAAGGCACCGGATGAGTTTGTTATCGAGGTGCAGGACTGGATCCGCGACCGCCGCAGCAGCTAGCCTCTCGCTTAGTACAATTTTGCAAATTCAAACCCAGCCAGCGTATAAGTCGCTGGCTTTTTTGTTTAAAAAAGCGTCAGAAATAGCCAGCAATGACGTTATTTAGCCATCCCCCACTCCAGACATCCGAACGGCTTTCCTTCCCTACCGCCAAAATAGCACATTATATTACTTTCAGATCTAAACGACGGGTTTATGTTCTTTAGATGCGGCAATTTGCCGCCCTATCATCCCATACATGAACACTTTTCATGTTGTGAGAGAACGATGATTGCCGATTCCGTCCTGGACCTGATAGGTCACACCCCGCTGCTGCGGCTCAACCACCTTGATACCGGCTGCTGTGAGCTTTTGCTTAAGCTGGAAAACCAAAATCCCGGCGGTTCGATTAAAGATCGCGTTGCCCTGTCAATGATTGAGCAGGCCGAACGTAGCGGCAGGCTGCGGCCCGGCGGCACGATTATCGAAGCGACGGCGGGCAATACCGGGCTGGGGCTGGCGCTGATTGCCACGCAAAAAGGCTACCCGCTGATTCTGGTGGTGCCGGACAAAATGAGCCAGGAGAAAATTTTCCACCTGCGGGCGCTGGGCGTTGACGTGCGCCTCACCCGCTCCGATGTCACCAAAGGCCATCCTGATTATTACCAGGATTATGCCCTGCGGCTGGCGGCGGACATTCCGGGCAGTTTCTATATCGATCAGTTTTCAAACCCGGCCAACCCGCTGGCGCACGCCACGGGAACCGCCGTTGAGCTTTGGGAGCAAACCGGGGGGCACATCGACGCCATCGTTGTCGGCGTGGGCTCTGGCGGCACGCTGGGCGGCCTGCAGCAATTCTTCCACCAACACTCGCCGCAAACCGAATTTGTGCTGGCCGATCCCTGCGGATCCATTCTTGCCGACGTGGTTGAGCACGGCAGATACGGTGAAGTCGGCAGCTGGCTGGTGGAAGGCATCGGCGAAGACTTTGTGCCACCGCTTGCTGATTTTGAACGCGTGCAGCACGCCTATCGCATCAGCGACCGGGAAGCTTTTGCTACCGCCCGGGCGCTACTAACCCACGAAGGCATTCTCGCGGGCTCCTCAACGGGCACCCTGCTTGCCGCCGCCCTGCGCTACAGCCAGGCACAAAACACGCCCAAACGCGTGGTCACTTTTGCCTGCGACAGCGGCAATAAATATTTATCGAAAATGTTTAACGATCAATGGCTCAGCCAGCAAAACCTGGCGTAACTATTAAGGATAATTCATGAATAAATTTGCTACCCAGAGCGTGCACAGCGGCACTTTTGATGATGCACACGGCGCGGTAATGCCGCCCATCTACGCCACTTCCACTTTTGCCCAGCCGGCACCGGGCCAGCATACCGGCTTCGAATACTCGCGCAGCGGGAACCCAACCCGGCAGGCGCTGGAAACGGCGATTGCCGAACTCGAAGGCGGCCAGCGCGGATATGCGTTTGCCTCCGGCCTGGCGGCTATCTCAACCGTGCTCGAACTGTTAGACAGCGGCAGCCATATTATCGCCGTTGACGACGTGTATGGCGGCACCTGGCGGCTGATTGAGAACGTGCGCAAACGCAGCGCCGCCCTGCAGGTTAGCTGGGTGAAGCCTGACGATCTCGACGGCCTGCAGGCCGCGATTCGCCCTGAAACGCGGATGATTTGGGTAGAAACGCCGACAAATCCGCTGCTTAAGCTGGCAGATCTTGCCGCCATTGCCGACATCGCTCAGCGCCATCGCCTGATTAGCGTGGCCGATAACACTTTCGCCTCTCCCGCGCTCCAGCGTCCGCTGGAATCCGGCTTTGACATCGTGGTGCATTCGGCAACCAAATACCTGAACGGCCATTCTGATGTGGTGGCCGGGCTGGCGGTTGTAGGCGCTAATGACGAACTGGCGCAGCAGCTGGGCTATTTACAAAACGCGGTCGGCGGCGTGCTTGACCCGTTCAGCAGCTTCCTGACGCTGCGTGGCATCCGCACTCTGGCCCTGCGCATGGAAAGGCACAGCAGCAACGCGCTCCAGCTCGCTCGGTGGTTAGAGACACATCCAGCAGTGGAGAAAGTGTATTTCCCGTGGCTGGAGACTCACCCGCAATATCATCTTGCCCGCCAGCAGATGTCGCAGCCCGGCGGCATGATTTCGATTGTGGTTCGTGGCGATGAAAAACGTGCAGAAGAGGTGATCCGTAAGCTGAAGCTGTTTACCCTGGCGGAAAGCCTCGGCGGCGTAGAGAGCCTGGTCAGCCAGCCTTATAGCATGACTCACGCTTCTATTCCGCTCGAACAGCGGTTGAGTAACGGCATCGTGCCGCAGCTGATTCGTTTGTCGGTCGGGATTGAAGATGCCGGAGATTTGCAGGCCGATCTCGCGCAGGCGCTGGGTTAGCGATTAATTCGCTAAAGCGCAGGAAGAAATACTGTCATAAATATAAATAATGGCCTTTTGTTTGCAAACCTGGAGTACATCCAGAGCAAGACAAAAGGCCATTTATTTGCTGTGCGTTAATAAATTAAGTCTGTTTATTATTTAGCCAAAGTACTGACGACGTAAAATATCGGCCCCGTCGTCAATCGCCTTATGAATTGCTTTCACGCTGCGCTTCTCGTCCTTTTCCGCTAAAGCTTCCAGCAAATCGTCGTAATTATGATGCCCCTGACTCATTTCTTCCGACTGCGGGTACAGATAATTAAAGCACGGCCCGATGCGCACCCAAAGCTGCTCAATTAACACGGTGAGCGTTGGCATCTCTGCGTACTCAAACAGCTGGAAACGAAACTCCCGATTAGCCTGCAGCGCGGCCTCAACGCTGACGTGCTTCGCTTCAAGAAACGCATCACAAAGTTGCTTCAGGCGGGCCAGCCTGGTTTTGTCCATGTAGCGCGCAGCCTGCTCTACCGCCATCCCTTCGAGATTTTTACGGATGGTGGTGATTTCATGGTAACGTCCCAGAGAAATTTCAGGCACCAAAAATGCCTGCGCCGGCGTGGCATCCAGCGCTCCGGAAGAGACCAGACGCAAAAGCGCCTCACGCACCGGCGTAATGCTGGTGCCAAGCTGTTCGGCAATCTCTTTGGTTACTAATCTTGCGCCGGGTTTTAAGGTTCCCACAATCAACGCACCCTTTAACCTTGCCTCAACTTGCATGGTTAAACTCATTCTTTGCGCTTTTTCTAAGTCAAGCATGTTTATTTCCTATAGCAAAATAACTACTTTGTATTTGCAGTTTAATAACTGGCTTGTCATCAATGGAGTATATAGGATATATCATGTACTCTTACCACAAATTTATACCACCATGCGAATTAACCTGACGAAACATTCGATATCCGTCAATAATTTAGACGGTAACGTATAGGGATTGACTACAAATGAAAGCATCCGGCCGTAAACTCGCAACTCTGGCTGTATTAATTAGCCTGGTAACCCCCTTTAGCTACGCAAGTGAATTAGTTATAGCCCAACCTGCTTCCGCCACCGCGATGGATCCGGGTTTTCTTAAAGAAGCCGCCACCCTGGTGGACAATATTTTCGATACTCTGGTCCTGCGTGATAAAAACATGCAGCTTCAGCCTGGCCTTGCCACAGCCTGGAAAGCGCTGGATGACACGACATGGCAGTTCGACCTGCGCCCTGGCGTCACCTTCACCAACGGTGAACCGGTTAACGCTGCGGCGGTGAAATTCTCCATCGACCGCATCCTTGACCCGGCGAACCACGCGCCAACCATTTCCTACATCCGCACGATCAAGTCCGTAGAGGTCACCGGGGACTACCAGGTTCGCATTCACACCGACGGCCCTGACCCGCTTCTGCCTACGCGCATGAGCCGCTATCCGACCTATATCGTACCGCCTGCTTATGTAAGTAAAGTCGGTGCTGCGGAATTTGCACGAAAACCTATTGGTAGTGGAGCATATACATTAAAAGAATTTATACCAGATGAACGTGTGGTTATGCAGGCTAATCCACATTATTGGCGTGGAAAACCGACAATTGACCAGGTCACCTGGCGCCCAATTCCAGAAGCGACCGCTCGCATTACCGCCCTGTTAACAGGGGAAGTGCAGCTGGTTGACAGCGTTCCGGCCGACCTGGTTTCAGCGCTCAAAAACAAGCCCGGCATTCACCTTGAGCAGGTGAAAGGCGGCGGTCTGACGATTTACCTCGGCCTGAAGAATGGTGAGAAACCGTTAAGTGATGCCCGCGTTCGCCAGGCACTGTCGCTGGCGCTGAATCGTCAAGCCTACACCAGCCAGCTGCTGCATGGTTTTGGTACGCCAACCGGCACCATGGCTGGTGCGAAGGACTTTGGCTACCTCAATGTTCCGGCACCTGAGCAGGATGTCGCCAAAGCTAAAGCTTTGCTTAAGGAAGCGGGTTACCCGGACGGCTTTACGCTGAAATTCCAGGCACCGCGTCGCTATATTGCCAGCGCTGAAGTCGCCCAGGCCATCGTTCAGGATTTAGCCGCTATCGGGGTGAAGGCGCAGCTTGAAGTCCCTGAATGGTCGGTTTACACCCAGCAGGTGGCCTCCGGCAAACAGGCTGAGATGTACATGCTGGCGTGGGGTTCAACCCAAACGCTGGATGCCGATGCCGCGCTGTACCCTATCCTGCACTCCGGCGAGCCGTACTCCACGGTCAGCAATCCTGAGCTGGATAAGCTGCTGAACGCCAGCCGCTCCACGGTGGATGCGAAAAAGCGTGAAGTTATCCTGCAGGACATTCAGAAAGTTGTCGCCAAAGAACAGCCGCTTATCCCGCTGTACCGCGAGGATTCTTTGTATGCCAATAGCGATAACCTGACCTTTACCGGCCGCGCAGACGCGCGTATCCCGCTGTATGACCTGAGGCTGAAATGATTTTCCCCGGACGCGCCCTGACCCGTCGCCCTCGTCGCCTGATTTCAGGCGACGGCGTGCTGGGGGGCTTATTGCTAGGCACGGTGATCCTGCTGGCGCTGGTAGCCCCATGGCTGCCATTGCCTGATCCGTTAATCAATAACCTGGCGGATACGTTCCTGCCGCCGGGCAGCGAGACGGCGAGCGGCATGCACTGGCTTGGCACCGATCAGCTCGGGCGCGATTTGCTGGCAAGGATCCTGGCGGGTACCCGCCTTTCCCTGACGGTGGTGTTACTGGCGGCGGCAATTGCCGCCGTTATCGGCACGCTGCTGGGGATGCTGGCAGGCTACATTGGCGGCTGGCTGGATGCGGTCATCATGCGCCTGATGGATATCCAGCTGGCGGTGCCGTTTATTTTGTTGATTTTGCTGGTGATGGCGCTGTTTGGCACCTCGCTGGAAAACATTATTCTGATCATGGGCGTGACCAGCTGGGCGATTTACGCCCGCGTGGCGCGCGCCAAAACGCTCGAACTGCGCGAGCTGGAATACATCGAAGCGGTGCGCGCGATGGGCTTTTCCACGCCGCGCATTCTGCTGCGCCACATTCTCCCTAACCTCGCCACGCCGCTGGTTGTGCTGCTGACGCTGGATATCCCAAGACTTATCGTGCTCGAAGCCTCTATCGGCTTCCTTGGTATGGGGATCCAGCCGCCTACGCCCACCCTCGGCAACCTGATTGGCGAAGGGCGCTCCTACATGCTGCTGGCGGAATGGCTTGTCCTGTGGCCGGGGTTGATTATTGCGGCCCTGGTGGTCGGCTGTAACCTGCTCGGCGATAGCCTGCTGCGTAAAACCCACACGAGGCTTGACTGATGCTGCGCTACATTCTCTCTCGCTTTGCTCAGGCCGTGCTGGTGATGTTTGGCGTCTCGCTGCTTATCTTTTACAGCCTGCACCTGACCGGCGACCCGGCTGCGGTGATGATGCCGCCCGGTTCTTCCCAGCAGGAAATTGATAACTTCCGCCATGCGATGGGCTTTGACCGCCCGCTGCTCTGGCAATACGGCCATTACCTTACCGGCCTGCTGCATGGCGATCTTGGCCTGTCGCTGCGCTATGAGCAGCCGGTGACAGAGCTTATCGCCCAGCGCGTGCCCGCCACGCTGCTACTGGCGGTTTCTGCTCTGGCGTGGAGTACCGCGATCGGCCTGCTGCTCGGCCTTGTCAGCGCCGTCTGGCGTAACAGCTTCTGGGATTTACTCGCTCGCCTGTTCGCCTTTAGCGGCCAGGCCGTGCCGGTATTCTGGCTAGGTCTGCTGATGATTATCTGGTTCAGCCTGCATCTGCGCTGGCTACCCTCCAGCGGCTACGGCACTTTCAGCCATCTGATCATGCCCGCCATCAGCCTTGGGGCCTATTACATGAGCGCCATCGCCCGTCTGGTGCGCGCCAGCCTGATTGATGTCCTGGCCCAGGATTACATCCGCACTGCGCAGGCCAAGGGACTAAGTTCGTGGCGGATCCTGATTCGCCACGGCCTGCGCAATGCGCTGATCCCGGTGGTCACCGTCCAGGGAATGTATTTTGCTTCTCTGCTCGGCGGCGCGCTGGTCACCGAGATTATCTTCGCCTGGCCCGGCATCGGCCGCCTTGCGGTGCAGGCGATTCAGAACCGCGACTTCCCGCTGGTGCAGGCGATTGTCCTGCTGGCCGCGCTGGTGTTCGTGGTGGTGAACCTGATCATTGATTTGCTGTACGTGGTACTCAACCCGAGGATCCGGCTATGAAGCCTCTCGATGCAACGCTGGACCTCCTGCACCAGCTCACACCCTTCCGCAGCGTGGCGGGCTATATCGACCAGCAGCGTAACCTCGCGCTATGGCTTGAGCGGTGGCTGATTGAAGAAACCGACGCCGAAGTGCTGTATCCGGTGAGCCAACAGCTTCAGGATGGTGCGCCGCCGCTGGTTCACGTGCGCATTGACATCGGTTCGCCGCGTACCCTCGTGCTGTACAACATGTACGACGTGATGCCCGCTGACGAAGAAGGTTGGGAGGTCGATCCGTTTGTCGGCGGCATTAAACACTGGTCGGACAAAGGCGACGTTTTTATTTCCCGCGGCGCAGAGAACAACAAAGGCCCGCTGGCAGGCATGCTGATGGTGGTGCGCGACCTCTATCACTCCGGCCGCCTGCACACCAACATTGAAATTCTGCTGGAAGGCGAAGAGGAGATTGGCAGCGGCAACCTGCGGCGCTACCTCGCCCGCCAGCCTTGTCCGGTAGCTCCCGCCGAAGCGGTGCTTTTCCCTTCTCTGTGCGAATACGGCGGCGGTGCCCCGCGAATTTACCTTGGCTTCACCGGCCGCAGCGGTGGCCGTCTGGTGGTAAAAGGCGGCAGCTGGGGCGGCCCTAAAGCGGCTATTCACGCCAGCAACGCGGCGTGGATCGATAACCCCGTCTGGCGGCTTGTGCAGGCGTTAAGCACCCTTGCGCCCCCTCACGCTAATGGCGTACTCGAAACGGGCGAGCTGGATGAAGAAGCCAGTTCGATTCTCGACGACCTTGCGCTCGATTTTAACCTGGCGGACGAACTGACTTTCCGTCGCAGCGAGAAGTTCTCCATCAGCGGCGACAGCTTCAGCCATCTGGCTTATCTGCTGGGCAGCGCGGTGCTGAATATTTCAGAAATAGCCAGCCTGCCGCACGGGGCTCAGGGCGTCATTCCTCCCGAAGCCTTCGCCGATTTGGTACTAAGAACACCGCCCATCGTCGATGGCGAACGCCTGATGCAGCGCATGAAGGAGCAGCTTGCCAGCCCGGCGCTGGCCGGTGCCGTGCTCGAACCGGGCGACAGCTATCCGGGCTACCGTTTCAGCATTGATGACGCGGGCGTGCTTGAACTAATGACCAGCTATCACCAGCAGCAGGCAAAACCGCAAATCTGGCCCTGGGCCCCCGGCTGCGCGCCAGCTTACGCTTTCGCCGCCGTTGCCCCTGCCTTTTTGATAGGCGGCCTGGGCTACGGCGGCAACGCCCACGGCGTGAATGAATTCGTCACGCTCAGAGGCCTACAACGCTACCAACAGTCGCTCAATGACTGGCTACTCGCCTTTTAAACCACGGCCAGCACTCGGGAACCAGACAGGATAATGCATGAAAAATGTGAATGATTTTGAACGTGTTACGCTAGGATTCTTCCCCACGCCGCTGGAATCTTTACCTCGCCTTAGCGAAACGCTGGGCCTGAACGTAAAGATTAAGCGCGACGACTACAGCGGCTTTGGCGGCGGCGGCAACAAAGTCCGCAAGCTGGAGTACCTGATGGCCGAAGCCTGCCGCGAAGGCGTCAAAGTGGTGATCACCACCGGCGGGCACCAGTCTAACCATGCGCGAATGGTCGCCGCCGCCGCGCGTAAATTTGGCATGAAGCCGGTGCTGGTGCTTCGTGGTGACGAGCCGCAAACTTACCAGGGCAATCTCCTGCTGGATAAGCTGTTTGGTGCCGAACTGCAATTCCTCGACCCGGAAGGTTACTTCACGCAGATTGAAGCCGCGATGCAGGCGCATGCAGACGCGGCAGCGGCGCGCGGTGAAAAGCCGATGATCATTCCTCTTGGCGGCGCAACGGCGCTGGGCGCGCTGGGCTACGTTCGTGCAGTTGAGGAAATGGACGCCCAGCTTCGCGCCGCTGGCGAATCCGCCCCTGACATTATCGTGGCCCCAACAGGCTCCGGAGGAACACTCGCCGGGCTGTACGTCGGCGCCCGTCGCTACTGGCCCAAAACCAAAATTATCGGCGTCAGCGTGAGCGCCAAAGCCGACTGGTTCCAGGCCCGTATCTCGGCGATGGCCGGTGACTGCGCCAGCCTGCTGGACTGGGATCAAAGCTGGCAGCCGCAGGATATCTGGATTGAAGATGGCTTCGTCGGCAGCGCCTACGGCGTACCTTCTGAAGGCGGCATTGAGGCCATTTATCAGGTTGCTCAACAGGAAGGCGTCCTGCTGGATCCGGTTTACACTGGTAAAGCGATGCACGGTTTAATTGAGTTGGCGGAAGAAGGCCGTATTCCTGCCGGCAGCTCTGTTATTTTCATGCACTGCGGGGGCTCTCCGGCGCTCTACCCGTTCGCTCAAAAACTCCTGGAGCACTGAGTATGCAGATAGTGAACCGTCAGCAGGTCGCTGAACTCGGCGGCAACGACCCGATCAAGGCGTTGCAGGACGTTGAGGACACCGTGCGGCTGCTAAGAAACGGCGAGGCGGTGATGCCGGCGGAAACCCATGTCGATCTGGACACGCCGCTGGGCAAAGTTTACGCCCTCCCGGCAAGGGTTGGCGGACGGTTCAACGCCACAGGCGTGAAATGGACGGCCCATCGCCCTCGCGCCGCTGACGGCTATCCGCAGGCTATGGCAACGACGTTGCTCAACCGGGCGGATAACGGCTTACCGGTTGGCCTGGTGGAAAGTGGCAGCCTGACAGCAACCCGCACGGCTGCGGTGTCTGCCCTCGCCCTCAAGCTGGCGGCACCTCTGCGACCTTCACGCGTCTTATTGCTTGGCGCAGGCGTTCAGGCCCGCGCCCATCTCGATATGTTGGCCGCACATTTTCCCGATCTGGAAATGGTCTACTGCTGGAATAAAACGCCGGAGCCGCTCGCCGACATGCTCAGCCATTCTGGCGACCTGCCCTGGCCCGTTACGCAGTTTGAAACACTGAGCGATGCGTTGCGTCAGCACTGGGACGTACTGATAACCTGCACCAGCGCCAGCGAGCCGTTTTTACGCCCTGGCATCTGGCGTGCGGGGACGCTGGTGCTGCAAATTGGCTACCACGAAGTGGCTTTTGAAACGATCGCCGCCGCCGACAAAGTGGTGGTAGATCTTTGGGGCGACTTCAAGCTAACCAGCGCCAAAAGCCTGTTCCAGATGTACCGTGCCGGGCTTTTTGACGAGCAAAACGTGGCGGCAGATTTAACCAATTTGCTGGTCGATGGCTGGCGTCCTTCGGCAACCGACAGAGTTTATTTTTCCTCTTTCGGCCTTAACGTGTTTGATATCGCCCTTGCCGCTCGTGTGCTGCAGGCTGCCGTAGACCAGGGCCAGGGCAGCAATCTACCTTTTGGCTGGGAAGCTGCCGATGCTGATTAGCGCCAGTGAATTGCAAAAGCGCATGGCTGGCGGGGAGCAATTTGCGTTACTCGACGTGCGTGAACTGGAACAGTGGCAAACCGCTTCGTTACCGGGCGCGCTCAGCCTGAACGTCTACGACTATTTTGTTCCCGACTCCACGCCGGAAGGCTACGCCGCAATGGCCGGGGCCTTTGTTCATGCCTGGCAGCAGCTCAGCGTGACGAGCGGAGCCACGCCGGTGTTCTTCGAGCAAAGCGTGGGGATGCGTTCTCCGCGTGGGCTATGGTTCTTGTGGTTTGCCCTCGGTGCTGACGGGCTGATTTTAGACGGCGGCGTGGATGCCTGGGCCGCTGCAGGCGGGAAACTAACGCCGGGCCACGGCGCACAGGCGGTTGTCTCTGCCGCTGGAGCGCCCATCTGCCAGCCAGCCATGCAGCAGCTGGCCGCTACCCGCTGCGAAACGATCGATGCCGATCAGGCCTCAACGCAGCTGCTTGATGCCCGCAGGCCAACGGAATATGACGGCAGTTTCGTGCACGAATGCTGCGCCCGGGCCGGACGTATTCCCGGTTCAAAACTCTTGTTCTGGGAAGACGTGGTCGAGCATGGCCGGTTTAAATCCACCGAAGCCCTGGCCCATCTTGCCGCCGAGGCCGGATTTACGCCGTCAAAAAGGGTTATCATCTGGTGCCACCGTGGTGCTCGCGCCGCCACGGTGCTTGTCGCGCTTAAGCTTGCGGGCTACCAGGATGTGGCCGTTTACGTCGGCTCCTGGCACGAATGGGCGAGCCACCCGGAACTACCGTTGCTTAGCAGCGGCTATTAAGGTCAATTTGTAGTGTCAGTGATTCAGGCTACCAGCGGCCATAGGGATATTTTTTATCTTTGATAAACTCAGGTGTATCTCCATAATATTTATACCCGTTGGGATGTTTCGTTATCCCTCGGCAAATATCTAACTTATCCCCGGATACAGTTTTCAGGATCGATGGCGTCACGCGATAATTAGGTTCTCCCCGGGCAACACCGCTTAACCAGATGGACACTTTCCCTTCCGGAGCCAGTCCAACCTGCACAGCGTTATAATATTCATTAGCCCCCTGAGGGGCCTGGTTTATGCGCGGGATGAGCATTTTGTCCAAAATCGGTTTCGGAATGGTTAACGAAGTCTCGTACACTTTTTTATCGATTACCGAGTCCCAGCAGAAAATAATATGCCGGGGCGGACGCTCAACGTGATTCCAGTGGCCATTAAGCGTTCTGGCGTTCTCGTTCCATTCAGCAACAACACCATGCAGGGCTTTTGTGCTATCGAGGGTATTAAACTCATAGACCTTCCCCTCCGCATCCTGAACTACAACGTATGTCACCACTGCCGGTAGAGCCTTGGGTGTAAAAAAATTAAACCACCATTTGGTCGGTACACCGTTTTGTGTGGCCGCGTCGGATAAAGGTTTTCCCTGGCAGGCTGTCAGCAGAAGCAGCGGTAAAAACCAGGCTGCGCGAGTTATTTCCATATCTTATTCCCGCCTATATCGTAAATTGCCCGTAACTAATTGGTGAATATCACCAGTCACCATATGGATATACTTTGCCTTTAATAAACTCAGGCGTGTCTCCATAATATTTATACCCGTTGGGATGTTTCGTTATCCCTCGGCAAATATCTAACTTATCCCCTGATACGGTTTTCAGGACGGACGGCGTCACGCGGTAATTAGGCTCAGAACCACTTCCCTGTAACCAGACGGCCACTTTCCCCTCTGGAGCCAGGCCAATTTGCACTCGGTCGTAATACACCGTTCTTCCCCGGTAACCGGGGAACTCGCTTGGCCTGAGCATTTTTTCCAGGACAGGTTTAGGAATAGTCAGTGCAGTTTCATACACCTTCTTATCGATAATCGAGTCCCAGCAAAAAATAATATGCCGGGGTGGGCGCTCAACGTGATTCCAGTAACCTCCGGGTGCACGATCCTTATCATTCCACTCACCGATCACTTTAGGCAGGTCGGGTGTACTGTTCAGGGTATTAAATTCATAAACTTTGCCATTGGCATCCTGAACAACGGCGTATGTCACAAGGGCGGGCAACGCTTTGGGCGTGAAAAAGTCAAAGGTCCACTTGGTCGGCACACCTTTTTGCGTGGCCGCGTCGGATAAAGGTTTTCCCTGGCAGGCCGTCAGCAGAAGCAGCGGTAACAACCAGGCTGTGCGAGTTATTTCCATATTTTATTCCCGTCCATATCGTAAATTGTTCTCTGCCAGCGCTCGTCCGGCCGGTTGGTGAATGTCACCAGCTTCGCCGGTTTAACTGCGCCACGGATCATCCCCTGGTCGTCTCGCACCAGGCTGTTCCAGTTGGCCGAACAGTGGATATATTTTTCGGCCAACGTCAGGATTTCCGGCGTGGTAAAGCCGGGGGCAAGTTGCCCTTTCCGGACGGCACGGCCCATTACCATCGCTTTTTCACATAAAGCATTTAGATCTGCAGTTAACGCAAAATCTGGCACAGTTTCATCAATAGGATCAAACACCACCCCTGCATCCTGCGCCGCATCGAACATTACCCTCAGCACTACCTTCGACCAGTCGTTATTCGTCGGGCGGTCAATGACCAGCGCAGCCCCGCTACGCTTTTGCAACGTGCCGTAGCGGTCTGCTGGCATTTTGTTGTCATGCCAGATATCTATGCTGACCTCCACGGCGTTCAGCAGTGGCGCTATCGCCGGATAGCCGTCCATCGCTTTGAGCTGTTCGCAGGTCTGCTGATAAATTTGTGTTTCAGTATCTGGTGTAGAAAGGGGAACGGTTTCAAATTCCGGCCGGGTCAGGAAGTAAACTTCATGCTCAACAGGATTGTAGCCACCGCCAATGTCGGAGTGTGCCCCAGGCAGCGCCAGCTCCGGCCACGCCGGTTTCACGCTGTTCAGCGCGAAGTTAAACCGGCATTCGTGCTGTGCGGTAATATGGAACACCTTCTCTGCCACGCCCGGCCTTAGCAGCAGATTCACATCTCCGGTATCGGCGCTGTGAGGGTTGAGGCCGTTAACCGGCGTCCCGATGGCTGCGACGGTATCAAATATTCCCAGAAAGCGCGTTTTGCCTCCCGGCGTCCCGGAAAATTCCACGCCATCCAGCCCCAACTTAAGCGCCGCGATGACCGCACGTTCCTGACTGAAGACCCGGTTGGCAAAGTGGCGCGCTGCCGCCGCGCCTCGGCTGAAGCCAAAAATATCAAAACGTAATGCTCTGATGAGCCCTACATCAGTTTCAGATGGCTTGGCTAAATAATCTTTGATAGCCGTAGCCAGTGCCACGACAGCTTTATCGGTTTTACCGATCACGCCAGTATCTCCGCGACCAGTCCCCATCCCGTAAGTACTGTCACCGACTCCGTCTTCTGTACCAATACCCTCAATATAAATAGCATGTTGCCCTTCTTCAGCATTAGAAGGGAAATCAGTAGAGTAAAGCGTACGTAACCAGTGTACGTTACTGTAGTAGCCGATATAGCTTCCGGCTGCGGTGCCACTGACTCCACGCTTGAGCCGGATACACTGTTCTAACGCAGATGTAGACTCCGCATCCGTCATCCCAAAATGTTCACCGGTACAGGCGGCCTGCCGGGCGCCGCTGTTGTTCGCGTTATTGCCTGTACCATCAAAAAACACGCCGATGGTCAGCGTGATTTCACGCTTCTTCTTCGCGGCCTGCGCACGCTGTTCAGGCTCCGCACCTGAGTTATCATTAGGCGTTTGTTTAGCTGAAGCGGAGCTTGCTACTGCCTTTGAGTACTTTGTCGAAGAAACGGTTTCTTTTACATAGCAGTCAGGTATAGATGGCGTGAACCTGGCTTTACAGGGACATGAACTGATACTGTCAAGTGTTCCCGCTAATCGCTGCGTTTCATCCATAAAACTATCCGTGCCACCTAAAATCTTATAGGTGACACCTGGATTTTTTCCGCAGGAGACTAAATCACCTTCACGAGCAGCATTAGCGTCGTACCATGTAACTGTGGGGTCTCCAGTGAGTATTTTTCCACCGCAGGTGGTGCGATCCCCAACCCGGAGGTAATAACCTGTTGCCATAAATCCCTCTATTCATTGTGTGTATTTTCCCGGCGGTCATTTTACAGCCAATCGCTATAGGCACAACAAAAAGTGGACTTAAGTGAAATTTACTTAATAACAAACAGAACACGAGGCTCTATCTTCGATTTATCTCTTGCAGTGATCATCGACCTCTAGCTGCGGGCCGTTATTAGGCAGGGCTTTGTCACCCCACCTTACGCAGTTTCAGAGCTTGCTGAATATCCGGCGCGGCGGCAATCAGCTGCTTCGTGTATTCATGCTGCGGCCGATCGAGCACCTGCTTCGTGGCCCCGGTTTCTACTATTTCACCCCGATACAGCACCACAACCCGATCGCAGGCCTGGCGGACGGCGCCGAGGTCGTGGCTGATAAACAGAACGGTTAAGCCCAGGCGGTCACGCAGATCGGCGAGCAGCGCCAGGATCTGCCCTCGTACGGAGAGGTCCAGCGCCGAAACGGCCTCGTCGGCCACCAGCAGTTCAGGCTCAAGCGCCAGCGCGCGGGCGATGGCAATACGCTGACGCTGCCCGCCGGAGAAAGCCGCAGGCAAACGCCCTGCTGCACCGGCGTCCAGCCCGACAAGCTCCAGTAATTCATTCACCCGGCTTTGAATTTCCCCTGCTGGTCTTAATTTATGAACTCGCAGCGGTTCGGCAATCTGCTCGCCTACCGCCATTTTCGGATCCAGGCTGGCGTAAGGATCCTGGAAGATAATCTGCGCCCGGCGGCGCATCCCCAATTGCTGCTCACGGCTGGCGCGACGCACGTCCAGTCCATCAAAAATAATGGTGCCGCTGTCTGCCGGAATTAAGCCTATTGCCGCCCTGCCCAGCGTGGTCTTGCCCGAACCTGACTCGCCAATCAGCCCGACGATCTCGCCCCGCTCAATTTCAAGACTGGTAGGCTTGAGCACGGTTTGCCGGCTGGCAGGGAAAAACGGCAGCGCATGCGCCTGGGGATAGCTTTTGGTCAGCTGCGACAGCTGTACCAGCGGTGAACGGGTCACGTCTTTGCGCCTGGCGGCCTGCGGTTCCGGCTGGGAAGCGGCAATCAGCCTGCGGGTATAGTCGGCCTGCGGATGGGTTAGCAGCGTTGGCACGTCGCCCTGCTCAACAATATTGCCCTGATACAGCACGCAGGCACGATCCGCATAGCGGGCAACCACGCTTAAATCGTGGGTAATAAAGAGAATGCCCATCGCCATTTCCTGCTGCAACTCCTGCAGCAGGGCCAGGATTTGTGCCTGAATGGTGACGTCGAGCGCGGTGGTTGGCTCGTCGGCAATCAGCAGCGCGGGCTTGCAGCTAATGGCGCTGGCAATCATCACCCGCTGGCGCATACCGCCGGAAAGCTGATGAATATACTGTTTTGCCCGCTGCGCCGGGTTCACAATTCCGACCCTGTCCAGCAGCGCGACCGCCTCACGATGTGCCTGCTTCCAGCTGAGTTTTTGGTGGCGAACCAGCACTTCTGCAATCTGCTCCCCCACCTTCAACACCGGATTCATGCTGCTCATCGGTTCCTGAAAAATCGTGGCAATCTGCTGCCCGCGAAGCTCGCGCGGATATTTTTGACCTACGGCCGACACGATCTGCCCGTTAAAAATAACCTCACCGCCCGTTTGCCGAACCCCAGTTGGAAGCAGCCCCATCACCGCCAGCGAGGTTAAGGTTTTCCCGGAGCCAGACTCCCCCACCAGCGCCACGATCTCCCGGCTTTCAACGCTGAACGATGCCTCCTGCACGAGGGGCTTTCCCTCGAGCGTACTGATGCAAAGCGAGTTAACGGCTAACAGCGGGTTTTGAGCGGCCATAAGGGTTCCAGACGAGAGCTAACATCGTGATTTTTGAGACTATAATATCTGCCCAGGCACCACAAGATGATTTGCTGATAGCTTAGTCATTTGGTCTTGTTCCCGGGAGTTACCCGCACGCGTAATTCCGTCGGCAAGCTTTGACTTTCACGAAAGCCTGCTCGATCAGAACAGCGAGAACAATAGCGCGACCGGGAAGCTCATCGGCCAGGTCGCCCCGACAAGGACGGAGCAAAGCAGCTTAATACGTTTGGAGTCTTTGGCGAGCAGCCAGGTGATCCCGGCGCAGATTAACGACATTACGGCGTAAAAAACCAACATGTGTTGATAAAGCGTCATACAAAGCATTACTACTTGTTAAAAAATTTTGCAAAATATGCTCTTTTTTATGACGCAGATCAAGTTTAGAAACTTACTTTACTCAGTAATAGCTGACTGCCGTCGTCGCATGCTGATGCTGGGTTTGCTGCGTGTTTCCCAGGCCGGTGACCAGCGTTATGTCGCAGGCAACGGGCGTTAGTTGTTCGTCATAACGGCAGTGGCTTTCGGCGGTTAAAAACGCCACGCCCATCGTTTCGGTCACTAATTTGTAGTCGAAAGGCCGCTTTGCGGCATCTTCGTAGCTGACTTTGGTCTGCGAGGCCACTTTGTCATTCAGATAGAAATCCACCTGCTGAGGCAGCCCACTGGTGTTGTATTCATGATGAGCAATGCGCTGGCCGCCCGGCATGAAAAAGATCTCTTTCAGCAAGCCGTTCGGCCAATAGGCGTACTTCACCTCGCCAAGATCATCCTTTCTCTTTTGCACCAGGCATTTATCATTCAGCTTCAGGGATAAAGGTTTGCCGTTCTGGGTGCCAATAAGCGCGTTTCCTTCACGGCGAAGCTGCAGGACCATTTTTTGCGCTGAATCTCTGATATCAAGGCTGGTAACGCACCCGGCACGGTCCAACAACAGTTTATTTTCATAGTTTATTTCGCCGGAGGGATGCTTCATCACGGTATGCATTTCGCGCACGTTTCCGGACGGGGCGTTAAAATCAAACATCGTTGCCAGGTTGGCGATGGCCGGGTTTCTTGTCGTCTGGGCATGGGAAAAAGGACTGAAAAGCAGCGTCATCCCCAGCAAAAAATAACCTTTTAATGTCATACATCTTCCTTGAACGCAGGCAGAAATTGTCCGCCGTTTACGCGTGGATGCCGGGAGCTTTAATTAAGCAGAGGGTTAAAGAGGTTTTAGCGGAACACTTTACGCGATCTGCCAGACAAAACCCACCGAAGTGGGTTTGCAGGGCACTTACAGCTTAGGAATGATCAGCACCTGTCCGGGGTAAATTTTATCCGGGTGGCTTAGCATCGGTTTATTCGCTTCAAAAATAGTGTTGTACTTGTTGGCATCGCCGTAAACATGTTTGGAAATGGCGCTCAGCGTGTCGCCCGATTTCACCGTATAGTAAGTCGCCTCCTGCGCCGCATCCGTTGCCTGAATATTGTTTTCCACGCTGCTGATCCCGGCCACGTTACCGACCGCCACCTGAATTTTTTCTTTCAGCGCCTGGGTCAGCCCGTCCCCGCCGGAGATCACCGCTTTGCCGTTTTCAACGGTGACATTTACCTTTTCGGCACCGGGAATACCGCTGTTTTTCAAATGCTCCTCAAGCTTGCTGCCCCGATCGTCTTCGTTTCCTTTCAGCGAGTCCCACAGTTTCGCACCCGCGTCTTTGACAAAATCAAATAATCCCATGGTTTTTCCTCCTGTTTACTGGTCCCAGTAAGCCTGGCAAAAACAGAGGAATCCGCCAGTCGCCCGTTTCAGCAGGTCAGTGTTTAATCATCACATGCCGAATCACGGTGTAATCCTCCAGCCCGTACAGCGACATATCTTTGCCGTAGCCGGAGAGCTTTTGCCCACCGTGCGGCATCTCACTGACCAGCATAAAGTGCGTGTTGACCCAGGTGCAGCCGTACTGCAGCCTCGCGCTCAGGCGATGCGCCCGGCCAACGTCCTGCGTCCATACCGAGGATGCCAGGCCGTAGCTGGAGTCATTGGCCCACTCAAGCACCTGCTGCTCATCGTCAAACTTTGTGACGCTGACCACCGGGCCAAACACCTCTTTTTGCACGATCGCATCGCCCTGCTTCGCACCGGCCAACAGCGTTGGCTGATAGTAATAACCGTCGCCTGCCACCTTGCTGCCGCCCGTCACCACGTTGATATGAGCCAGCGCTTTGGCGTCCTCCACGGCTTTGCTCACGCGTTCAAGATGCGCCTTTGAACTCAGCGGCCCCAGCTCTGTGCTTTCGTCCTCGGGCGGCCCATATTTGAGGCTGGCAACGGCTTTGCCAAGCTGCTCAACCAGCCTGTCGTAAATGCCGCTTTGGGCATAGATCCGACACGCGGCCGTGCAATCCTGCCCGGCATTGTAAAAACCGAACGTTCGCACGCCTTCGACCACCGCCTGCAGGTCCGCATCGTCAAACACGATAACCGGCGCTTTACCACCCAGCTCCATGTGGGTGCGTTTAATCGACGGCGCGGTATGGCTAATAATATGTTCCCCGGTGGCGATAGAGCCGGTCAACGACACCATGCGCACTTTTTCATGCCCGGTCAGCGCATCACCCACGGTAGGGCCGCGCCCGAACAGCACGTTAATCACGCCCGCAGGGAAAATATCTTTTGCCAGCTCGGCGAGCTTAAACGCGGTAAGAGGCGTAATTTCGGAAGGTTTGATAACCACGCAGTTCCCGGCGGCCAGCGCCGGCGCCAGCTTCCAGGCGGCCATCATCAGCGGATAGTTCCAGGGCGCAATAGAAGCCACCACCCCTACAGGATCGCGGCGGATCATCGAGGTGTGCCCGCTCAGATATTCCCCGGCGGCCAGGCCGCTCAGGCAGCGGCTTGCCCCGGCAAAAAAGCGGAAAACGTCGACAACGGCCGGGATCTCATCATTCAGCACGCAGTGGAAAGGTTTGCCGCAGTTTTGTGATTCAAGGCGCGCAAAGGCTTCACCGTGTTGCTCTATGGCATCGGCCAGCGCCAGAAGATGCTCCGCCCGCTCCTTCGGCGTCGTCTGCCCCCATTCGGCAAACGCTTTATCTGCCGCCAGCACGGCATCGTTGACCTGCTGAACAGTGGCTTCTGCCACCTCCAGCAGCAGCTGACCGGTTGCCGGATTGTAGACCGGTTGTTTTTCCCCGAGGCCATCCACAAGCTGGCCGTTAATCAATAACTGGCTTTGCATCCCGATCTCCTTTCTCGTTCTGATAATAAGGCCTGCAGCGGCGCATTAGCGTAAAAGGACTGAGTAAAAAGCATAGTTCCGCCGGTACGTCGCCTGCGACACAGCGTAGGGATTTTCACCAGGTTGTGATGCACTGCGCAGTAAGTCGGTGAAACGGCTTCGCTCTCTTTGGTATAACAGGCGGGATAGAAAATTAGGTATCTATTGAAAATTAATATGAAAAGAAAGCAGCGCGCCCTATGCTTTAGTCAGCCCTTTTATTAATTAATCGCCGGGAGGCACTATGACCATTTCTGCCCGTAATCAGTTAACCGGCACCATCAGCAACGTCACGGCCGGCGCCGTCAACGACGAAATCGAATTAAGCCTGAACGGCGGCGGCAAGCTGGCGCTGGTGAAAGCCTCTTCGGTGCTGATTGCGTTGAAGAAGTAAAAATTACGCTTCCGGCAACCCCTCAGGCTACCGGGTTTGACAAGCTTACCGATAGCGCACGTCAAGCTTACTGTAGGCCACCACCGCTTCTGAACCGTCCTTGTTTTTGTCCTGGTTGTAGTTCCCCGCCTTGAAGTAAAGCTGGATGTCTACCCAACTCTGTTTCGGGTAACTGAAGGTTTTGCTGACCGTTTTTCCTCCGGCGTTGGCTTCAACCGTTACTTTCATCCCGCTCTCAGTGCCTTTGGCTTTAATGTTGTAGTCGATTTTTTCCTTAAGCCCGACGCCCGAAAGCAGCGTGGTGCGTTTCTCCGCGTCGCCGTAATTCTCTTTCACGCCCGCGACTATCGCGCCGTCCTCCCAGCGCAGCTTCAGCATTTCAGAGCCGCCGGGTTTGTCGCCGTGGATTTGCGCAAAAATGATCGACCGGGTGGCCGGGTTCTTCACAACAAACACCGAGCCACTTTGCTGATTCTCAAAATCGCTGCCGTTGACAAAATTGTGGGTCGCCCGCAGCTCAACCCGGGGAAACTCACTGTGCGGCGTAGAGCCAAAACCTGACGGCGCCTTAAACATCATTGCCCCCGCCGGAATAGCAGAATCACAGCCTTTTGAACCACCGCAGTTGCTGTAGAAATACCGGTTATGCAGCTCCGGCGTTATCTTCACCTCGTTAGGTTTTTCACTGCCGTCAAAGGATTGCAGCAAATAGCCCTTTGTCAGCACCGGAAAATTTTCCCCCGGCAAATTCTGCCCGTTTTCAGCCCATGCGCTGGCGCTCAACGTCACCAAAAGCAGGCCTACCGGCACTGCGTAACCTACTGTTTTACCCTTCATCTTTTACCCCAACGCAAAATGTAAACCCGCCCGCTCAGCTAACCATTAATCAGCGTAGATGCTTTACTTAAAATCTGTTGCTGTGGCATTTCAGTGGTAACAATGGGTTTCCGGTTCTTAACCTGATGCATAAAGGGAATATTGATGATCAAAAAACTGCTCGTTTCGGCGCTGTTTGCAGCCAGCTACTCCGCCTTCGCGCTGGCGGATAACGCGGGTGCAGCGTTTAAAACTTTTCCGCTCGGCAAGCTTGAGTTAACCGCCCTGCACGATAAAAACAACGCCCTGCCTAACGATGGCAAAGTGATGGGCGTCGACGTGGGAGAAAAAGCAGTGGCCGAAGTGCTGTCTGCGGCGGGCGCCCCGACGGACAATATTAAGCTCAGCGTCGATGCACTGCTGGTCAAAGACGGCAGCAAAGTCATTTTGCTGGATACCGGGCTTGGCCCCAACGCTCAGGGGCAGCTGATTTCGAGCCTCGCAAAGGCGGGCTATAAGCCAGAACAGATTACCGATGTGCTGATCACCCACGTTCACGGCGACCATGTTGGTGGGCTGCTGACGGCGGGCGGCAAACCGGCGTTCCCCCACGCCACGGTGCAAATCTCCGCTCCGGACTGGGCCTGGCTGCAAACGTTGCCGAAGATGAAGGCGCTGGCGGAAGCTATCCAGCCGCAGGTGAAAACCTTTAAGCCTGGCGACCAGGTGCTGCCGGGGATTACCTCTGTACCGCTGCCGGGGCATACGCCGGGGCACGTTGGCTATCAGATTGTCTCCGGCAAGCAGCGTCTGTTAGATATTGGCGACTCGGCGCACAGCTCGATTGTGTCGCTGACGAAGCCGGAATGGGCGATTGCCTATGATAACGACCGCCAGGAAGGAATAGCCAACCGCAAAGCGCTGCTGGCGAAGCTGGCCGCCGATCGCGAGCTGATTTTTGCCCCGCACTTCCCGTTCCCTGGCGTCGGTCACATCGTGGCCAAAGGCGACCATTACGTCTTCCAGCCGACAGAGTAGCCGTGCTACAGGCCGGTTCGCCGGCTTTTAAACCTCCTGCCGGTGAATCTGATACCAGACATGCCGCCGCAGCGGATGCTCCGCCGGCACCATCGGATGGTCAAACTCACCGCATCGGCGCATGCCTGATTTTTCCATCACCCGCTGTGACGGCAGGTTCGGTAACGCGGTAAAAGCGACAATGCTTTCGAGGCCGTACTCTTCAAAACCCACGCGCAGCGCCTCTCTCGCAGCTTCTGGGGCATAGCCTTTTCCCCAGAACGCGCTACGAAGCCGCCAGCCGACCTCAACGCACGGGGAAAACGGCAGCTCGTACATCGGGCGATTTAAGCCCACAAATCCCGCCAGCTCGCCGCTGTGCCGTTCTTCCACCGCCCAAAAACCAAAGCCGTTTTGCGCCATACGCTCGCGAAATGCCTCCAGATAGTTACGGCTTTCTTCCGGCGTTAATGGCTGCAAAAAATAGCGCATGACTTCGGGATCAGCATTCATCTCAGCAAACGGCGCTGCATCGTCATCGCGCCACGGCCGCAGCAGCAATCTTTCAGTCTGGTACACCTTGAAACTCCTTAATTAAGGTCTTAATTAAACGTGACAACGTCACTGCCGCCTGATGTTCTCTGTCGCCCCACGCCCACGAGGCATTGAAGCGGAAGTAGTTGTCCCACGCGCGGCCGGTGGTGAACATTTTGCCCGGCGCGATGCTTATCTTGTGCGCCAGCGCCCGCTCGTTAAGCAGGCTGGCGTCCAGCCCTTCCGGCAACTCGATCCACAGGAAATAGCCGCTTTCGCTGCGGTGGATTTTTACCTCCGGCGGGAAGAGATCGTTCAGCGTCTGCCACGCCTGCTGTTTCCGCTCGGCCAGCATCCTGCGCAGTTTTCGCAAATGCGTGTCATAGCGGCGGGTCGCGAGGAAATCGACCAACGCCAGCTGCATCGGCGAACTCGTCGATAAGGTGCTCATCAGCTGCAATTGCTGAATGCGGCGGGCGTGTTTTCCGGCTGCCACCCAGCCGATGCGAAACCCGGCCACCAGGCATTTCGAAAACGAAGAACAATGCAGGGTCATGCCCTGATTATCGTATGCCCGCGCAGGCAGCGGCCTTTCCCGGCCATAATAAAGCTCGCTGTAGACGTCGTCCTCAATCAGCGTGACGTTATGCGCCTGCAGCAGTTTCACCAGCTGCGCTTTTTTCTCCGGCGGCAGCGTCACCCCCAGCGGGTTCTGGCTGTTGGTCATTAGCCAACAGGCCTTGACCGGATATTCCGCCAGAGCCTGGGCCAGCGCGTCGAGATCGATTCCACTCACCGGGTCGGTTGCAACCGACAACGCTTTAAGCCGCAGGCGTTCCAGCGCCTGCAGCGCGCCGTAGAAACAAGGGTTTTCGACAATCACCCAGTCGCCCGGCTCGGTGACGGCCTGCAGGCTGAGATTGAGCGCCTCAAGCGCCCCTGCGGTTATCACAATCTCATCCGGGGAAACCTGCATTCCCTGCTGGGCATAGCGCTGGGCGATGGCGTGACGTAGGGCTTCGTTACCGGGCGGCAGGCTTTCAATCACGCTGATGGCGGTGGCAGTTTTGCTGACCGCGGACATCGAGCGGTTGAGCTGCTGGAGCGGGAAAAGACGCGGATCCGGAAACGCGGAGCCAAACGGCACCACCGAGGCATCCGTGCTCGCCTGCAGGACATCAAAAATATAGGTGTTGATATCGACGGTTTCGGCGCGAGTCACCTGCACCGCCGGCGGCGTGGTGCGTGCCACGTGCCGGGGCGCAACGTAGTAGCCAGACTGAGGCCTGGCAACAATGGCTCCCTGGCTTTCAAGCATCTGGTAGGCGTGGCCGACGGTCATAAAGCTCATCCCGCTGTGGCCAACCTGCTCGCGCAGCGACGGCAAACGGTCGCCCGGCTGCCAGACGCCAAGGGCAATCTGATCGAGGATCTGCTGTGCCAGCTGCTGGTACTTTTTCATGCGCTGCTCCCTGTCTATATCACAGCGCTAAAAATACGCTGTTTTGAACAACTGTTATAGTCAGAAAGTGATTTTTTAACATGAGGGTAACGGGCGGAATAACCGCCCGTGGGGATGAGAACTAAAGGATTTTACTTCACGTCGGCCAGCGCTGTTTTCTCAACGTAAGGCTTCATCAGGCTATCTGCCGTTTGCTGCGCAGATTTCGCTGCGGCTTCCGGCGTCACTTTCTGGTCATTCACCACCGCCGCCAGCTGGTTTTCCATCGCCTGGCGCACGGCAACCGTTTCATAGGTCGAGTACCACGGATGGGCATATTGCAGCTGATCCAGCGCGATTTGTGCCCGAGGATCTTTCTGCAGGTACTCTTTCATTTCCGGCGTGTCATAAGAGGCTTTCAGCGGCGAGAAGTAGCCGGTGAAGCGGCTCCACGCGCCGTTAACCTGCGGGCTAACCAGATAAGTCAGGAACTGGTAAGCCGCTTTTTTCTGCGCATCGGAAATACCTTTGAAGCTCACCAGGCTCGCGCCGCCGATAGGCACCGCGCGCTGTTCCTGGGCGGGCATCATCGCCACTTCCATATCAAAGTCTTTGCTGTTTTCGCGCATAAAGCCCAGCGCGCCGGTGCTCAGCATCGCCATGCCCAGCTTGCCGCTAAAGAAGGCGGCGCTGATTTGTTTGGAGTTCAGCACGCCAGACGGCATCACTTTGTCGCGGTAAACCATATTCTGCCAGAAGCGCAGCGCGCCGATGGTGGTCGGTGAATCGTAATACACTTCACCCGGATAGTTTTCGTTGAAGTAGTTGCCGCCGTTGGCGCGAACCAGCGAGGAGAAGATCCAGCCGCCGTAGTCGTCGTTGGTGGACGGCAGCATAATGCCCCACTGCCCTTTGCTGGCGTCGGTCAGCTTCTTCGCATCGGCCAGCATTTCGGCCCAGGTCTGCGGAGGCTGCTTGATGCCCGCCTGGTCAAACATCGTTTTGTTGTAATAAAGAATTGGCGTGGAGTTATGAAACGGGATCGCGTAGGTGACGCCCATAACCTGGGCATTTTTATGCATCGCCGGCCAGAAGTCGTTCATCAGGAAATCACCCGCCTTGCGGGGGCCGTATTTAAACAGCTCGTCCATCGGCAGGATCTCGTCCTTCAGCGCCAGGTCGGTGGTGAAGTTGGCCGACATGATCACCAACGCCGGCGGCTGCCCGGCCTTCTGTGCGGATTCAGCTTTAATTTTGGTGGTGTCGTAGCTGCCGGTAAAAATCCCGCGCACCTCAACGTCCTGCTGCGAGTCGTTAAACGCTTTGATGACGCGCGTCATCTCCATCGTCAGCTTGCCGTCGACCGGCGCCGGGAACATAAAATCAATTTTCTCTTTTGCCAATGCCGCGCCGCTCACGGCCAGCGAACAGCAAACGGCAAGCGCCCGCCATTTATGCATCAGGGGGTTAAACATGGTCAATCTCCTGGTCTAAGTTGTGGTGAAGGTCTGTGTGGAAAAGGTGAATATCCGATGAGGAAAAACCGAGGGTGAGCGTATCGCCTTTTTCTGGTACCGCCCCGCGATGGCGGCGGGTGTAGCGTAACGTCCCCAGGGGTGTGCTGACATGGAGCAGGTAATCTGCGCCCATCAGTTCTCGTTGCAGCACCGTCGCGCTCAGCGTCAGGTGCCCTTCCTCTGGCCTGTCGGTAAGATGCTCAGGACGAATGCCGAGCCAGACGCTCTTTTCCGCGCTCGCCGGGGACGGCAAAGGCAGGTTCAGCGTCTCGGGCAGGATGCGGCCGTCTTCACAGGGCAGAGAAACCAAATTCATTGCGGGCGAGCCGATAAAACCGGCAACAAACAGGTTGGCGGGCCGGGCATAGAGATGCTCCGGCTTGCCCACCTGCTGCACCACGCCCCCGTTCATCACCACAATACGGTCCGCCATCGACATGGCTTCCGTCTGGTCATGGGTGACGTAAATGGTGCTGGTTTTAAGCTGATGATGCAGCGCCATGATGCTGTCGCGCACCTCGGTACGCAGGCGAGCATCCAGGTTTGAGAGCGGCTCATCCATCAGGAACAGGCGTGGATTTCGCACAATCGCTCTCGCCATCGCCACGCGTTGACGCTGCCCGCCGGAGAGTTTGGCCGGTTTGCGGTCAAGCAGTTCGCCGAGCTGTAGCATCGCGGCCACCTGCTCGAGACGAGGCTGCCAGCTGGCCTTGTCTTCTTTGCGGATCTTCATGCCAAACGTGATGTTGTCGCGCACGGTCAGGTGCGGAAACAGCGCATAGTTCTGGAAAATCATCGCGAAGTTGCGCTCGCGCGGCGACATTGCCGTGATGTTCTCACCGTGGAACCAAATCTCACCGCTGCTGGCCTCTTCCAGCCCAGCCAGCATCCGCAACAGCGTACTCTTACCGCAGCCGGAGGGCCCCACCAGCACCACAAATTCACCTTCTTCGATGCTGAGCGACAGCGCATTCAGCGCCGCTTTGCCTTCGAACTGCTTGCTTACGTGATTCAGTCTTAACATGGCCGTTAGCGCTCATCCGTCGGGCAGCTGATCGCCGCGTCATACAGCCACGGGCCTGCATAGTGCGCCAGCGAATGCTGGTAGCTCACCCACTGCTCGCCCACCTGGCGGTGCATCAGGCAGGACGGCGGCGACAGATCGTAATACGGGCGGCTGTCTTCAAAGTGGTATGGCACCTGGTGCACCGTGCCAGGAATGGTGGCGATGGTCGCCTGCCGATATTGCGTGATTGTCAGGCAGTGGTTATGGCCGCAGAAAATACGCACCAGCGACGGGAAACGCGCCACCAATTCCAGCAGCAGATGGCCGTTTTCGCAGGCGATTTTGTCCATTTGCGCATTCCCCAGCGGCAGCGGAGGATGGTGCATAAACACAGCCGTTGGCCTGTCGCCGCCCGCCGTAAGCTGCGCCTCAAGCCAGGCTACGGTGTTGTCCGTCAGCCACCCTTTGGAGTGCCCCGCCAGGCTTGAGTCGATAAACAGCAGCCGGGTAGCGAAATCGTCCACCGCATAATGAATGTTTTGCGGATCGTGCCCCAGCTGCGGGCAAAGCGGGCGCAGGTACTCCAGGAAATGCGCTTTGTCGTCGTGGTTGCCGGGGATCAGATAAAGCGGCGACTTGATGGTGCCGAGCACCTGGCGAGCGACCTGGTACTCATCCGGGCGGCCGCAGTTGACGATATCCCCGCTGACGATCACCGCGTCCGGGCGTTCGCGTAGCGCATTCAGCTGCGAGGCCACGTCGGCATTGCCGCCGTTAATATCGATAAAGCCGTACAGCTTCTGGTTCTGACTGCGGAAATGGGTGTCGGAAATATGGGCCAATAACATCACTCAACTCCTTACTTGATGCCTGAAAAACCAAAACTTCGCAGAAACTGCTTCTGGAAGGCGATAAAGGCGAGCATCAGCGGCAGGCAGACCATAATGGTGCCCGCGCTGATGGTGCCCCACTGGCCGCCGGACTCGGCGCCCATAGCAAACGAAACCAGGCCAACAGTCAGCACCTGTTTGTCCGGGTCGTTGAGCATCATCAGCGGCCACAGATATTCGTTCCAGTGGTAGGTAATGCTCACGGTGGCGAACGCCAGCACCGACGGCCAGCACATCGGCAACAGCACGCGGTACAGCACCTGCCACCAGCGGCAACCCTCCATCAGCGCGGCCTCCTCCAGCTCTTTCGGGATGGCGAGAAACGCCTGACGCATCAGGAACACGCCAAACGCAGAGGTGAAATAAGGCATCATCACCCCGGTCAGCGTGTTGAGCAGCCCCAGCGCTTTGAGCGTCATCATGTTCGGCACCATCATCACCACCGGCATGATCATCAGCTGCACCAGGAACAGCAGAAACAGCGTCTGTTTGCCGCGGAATTCATGGCAGGCGAAAACGTATCCGGCGGTGGTAATGGTGACGAGCTGCACGAAGAAAGTGCCGAAGCTAAAAATCAGCGTGTTGGCGTACAGGCTCAGCCAGTCGGCGCTCTGCCAGGCATCACGAAAGTTATCCAGCGTCAGCGGGAAACGCGGCAGCACGGAAGCCATGCCTTCGCTAAAGGTGCTGGCGCTAAAGGCCGAGGACAGCATCCAGAGAAACGGACTCACCCACAGCAACGCCAGGCAGCACATCAGCACTGTGAGGGTGATGCCCTTTGATTTACGCAGGCGCAACCACAGCGGCTGCGGCACGCTACGCGCGTTGACAACGGGCCCAGAAAACTCAACGCTCATGGTGGGCGCCCCTTTCCAGCAGCTTGAGGTTAACGAACGAGAAGACAAACAGGCCGGCCAGCGTCAGGAAAGTGGCGGCGGAGGCTTTGCCCAAATCATGCGTGTCCCAGGCGAGACTCTGGATGTAATACAGCAGCACGGTCGTGGCGTTATCCGGCCCGCCGCGCGTCATTACCGCCACGTGGTCGATTTGCGTGATCGAATAGATAAGCGCGGTGGTAATGACAAAGCTCAACGTCGGGCGCAGCAGCGGCAGCGTGACCTTAAAGAACACCTGCGATGAGGTCGCGCCTTCCATGATCGCCGCTTCACGCGCCGAGGCGGGCAGGCTTTGTAACCCTGCGAGGAAAAACAGCATGTAATAACCGGCAAACTTCCACACGCCAATCAGCGCCAGCGCGTACAGCGCACTGTTGCTGCGCCCGAGCCAGTTGTTGTTCATCGGCCCAAACAGCTTCGCCAGGTAGTAATCCAGCATGCCCATGCCCGGCATAAAGATAAACAGCCACAGCGCCGCCGCGCTGACCATCGGGATAATCATCGGGAAAAAGAAGGCCGTGCGCAGCCAGCGGTTAATGCGGTGGTTTTCCCACAGCGCGACCGCCAACAGCAGCGCCAGGACAACGCCCGGAATGACGGTCAGCACGATATAAAACAGGTTATTCACCAGCGATTTCCAGAACACCGCGTCGGCGAACAGGCGCACATAATTACCTATGCCCACGTAAGCGCCAGCGTCGCCCGCCATACGCGTATCAAACAGGCTGTCGTACACGGAGCGCACCAGCGGAAACCAGGTGAATAGCAGTAAAAAGAGTAAAGACGGCGTGAGAATCAGCCAGGGAAGCCAGGGTCGTTTTGCCATTGTCCGAAAACCTGTCGGGGGTCAGAAGTCAGACAGTATGGGAGGGATTTATGGCAGAAACGTTACCGGGAAATGGCAGTTTGGCGGTATAGAAAACAGGCAGCGCTCCGGTGGGGAGATAACTGCCTGTCGCTCAAAGAGATTGTCTTTACAGGGATATATTCTTCAGGCAAGGAAAACGCTACTGCATTTGCGCCAGGCTGGCTTTTTTGCTCTTGCGGTTATAAAGGCACAGCTCTTTGCCCGGCACCGGGTTGCTGTTCTTAAACTTGTAGTTGCCTGAAATTACCACCGCCGAATAGCCAACGTCGTCGCCAAAATCGGTGCGCTTCCCTGCAATCTTTTTCTCCTGCAGCGCGCTGATGGCAAGGCAGCTTTTTTGCACGTCTTTGTCCAACTGCTGCCAGGCTGCCTCCGAAGAAGCCAGGCTGCTAAAGGTGGTGAGTAAGACAGGAATTGCCGCGAGTATAAATCGCTTTTTCATAGTGACCTCGAAACAAAGGAATACGTACATATCAGCGTCATCAGGCTGATAATCTATAGCAATATCAGTCCGGAATTATCTGTATTGTTGTTAACGCTTAGGTTCACTAGTGGTCTGCCTCGAAAACGAAAAACATCTCACGTCAAGTCTATTTTTCGAACAAAAAAAGCGACTTCTCGTCAGAAGTGAAGCTACAAAATGTGATGTTTTAAAAGTGAGCTGTTTCAGGGAAATGCCAAAACAAAAGGATCTATGGAAGATCCTTTACTCGATTTCAAGCTTGCTTTTATTAAAAAACATTGAAATGGGCATTCGATCTGGCTATAACCATTCTGTTACCTCTCAAACATAAATCAGCCTAAAAACCAGTGGTCATATAGTGACCAATTTTTTCATTTAAAGCATTTATATCTTCATAAGATGGAGGAAATATATTTTTAGTCATAAGCCATTTAACTTCTCTAAATAATGGTAACTGTTCAACCTTCTCCTCAGATGACATGCGAAGGAGATTCATCATTTCGGCATTATCACGAAAAAGTTCATTAATCTCATTAGCATTATTAAACACTATTGCAGGAGATGAAGAATTTTTGAAATATATCTCTACAGGAAAATACACTTCTTCCATAGATATATGAGAAACAAGTTGAAAATATAACTTAAGAAAATGTCTGGTAGCTTTCATATCCTGATCAGTGTACATTCCCCTCTCGATACTTCGGAACCTTATCATTTTCTCATCCATATTTAACTTGGAAAACAAAATATCATGAGCCTGTTCAACATAACTTCCGGAAGCGCTAATAGCTTTCATTAATTGTTCTGAATTAGTATCGGTACCATTATGAGTTACGCTATTTCGTTTGATCAGCTCATCAATCTTTCTGCCACTCTCAAGTCGCTCACCTGGATTCATGCGTAATACGTAATCAGAAAATTCAAGATAAAGAATATCTGCAATAGCCTCCTGTTCATTATGATTTTCAATAGGTAAAATTAAAAGATTAGATTTAGCATCTGCTTCTCTGTGCAGGTATACAAATTCTCCACTGGTGCCTGCTCCGGCAGTCGTGATCCCGTCAGCATCGACCAGATAAGCTAAATGCATTGCATTATAGCCGGGAATAGAATTTTTCCCACAAAAAATAAATAACTTATTAATGTAATCCGGATTTTTTATCTCCAACTGATTCAGTATATGCTTTGCTATAATATTTGTTTTTTTATGGGCATAGATGTAAATCACCTTCTCTATATCCTCAGGTGAATTTACATTATGACCTTTTAACACACAGCCATTGGCCACATCATGAGGAGAGTTGTCAGCTGACTTAGCAAACGGGAAGACAACGTCATTAATTATTGACCTCCTATCATTTAGAGTGGACGCTGAATCAATGCCCAGTTCCATTGCAGTTTTCCATGCTTCAATTAGGGTGTTTTTTCCGCCAAGTGCTATGTGTGATATGCTGGCTCCACGGGCATCCAGAACCTTTGCCAGAACAGCATTAGCCAGTACTAAATTTGAGTCTTCATCTGCCTCTTTCAGCAAAATAGCATGATTTTGTTGATCGACTCTGTGCTCATTAGGAATGCCATGTTTATATGCAGCTTTTTGCAACCCAGGATCCATATCCGATAACACTAGTATATTATCTTTATTATGCTCATTAGTGCTGATGATTTTCTCAATTAGAGACGACGCAGATATTCTAGGTAAATCATCAACTCCATCACCCGGAATATAATCTTTAATTTCTTTTTGTTGTTGCAACATCCCCTGCGGAAAATATCGATTAAGAAAATCATTTTTTGCTGTTCTTTTTTTATCACGCAAGGGATGCAATGCAATCCTCTTCAGAATTTCAGGATCGTTAGAGGAGCCTGTTTTTGCATCAAGATACCCATAAACAGGTTTATCCGATTCAGCAATCCTGACTTGAATCCCCGTATCTACGAGTTTATTGGCTAAGTTTTCTAACAGAGAGGGTCTTTGTGCTCCTTCCCAGTGAGGGGGAACATGTAAATATACCTGACTACCTGCTGATAAAGTCCTCTCCTTCAATGCATGTTCAATTATATTCAATGTTCTTGCCGTATGCCCTCCACCAGTAGGTGAGTAGCCTGCAATTAATATTTTACTACCGTCATTGCTCACTCTTTCAATATTATTGAGTAGATCATTTTTAATTTCCACCCTGTTGTTATCGACTGTGCTTTGTTGCGGCAATGAAGATATTCTGTTCGAACAACACTCATTAATCATTTTTATCGTCCTTGCTTAAGGAACATCACCTATTAATTGACCGTGCAATTCTGGCATAGGTATGCCTTACCCCTCGAATCACTATACTGTAGGCAAGAATATTCTCCGGTAATGCTATTCCCATGTAACCCGTATCACCTACATGATGTAAATCGGCACCGGTCATTTTACTCATCAGTGCTATCTGGCGGATTGTTTGGACGTCAGAACCTTCTTGAGAGGTGCCTATCGCGGTCATTGCCAGTACTCCATTAGCATGAGCAGTATCAACCAGCGATGCTACGCGCTGCTGACTCATTCCTGATACCGTTCCCGGCGCAGGAATTAAAACTATATCGGCTCCCTGTGAGGCGAACCAGATAACATCCTCTTCGCTGACAATGCTACTACCGCTTTCTTGCACAACTCCCGCACCGTGCATTTTACCGGTGATAATCACAGCTTCGTCTTTAATTGCATCACGAATGTCTCTGACAGCCACTCCCAGAGCGCGATTACTGACGCCATTATTAGGATTTCCTGTCAATACAAGAATTTTTGCCCCCATATCGACCAACTTACGGGCATTTTCCGCGGTTGCTGCGCGTCCAGGTTTCATTGTCCAGATATCGTCATGAGCGACTGAAAACTCAGGGTCAACGGCTTCAAGATTCACACCAATGACACGGCCTGTCAGACGCTGCAACTCATGAAGCATATCCATAGGTGCGATGTCTGTCGGCATTCCCTGAATCATGGGATTTTCACTGTCGAACATGTTAAGCAGTAAGATGTCTGCCCCCTGTGATGCCGCAAGTTCTGCATTTGTAACATTGTTCAGTAATGGCTGAGTAACGGCGATGGTTTCACTGACCATAACCCGGCCTTCGCTGGCGCGAATGGCATACAAGAATTCATTCTTATCCATTGATGAAAAATCGGAAGCACTGCAATCCAGTAAACGTTTTTTGATCATAACGATATTTCCCTTATAGAACCTTTAATTATACCAATGGTGAACCTATAAAGGACCTTACATTAAAATTACCTGTACCCCGCAGCTCCATTTGGTTATTTTGTGATCTGAGTTTATTTAAAAGTATTGTTCCGTCATTTTTAAGGATGACAATTGCAGCCTGCTGGATCACAATTGGTTCACTCATCATAAACCAGACAGGAAATCCACTAAGTCTGATGAAGACATCTCCAGTACCGGAATTTCACCTTGATAAATCCAGTAGGCTGCCGCTCTATTTGCAGCTAGTTAATTCTATAAAATCTGCAATTACTGAGGCGCGTTTACATGCAGGTGATGTTCTGCCACCGGAACGAGAACTGGCAGAAATGATGGACATTGCGCGTGGAACGGTTCGTAAAGCCTTACTACAGCTGCTTAAAGAAGGTGTTCTTGTGCGCAATCAAGGAGTGGGTACATTTATTGCGCCACATATACGCCAGTCATTACCGCTGCTAGAGAGCTTTAGTGAGATGGCTACGGCCAGCGGAGGCCTGGCGCAAAGTGAACTGGTGGGATACCTGCGGCGACCATGCACACCGGATGAACATAGAATCTTGCAAATGAAACAGGATAGTGGCGAAGTCGTGGAGCTGACCAGAATCAGGAAGATCAACGGTATTACTGTTTCCCTTCAGATTGCAACTTTACCAGCTCAATTTTTGAACAACATCAGTGAGCTTAGTGAGTCTTTGTACTGGCATCTGGAAAGTAAGGGAGCGCCGATATTACGGGCAACCCAGCAATTCAGCGCAGCTGTGACGGACAGTAAACTGGCTCACTACCTGAATACAAATGAGCATGAGCCCGTTTTACTGGTTACGAGAACAGGTTTTACTCATAACGATCGGCCCGTTGAATATACCCAAACCTGGTGCCTTAGCGATTACTGCGATTTTACGATTGAGTTACATCGTAAAAATCCATAAATGCTCCCGCCCATACTGGGTAAATGCCAATATGAGCGGAAGTTCACTTGCCCATCTTCGACAGCATTTCCGGCCGCATAAACTTATGGATGACCAGCATAAACAGCAGCGAAGGCACCAGTAAAATCAATGCGGTAATGGACGACACCTGGTAGTTTCCTGACATGCTGGCGTTATACAGCAGCAGCGGCAACGTGGTGATGTCCGGGGCGCCGACGAAGAAGGTGCCGGTAAATTCATCCAGCGACTCGAGGAACACGAAGATCCCGGCGGCCATGATCCCCGCAGACGCCTGCGGCAGCACGATATGCCAGAAGGTAAACAGCGGCCCGGCACCGAGATTGCGGGAGGCCCGAGCCTGCAGCGGATCGATAGCCGAAAACGCGGCCACGCAGATCCATATCGAATACATCAGGCCATGCACGCTGTGCACGAGCACCACGCCCGCCACGGTGCCGTTCAGCCCCCACTGATAGAAAAGCCGGGCGATGTTCATATATACCGTCAGGTTTGGAAATGCCTGCGGAATCAAAAACAGCAGCATGAACATCACCCGCAGCGGCATTGCCCGGCGGGACAGCGCATAGCCTGCGGGAATAGAAATCAGCAGGCAAACCAGCACCGACAGCACGGCAATAAACACGCTGGTCAACAGCGAGCCGGACACATCGCTGTACGGGCTAAAAACCTGATACCAGTACTTTAATCCCCACTGGCTCGGCAGGGTATGCGGGTAAAACCAGCTTTCCGCCACCGTCCAAATCAGCAGGTTCAGCAGCGGGCCGAACATCGCAAACAGCATAAAGGCCAGCAGCAGCGCCTGCAGCGGCAGACCGAGCCGCCCTTTCAGTAGTCTCATGCCTCACCTCCTTTCTGGCGCAGGCTGTGGCGCAGATAAAACCAGGACAGCGCGCCGCAAATCACTAACGAAATCACGCCCAGCGCGTTAGCCACCGCGTAGTCACTGTAGGAGTTGACGCGGAACGCCATGTCCACGGTCAACATCGTTGGCGTCCCGGTGCCAATCATCAGCGGCACGGACAGAACGGACATCATCACCACCGTAGAAAGCACCAGCGCGACGCCAATGGCCGGCAGCACCTGGGGCAAAATAATGTCGAACAGAATGCGCATGCGCGAAGCCCCTAAATTTCTGGCCGCCAGCACCTGCGAAGGCTCCAGCGCCGCCATCGCCCCGCAAATAAGCAAGGTCGCAAACGCCAGCTGCTTCCAGACAAAGGTAATGATGATCCCCTTCCAGCCGAGCCAGGAAATCGTGTCCAGCGGCTGCACCAGATCGCTGGCAACCAGCATGTTATTCATCAGGCCGTTTTTGGCGAGAAACGTGCGCATCATCTGCGCGGCAACGATAAACGGAATAAACAGCGGCAGCCGGTATAGCACGCCCAGCAGCCGGATAATCAGGCGGCATGAAGACAGCGTAATCACCGCCGAAATCGTAATCGACAGCACAGCCAGCAGCGCAACCGACACCAGCACGATGAAAACCGTAAACAGAATATCGTTCGAGTAAAGCGACAGCACTTTGGCAAAGTGCTGCAGGGTCAGCGCTCCGGCGTCCGAGGTAAAAGCGGCAACCAGTGAAAACCCAAGCGGATAGAGAAACAGCACCACAATCATCAGCGCGGCGGGACTCACCAGCAGCAGATAGTTTAGCGAAACGCGCATAACAAACCTTAGCACTTAAGCGCGGTGCCCAGCCGGAGCCGGGCACCGGATAAAGATTAGTTAGAAACCTGGCTTTCGTACCCTTCTTTGATGTCGTCAAAGTAAGGGGCTATCGGGAAGCTCTTGCCGTAATCGGCGAGCGCTTTCGGGGAGATCTCGGCGAATAGCTTGCTCCAGGTGGCATCGTCCAGCTTCGGCTTGACGTACTGCGCGTCGATGCCCGGATACCAGTTAAACTGCTTCACGATCCCGTCGGCCTGCACTTCCGGGCTGGTTGCCAGCGCGATAAACTCACGCGCCAGTTCGGGCTGCGCTGCTTTAGCTGGCGTAACGTAGTACATCGGCTGCCCCGGCATTCCCGGCGAAAGCAATGCCAGCTTGATGGACGGCGGCAGCTTGCCCTGATCTTTCCAGGTGTAGAACATATCCACCCAGACCGGCCCCATAGCGATCTCACCGCGCGTCAGCATGTCCAGCGTCCCGGCGTTACCCGGCGTAAAGGTCACGTTTTTATTAAACGCTTTCAGCTTCTCAAACGCCTGCGACCAGTTTTTCTCTACGCTCTTGTCATACGGCAAGGCGGATAAACGCCGGGCATCGGTGCCGTAGGCGTAAATCCAGCCGACGACAAAGCTGACGCCGGACATGCCGTTTTTAATGCCGTTGTAGCCGAACGCCTGCGGGTGCTTCGCCGCCCACGCCACCAGCTCGTCGTAAGAGGCCGGCGGCGCTTTCATGGTTTCGCTGTTCCAGGCGATGGCCGTCTGGCTCAGGAACATCGGCATTACATAGCCGTCGACGTTCACGCCCAGCGCGTTTTTGGCGTTGTCCGCCGTGACCATGCTGCCCGTTTTGATCTGCTGACGGTATTTCTCCAGTAGCCCTTTTTCCACCAGTTCACCGCCCGCCTTCTGGTGCACCACGGCCACGTCGATATCCCAGGTTTTCGCCCCGCTCTGCTGCTGTGCGCTCAGTTTTTCGATGATTTTATTCGAGCCTGCGTCCCCCGGCCCGGTGCCGACCACGCGCACTTTTACGCCCGGATGCGCGGCCTCAAACTTCGGCCCCAGCCAGGTTTTAACGTAATCCACCATATTTTGGTCACCCGCGGTGGCCACGTTTAAAACAGTTTCCGCCTGTGCGCCATAACTTAAAAACAGCGCCGTGACGGCGGCAAGTCTGGTTTTAGCAAACATAATTACCCCTCAGAGAAATAGAATGGTTCAAGCCGTATGGGACGAATTAAAAATATGTAGAGCGGACTCGGGCACGTGCAGCCTGACCGCAGAATTCAGCGGTAAATTATCGGTACAATCAGCATGGAAAAGGCGCTCCCGGCAGCGAATTGCGTAACGGTAGTTGTGGCCAATAAAGGCATGTTGCTCAACTACGCCTTCCAGCGTTAATCCACTTTCTGGCGCGTCTTTATTTAAAGATGAGAGTGCAGCGTCTGAACTTCTGAAATAAATAACCTGTTGGTTATCATTTTTTAACGAAGATAACCCCAGGACTGTCATTTCTTCTGCCGTAATATGGTTATCGGCGCCCATAAAGTCGGCGACAAAAGGCGTGGCGGGCTGCTGATAAATTTCTTCCGGGGTCCCCGTTTGTTCTATTTGCCCGTTATTCAGCACCACGATGCGGTCAGCCATGACCAATGCTTCCTGCTGGTCGTGGGTCACAATCACCGAGGTAAAGCCGAGCTTTTTCTGTAGCTGCTTGATTTCATGGCGGACATTTAACCGCACCTTTGCATCAAGGTTAGACAGCGGCTCATCCAGCACCAGCACGTCCGGCTCAATCGCTAACGCCCGTGCCAGCGCCACACGCTGCCGCTGCCCGCCGGAAAGCTCGGTGATTTTCGCTGTGGCAAGGCCGTTAAGATTCACCATCTGCAATAGCTCGAGCACCCTGGCCTGAATAGCGTCTCGTCGCCACTTACGCAGCTTTAAGCCGTAGCCAATATTTTGCTCTACCGTTAAATGCGGCCACAGCGCATAGCTTTGAAAAACCATGGTGATATTGCGCTGTTCCGGTGGGCTTTGGGTTATTTCATTTCCGGCAACTACAATGCGGCCCTCTTTGACGGGAATAAACCCACACAAAGCGTTTAATAATGTCGTCTTTCCACAGCCGGACGGGCCAAGTAAAGCAATCATCTCGCCTTTGTTCACGTCCAGATTAATATCTTTTAGCACCACCTTATCGCCATAATTAATTTTAAGGTGCGCCATTTGCAGGTAGCTCATAACGGTATCCGAAATGTCTGTTTACGTCTTTTTTGCCCTGAATGAACACGTGTTCATTTCGCTGTAAAAAAAATGAAACGCTAGTCAGAGATGATGTGCGCCTACTGTGGCCTGTCTTTGTGACACTTTAATTAACCGCGAAAAATTTTTAGCGAGGGATAATGAAAATCGACGTGCTTGGCTGCGGCAGCGCCTTCTCCCGCTGGCAAAATACTTCCGCACTGCGGGTGATTGACGACGAGAACCGGCAGTGGCTTATCGACTGTGGCCCAACCGTGCCTCGCGCACTATGGCAGCGCGGCGGCAACATCAATGATATCGACGTGCTGTTTTTTACCCATGTGCACCCGGACCACTGCACCGGCTTAACCGCCCTGCTTAATCACTGGAAAAGTTTTGCCCGGCAAAAGCCGCTGGTGATTTACAGCCAGCCGGAACAGCGACAGGTGCTGATGCAGCTGGCGCTGCTCGCCAACTGGCCTGATGCAACGCTCTGTTTCCCGATAGAATGGCGAGACAGCGAAGCAGATTTCCGCTGGCAGAACTGGCACATTCGCACCGCCCCAACCCGCCATGAAATGGCCAATCTTGCCGTGCGCATTGATATCCGTGAACACGGCCTGTTCTACAGCGGCGACGGCAGGCCCACCGAAAGCTCAATCGCGCTGATGGCCGGAGCCGATCTGGCTTTTCAGGAGTGCGCCTCGCTGTCTGAACTTGCCGATGATGCCTCCCACGGTGATTTTCCCGGCTGCCTGAAGCTGTTTAAATCACTGGCGCTGCCGTCTCTGGGGTTGTATCACTGCAACGATGCGATTTTACCCGCGCTGAAGCTGGCCTGCCGTCCCTATGCCGGACTGTTCGTCAGCCATGACGGCCTGCAGTATGACTTCCATCAGCAGCGTTTTTACACTGAGGATTTTTTGCCTTGAGTTCGCCGATGCATAAACAGAGCGTCACCGCCGAAGACGTTGCCCGGCGTGCGGGCGTGTCTCGCGCTGTGGTTTCCCGAGCGCTAAGTAATAACGGCAGCATCTCTCCGGCTACCCGCGAGCGGGTGCTACAGGTAGCCGAAGAGCTTGGCTATCAGGTCAATTTTCTTGCTCAGGGGCTTAACCGCCGACGCAGCCATCTGATTGGCGTTATCGTCTCGCGCATCCACGATCCGTTTCGCAGCAGCCTGCTCGACGGCCTGCTCGGCGAAATTCAGCGTAACGGTTTCCAGGCGCTGGTGACCGAAATCCGCTCGGAGCAGGAGCTGGCGAAAACGCTGCGCCATTTCACCCAGTTTCGCGTCTCCGGCGTGATTGTCACCTCAGGCAAACCGCCCGAATCGCTGGTGAACGAATGCGTCCAGCAGCAGATCCCGGTGGTCGGCATCAACCGCCAGCCGGATATTCCCGGCGTGGATTATGTTTGCTCCGATAACGCCGCGGGCGCGGTGCTCGCCGCCGAACAGCTGGTCAACAGCGGCTGCCGGCGCTTTGGCTGGCTCAACAATAACCAGTCGACCTGGGCCGGTAGAATGCGCGGCGAGGCTTTCCTTCTCGCCCTGAGCGAACGCGGTGTAGACGTCGATAAAAGCCTCGTGACGCTGCTTTCCTCTGAAGAAGGTTACGAAGGTGGCTGGCAGGCAGCGGCTGAACTCGAACAGATCCCACAGGGCATTTTCTGCGCCAATGCCCAGCTGGCCTGTGGCTTTCTCGACGGCATGCGCCAGCGCGGCAAAAACGCCCCGCAGGATTTCCAGCTTATTGGCTTCGACAATACGCCGCAGACGGCGCAGTACAGCTACCGCCTCACCACCCTTAATCAGGACGTGGCAGAGATCTCACGCCTGGCGCTGATGCATCTGCTGGAGCGCGCTCGCACCCCTTCGCAACCTTCACGCACTAGTTGGGTGAAGGTTGATTTGATCCATCGGCACACGTCGCTTTCCCTTACCTAAGAGCAAAACATGACAGAACAACAGCAGCAGGCGTTATGCACGTTAATCCGCGAAGCCGGCGCCCGCGCCCAGGCGCTGCGCGATGCAGGTTTGAAAGTTGAGAAAAAAGGTCGTCAGGATTTCGTCTCACAGGCGGACGTTCTGGTTGAACAAGAGATTAAAAGCTGGCTGAAGGTCCATTGCCCGCAGGACGGTTTCCTCGGTGAAGAAAGCGGCCTTGTTGAGGGTGAGCGCGGCGTCTGGGTGCTTGACCCGGTTGACGGCACCACTAACTTTATTCTTGGCATGGACTATTGGTGCATTTCCCTCGCTTACGTCAGGCAAAGCGTGATTGAGCTGGGGATTATTTATGCGCCCGACCGCGATGAGTTCTTTTTTGCCCGGCACGGTGCGGGAGCCTTTCTTAATAACAGGCCGTTAAAGCTTCACGATCCGTCTCCGGAAAGCGTGGTCATTGGCCTGGGCCGCTCAAGCCGTGCGCCGGTTCCTCTTTATGCCCGCACCATCGAAGATGTGCTCAATGACGGCATGGAGTACCGCCGTTTCGGCGCGGGCGCATTGATGCTGGCGCACGTTGCCGCGGGCCAGGTTCACGCCTACTACGAAGAACATATGAACAGCTGGGATGCGCTGGCCGGGCTGCTGCTGATAACCGAAGCCGGCGGCACCAGCAACGCATTTCTCGCCGACGGCGGCCTGTTGAAAGGTAATCTGGTACTGGCAGGCTGCACCAGCGTGCAGGAAAGGTTAATGGTGCTGCTGGAAGCTTAAACCGTAAGACCCGTAGCCTGAAGCTGCGGGTTTTCTACCGTTAGCGCTCGATGACAAAATCTTCATCATTGGTTCGCCAGCGCAGAGGTGGCGACAGGCTGTAGTGACCTTCCTTGAGAAAACGGCGCTGCTCAAGCTCAACCCGCGACGTCTCTTCGTGAGCCTTTTCTTCCCGCATGATCTTCACTCGCGCATCTAAAAACGCATTCAGCCAGGCTTTCTCACTGCCGCCCTGTGCGGGCGTTTTGGCGACTGCATTGGCCGCCGCACGAATGCCGCCAAACGTCACTCGCTGGCTACCCGGCCCATGCATGACCAGCGCATCGTAGTAAATAAATTGCCCCAGCGTGCTCAGCCCATCTTTTTTCGCTTGCTCAACCGCAGGCTTCAAATACTGTTCAGTGAGGATCTGATCCTGCGACGCTCTAAACGCGGGATCTTGTGCAGCCTGTTTCCAGGCATCCACAAAATCAGGGTCAAGCCCGGTATGGGCGCTATCGCCTTCTGCCGCGAGTGCTTTCAGTGCGGGCAGATAATCAGAGAGCGGGTTTCCCGCCCGCATCGACGTATAGCGTGCCACAACGTCCAGCATATCTCCGTTAGCGGAGGTAAACCCGATAAGTCCGGCGGTATAACCGCGATCGTCGTCGATATCCTCTATATAGGCATACTGTTTTCGCCAGTCGAGCGAGGAGTTTTCCGCGCTGGAAACGAGCTGCATAGCAATCTCTCTTTTTGCGGGAGAAAGCAGATCCTCGGCGGATGCCTGAGACGCCAGGCTAAGGCCGACCAGTAAAAATACGCTAAACCTGGGTGACAACATCGTTTTCTCCGGAAAAGAACGCTCACGATATAGACCCGTGCGTTTAAGGTTGGTTCTCGGGAAAACGGTTATCTTTTCAAAGTGCTGGCTTATGTTTTTCGTCAATTCATAGTGTTAGATCATCGTTATCTCAGCGATAGCGTTGATTTCTTCGCTGGCGCATTTAGTGACAGAACTCACCTGTTACTCATAAAACACATGAATTCCACGCATAAAATCAATTACCATAGCCATATTATGTTCTTACAACATGCCGTAATTATTTAGTGAAACTCTTACATATCATTTTTTTTCTTCTTTCAAAAAAGAGCGGTCAACTGAAAGCATTCTGGCGGGCGGAAATCTCCTCCAACGGTAGAATTAACCCTTTTCGCCTGCACATCGCCCACAAATGCCGCGACAGGCACTTTCTCCTGTGGTGGCGCTTAGCCAACCAGATGACGCTGGTTGGCAGCAAACGCCAAAGGAAAACGGCGAAAAAAATAGGCTGGGCACTGCAGATGAAATACGCCTCGGACATTGGGCTGACTGCCAGTATTGGTATTAAACCGACCTTCATGCATCTAACTGGCGTAGTCATTTCTGGACGGGCGGTCATTGGCGACCATGCGGTAATTCACCAAAATGTGACCATTGGTGTAAAAGATGGCCTATCTAAAGCCGTGGCAAACATTGGCCACCATGCTGTTATAGGTGCAGGCGTTTGCATTCTTGGTGGGGTTAAAATTGGTCATCATGTCAACATTGGCGCGATGTCCCTGGTACTGACTGACATCCCGGACAACTCAACCTACGTTTGTAAAGTGCTGCCCATAGTCCTACAAAATAGAAATAGCCCCACTCTTAGCTGCGCTATGCCAGACGCATAAAGCCCCTCAGGCCAACTGTTATCCCTTTTTCCTGCCAGTCTGTTTCTACACCCCAGACGTGGCGCGGCCTACAATCGAGCCGAATAATTTGCTATGCGGAGTTCTGCATGTTCGGTTTAGACGCTTTTCACCTGGCGAGGATTCAGTTTGCTTTCACTGTCTCCTTCCACATTATTTTTCCCGCCATCACTATCGGGCTTGCCAGCTACCTCGCGGTACTTGAGGGGCTCTGGTTAAAGTCCAAAAACCCGGTTTACCGCTCGCTATATCACTTCTGGTCGAAGATTTTTGCCGTCAACTTTGGCATGGGCGTGGTCTCCGGGCTGGTCATGGCCTACCAGTTCGGCACCAACTGGAGTGGGTTTTCCCAGTTTGCCGGCAGCATCACCGGCCCGCTGCTGACCTACGAAGTGCTGACGGCCTTCTTCCTTGAGGCCGGTTTCCTTGGCGTGATGCTGTTCGGCTGGAGCCGTGTTGGCCCAGGCCTGCACTTTTTTGCCACCTGCATGGTGGCGCTGGGCACTATTATTTCCACCTTCTGGATCCTCGCCTCCAACAGCTGGATGCAAACCCCGCAGGGCTTTGAGATCCACAACGGCCAGGTGGTGCCGGTGGACTGGCTGGCGGTGGTGTTTAATCCTTCCTTCCCCTATCGCCTGCTGCATATGTCGGTCGCGGCGTTTCTCAGCAGCGCCTTCTTCGTCGGGGCATCTGCCGCCTGGCATCTGCTTCGTGGCAACGGTACGCCGGCCATTCGCACCATGTTTTCAATGGCGCTGTGGATGGCGGTTATCGTCGCCCCAATCCAGGCGATGATCGGCGACATGCACGGCCTGAACACGCTGAAGCATCAGCCGGCCAAAATTGCCGCCATTGAAGGGCACTGGGAAAATCGCCCCGGTGAGCCGACGCCGCTGCTGCTGTTTGGCCTGCCGGACATGGAGCAGGAACGCACCCGCTTTGGCCTGGAAATCCCGGCGTTGGGCAGCCTTATCCTCACCCACAGCCTGGATAAACAGGTCCCTGCGCTAAAAGAGTTTCCGAAAGAGGACCGCCCTAATTCGCCGATTGTTTTTTGGTCGTTCCGCGTGATGGCTGGATTAGGGATGCTAATGATCCTGCTCGGCGTCGCCAGCCTGTGGCTGCGCTACCGTGATCGACTGTTCGACAGCCGCCCGTTCCTGCATTTTGCGCTGTGGATGGGGCCGTCGGGGCTGATTGCCATTCTCGCCGGATGGATAACGACGGAGGTGGGCCGCCAGCCGTGGGTGGTCTACGGCCTGCTGCGCACCAAAGACGCCGTTTCTGCGCACGGCACGCTGCAAATGAGCATCAGCCTTGCCGCCTTTTTCGTGGTGTATATGTCGGTGTTCGGCGTCGGCTACGGCTACATGGTCAGGCTTATCAAAAAAGGCCCGCAGCCGTTTGACGACCATCCCGCCGAAGGAACCCCGTCCCGCCCGCTTTCTGCGGTCACCGAATCGCTTGAGGAGCCGCGCTAATGGGCATCGATTTATCCGTTATTTGGTTTGTGATTATCGTCTTCGCCACCCTGATGTATATCGTGATGGACGGTTTTGATCTGGGCATTGGCATCCTGTTTCCGTTTATCCGCAGCGGGGAGGACCGCGACGTGATGGTCAACAGCGTAGCCCCGGTCTGGGACGGGAACGAAACCTGGCTGGTACTGGGCGGTGCCGGGCTGTTTGGCGCTTTCCCGCTGGCTTACGCGGTGATCGTCGACGCGCTCACGATCCCCCTGACGCTGATGCTGATCGGGCTGATTTTTCGCGGCGTGGCATTTGAATTCCGCTTCAAAGCCACGCCCGCGCATCGTCCCTTCTGGGATAAAGCTTTTCTGGGCGGCTCGATTCTGGCCACGTTCTGCCAGGGCATTGCCGTTGGCGCGGTCATTTCTGGTTTCTCAGTGACCGGTCGCCAGTTTTCCGGCAGCCAACTCGACTGGCTCACGCCGTTCAACCTGTTCTGCGGCCTGGGGCTGGTGATTGCCTACGCCCTGCTGGGCGCTACCTGGCTGGTGATGAAAAGCGAAGCTCCGCTGCAGAAAAGGATGCGGACTCTCACCCCAGCGTTGCTGCTGGCACTTTTGGTGGTGATAGCGGTGATTAGCGTCTGGACGCCGCTGCGCCATCCGAACATTGCCGAACGCTGGTTCAGCCTGCCAAACCTGCTGTTCCTGTTGCCCGTACCGCTGCTGGTAGTGCTGTGCAGCCTGTGGCTTTGGCGCAGCGTCCGCACGGCGAACAGCCTTCACGCCACGCCGTTTGTGCTGACGCTGGGGCTGATTTTCCTGGGCTTTAGCGGGCTGGGCATCAGCATCTGGCCAAACATTATCCCGCCCGGCATCACGCTGTGGCAGGCCGCCGCGCCGCCGCAAAGCCAGGGCTTTATGCTGGTTGGGGCGCTGTTTATTATTCCGATAATCCTGGTTTACACCTTCTGGAGCTACTACGTGTTTCGCGGGAAGGTGCAGCATGGCGAGGGCTACCATTGATGAAACAGGCGGCTAAAAGAGTGATGTGGTTGGTTATTTTATGGAGCGCCAGCGTATTAGCCCTGGCGGCCGTAGGCATGGGGTTCCGCCTGCTGATGACCGCCGCAGGATTTAAATCTTAATTTACTGAGCCAATAAGCGGAGAGGATAAAACAGGCTTACCCTCTCCAGTTTTGATTGATCCGTAAAAGGTGACGAAGTTGATTTTCCTTAAAACTGTGCTAATTCTTTAATGCGTTAATGAGGAAAAACAGTTAACTATTTCAATGAAACATTCAGAGGATGACCAAGATGAAATATCTGCTACCTGCCCTGGCTTTAACGCTGTTAGTTTCGTCACCTGTTTTTGCGGCAAAACAAATTACTCATGAACAATCACCTGGTTATACCAAAATTGGCGATCTTTCCCTGACTCAGGACGGCACGCCGACCGTCGGGCATAAGGATTTATCTAAAGAGGTAAATCAAAAATGCGAAGAGTCCAACGTGAAGCCTGCCGACTGCTTTTATGTGATTGTCGCCGCCACGGGTGACGAATCTAATCATAAAAATGTCAATATTGAAGTCTTCAAGAAATAAATAACCAGACGGCCCTTAATAAAGGGCCATTTTTATTATGCTGGTTACTTCTGCCACCCTCCAGAATAATGCTCTGCCGCTTTCATACCACCCCAGGTGACCATTAAATATCGCCAGTTATGCTTTTCACTGTCGGCGGTGAACTGAGGATGATGGCTGGCCAGATAAGCCTTCAGTGCGGGATATTTTTTTCTTTCAGCCAGAGACTGGGCGTAGGCCAGCTGCATACCTGGCGTATTCATCACGCCCTGCTGCTGCAGATCAAGAATGCGACGGTCGCGCTCAAGGTGTAGCAAAATAGCGAACCACTGCTGGTACTGCTCCTCGCCCAACGTTACCAGCCGATCGTGGAGGGCAAAGCCGCGATCGGCCATGTGCCACTTCTGCAAAGCGATAGCGCTCTGGGTCAAATCATTGATCAACATCTGCCCTTCGGCCGATACGCGAAACGCTTCGTCATTCAGCTGCATCAGCGCGATATCCAGCTCCCCCAGCCTGACGGCATACTCTCCTACTTCAGCCCGGCAGACGACCGACGGGGAAGCGCCGCATTCCTCATGAAGCGCAACAAGCTCCTTTCGGCTGGTTATTTTTTTAGCCGGCCGTGGGATAGCGTCGAGCGCCTGACGAATCGGCACATTGCCCGGCGTTTGACGAAGCTGCTGGCTCAGCAGCGCAATCGCTTTGTCGTCGTGTCGAAAATGTCGATAGGCCCCGGCAAGCCAGAGCGTCAGGCGGATGCTCTCCGGAGCCAGCTCGTGGGCATGCTGAAAACTGTGAATAGCCCGCTGTTCATTATTGGAGGAAAGCGCTTTTTGCGCCCGCGTGATGTGCGGATAAACCTTAAAGTAGCGGTAATCGCTTAACCCGAGATCTTGTCTTGACCCTTCGGTTACGGCCTGTGCATAGCCAACGATAAGCAGGCTAAAGGCTAAGCACAGCGTTTTTAGGCGAAGCTTCACGTTAATTCTCCAATAAGGCTGGAGATCTGCAGACTGCTCAGCCCGGCGTTGTGCATCAGCCTGTTCAGCGAAGGCTGCAGCTTTTTTTGCTGTTTCAGTGCATGATCGACCACCCGCTGGCTGACCACGCCTTCCTGCACCAGGAATTCTCCAAACTGCATCTCACTGCGCTCATGGCGCAGCAGCACCGCTTTCAGCACCGCGTCATCCAGATAACTTTCGGTTATCAGCACTTCAGCAAACAGAATTTGCCCGGAAACATATTCATGCCACAGCGCTTCGGCCCGCTGCGGGGTCAACATTCCTGCCGCCGCCGCGCGGGAAAGCAAAGCAAACTGCTCGTTGTTTTGCGGGTCGCCGTACCAGTGCCGGAGCCCAACCACAACCTCACCTCGCGGGACGATAACGTAGCGCACCGGCCGTCCAGCCTTACGCGCCAGCGCCGCCAGTGAAACGGGATCCAGAGGGCTCTCACTAGCAAGCACCAGCCTGTCAGGCTCTTCGCGCAGCGGCAGCACGGCGTAGTGTCGGGCTACCCCAGAAGGCAGCCCGGCAATAAGTCGCTTATCGAGGCAACGGCTGTCCATGCGCACCATCGGCACTCCCGCCTGTTCGGCCAGCGCCTCGGCAAGCTGCAGGGTATTGATGACGCCACTCTTCACCAGGCTGCCGCCGAGCTTTAGCCCTGGGATGCGCTGCTGGATGGCTTCATCAAGCTGCGTCTGGCTAATCATTCCCCGCGCCACCAGAATCTCGCCCAGCGGACGCAGGGCTGCATTCCGGGTGACCACGCGAGGGAAGTCATGGGTTGTTTTATCCCACGCCACGCGGCGCGGATCGCCGTGCTGAATCACCAACCGAATGGCCCGGCAGTTAGCCGCAAAATTGATAAGACAACCCCAGAACAGGCGCGGCACGCACATCAGTCCCTGCCACAGCCCGTAATACCCGCTGACAAAAATAATCCTCTGCACAACGCGATTAGCTAACAGGCAGACGTTGGCCCACAGCAGCACGGTGAACCACTCGTCGCAGCAGAATATCGACATAAACTGCCAGGCGTCATCCACGGTATGCTGATAAACCCACAGCGACCCGAGTTGCATCGCTACCAGCATGGCGCCAAAAGCAAGAAAGTTGGCAATGCCGCCCTTTCTGTCGCGCCACAGGAAATAGTTCAGCGTCCGACTCGTACTCCAGCGTTGCGTTTTGAAACCCTGAAAAACAATGCCGATTATCCAGCGTGACTTCTGCCGTACCGCCGCGCCAAAGGTATCCGGAAAATATTTGCGCACGGAAAGCACGGTAGAGGTACGTCGACGCTGGCCGAACGGTTTGCCGGACAGTTCTGCACCGTCCACTACCGGAAAGCGACAGAAAATCTCGGTCATGCCCTTTTGACGCAGGCGAAAACCGATGTCGTATTCCTCGGTCAGGCTTTGCACGTCAAAGGCTATGCCGTCCCCGTCTGCCAGCAGCGCGAGCACGGCCCTGCGGCTGAAACAGGTTCCCACGCCTGCGCTGGGGACCTGGCCCGCCAGCGCCTCACGAACCGGCACATCTTTACCGTGCAGCTCGGAGAACTCGTCCAGATAGCTCAAGCTGGTAAAGTGTGTCCAGCCGCGCTCAAGCGGGTAGACAGGAAGTTGAATCAGATCTTTACGGCCAACCAGATAGTTGAAAAGCCGAAGCTCCAGCGGTGAAATAACGTCTTCGGCATCGTGCAGAATAAAGCCTGAGAAGGAAAAACGGGCGCTGCGTTCAAACTGCAAAATAGCATCGAGGATGTTATTCAGACAGTCAGCTTTGCTGGTTGGGCCTGGGCGCGCGCAAACCACCTTATGCACGTTGGGATAACGCGCACACACCTCATCCACGTCGCGCTGGGTATTCGGGTCGTTTGGATAGGTGCCAATAAAAATATGATAGTTTTCGTAATCGATCGAGGCGGCCGCAAGACTCACCATTTTGCCTATTACGCCGTTTTCATTCCAGGCCGGCACCATTATTGCAAGCGGCTTTTCCGCAGGCTGATAAAGCGCCTTGTAACCTAAATGTGGGTGACGGCGGTACACGGTACAGGCGCGCCAGACGCGACGAAACCAGTACACAGCATCAATAAACAGATCGTCTATTCCACTGATAAACATCAAAATAGCCAACCCAATCGCGATTACTTTTACGCCATACAGATAGCCTGAGAAGTAATCTACCCACCAATCCATGCCTCACCCCAGGGGTTAATTATCATTCATGGCGCCGCTCACTTTCCGCCGCTACCGTCGATGTTACCGGTATCATAGGCGAACAGAATATTCCTATAAAGCGTAATATTTTATTTATTTATGATTTAAACCATAAATAAACTGGCACTTAACCTTTTAACCAGCATAACACTCGACATTTAACAAATTAAACAGCCCATAAACACAGCGGGAGTATCTATAAACCTTTTCGTTTTCCTGTCTTTCGAAAAAATCGGCGCCAGGTCAAAATAGCGCTCCGCAACCGCCGTTCACCACTGGATACAACCGAACATGACCTACAGCTGGCTTATTCTCGCAATCGTTGCCGAAGTGATTGCTACCACCGCTTTAAAACTTTCCGATGGTTTCAGCCGACTGTGGCCCAGCGTCGTCACCGTCCTGTTCTATGCGGTCGCTTTTTATGCGCTGTCGATAACCATGCGCACTATCCCAACCGGGATCATTTACGCCATCTGGTCCGGCGCGGGGATCGTGTTAATCGGCATGATTGGCTGGCTTTTCCTCGGGCAAAAGCTCGACTGGCCTGCGCTGGCGGGCATGGCGCTGATTATTCTTGGCGTGCTGGTGATTAACCTCTTCTCCAAATCCGTGGCCCATTAATGAAAACGGGCTGTCCTAAAGAGGCAGCCCGCGTCCGACGTTAATTCTGCTCCGCCACCATGATGGCCATCGTGTCCGGCTCCAGCGCGCGAAAAATATGCGGCTGGTCCGCCGGGTAACAAATATAGTCGCCAACCGCCAGCTCTTCTGCCGACTCGGTCAGGCCGACCAGCGCCCGCCCCTGCGTCACAATCATATGCTCCACCGAGCCCGGCGGATGCGGCTCCGAAAGCCTCGGTGTGCCCGGCTGCGCTTCAACCAGATAGATATCCCGACGCACGCCCGGCGGGCAGCTTGCCAGTAAAATAGCCACATAGTTGGCCTGCTCGGCGGAAATGCGGCTGCCTTCTCCCCGGCGAATAATCTGCGTTCTGGCGCTTTGTGGCTCCAGCAGCGTGGCAAAGGGAATATTCAGCGCCACGCACAGCGCCCATAGCGTCTCCAGGCTAGGATTACCGTTTCCCGCTTCCAGCTGCGAGAGCGTGGATTTTGCAATACCGGCCCTGCGGGCCACTTCCGCCAGCGACAGCCCTGCGCGCCCGCGCTCCCGTGCCAGGCTTCTGGCTATAGTGTCTATTGGCTGAGTCATTAAACTCCCCACTGTTCGATAAAATGAACGATTCGTTCGCTTGATATGGTAGCAGATTGCGGTCATTATAATGACGATTTCGTTCGATATGGAAACCATTACATGATGCGCGCCCACCTCCGCACCCTGCCCGGAGACACCAAAAAAGCCATTTTCCTCGTCTGCCTCGCCGTCGGCGTCGTGGGCGTTTCTTACGGCTCACTCGCGATGGCCTACGGCTTCCCGCTCTGGCTGCCGGTGCTGGCCTCTTTTGTCGTGCTGGCGGGGGCATCCGAATTTATGTTTATCGGCATTATCGCCAGCGGCGGTAATCCTTTTGCGGCCGCGATGGCTGGCCTGCTGGTTAACGCCAGGCATATTCCGTTTGGCGTCGCCGTACGGGAACTGGTGGGCACACGCCTGCTAAGCCTCCTGGGCTGCCATATCATGAACGACGAGAGCGTCGTTTTCGGCCTGTCTCAGGCCACGCCTGAAAAACGCAAAGCCGCCTACTGGCTCTGCGGCGCGGGTGTCGCACTTTTCTGGCCTGCGGGAACCCTGCTCGGCGCGGCGGTAGGCAGCCTGCTTCCTTCGCCGGAAGTTATCGGGCTGGACGCGGTTTTCCCGGCTATTCTGCTGGCGCTGGTTATTCCGGCCTTTAAAAGCCGTACCACGCTGGTTCGCGCCTCAACCGGGGCAGCTATTTCACTGGCCGCCACGCCTTTTGCTCCCGTTGGGCTGCCGGTGCTGCTTTCCATGTTAGGCCTGCTGGCGAGGAAAAAATAATGACCAATACCCTTACCGTGCTTGCCGGGCTGGCCGTGCTGTCTGCGGGAACGTGGCTGATGCGTTTTACCGGCGCGAAGCTTGGCAACAAGATGGCGCTGTCCGACCGTGCACAAAAGCTGCTTAACGACGGGGCGACCACCCTGCTGTTTTCCGTCGCCCTGGCGACCACGTTTTTTGAAGGCTCTCATTTCGCAGGGTACGCCAGGTTTGCAGGCGTGGCCGTGGCGGTGTTCCTCGCCTGGCGCAAGGTACCGCTGATCTTCGTGATTATTGCCGCCGCGCTGGTGACGGCGCTCCTGCGTCTGGCGGGTATTCACTGATCGGGCTGCCGCCTTTACGGCGGCCTCCCTGCACACCTCAGGTTAACCGCAGCGCAACAAAACAACTTCCTTTCCCGCTTTTACCTTGCTGACAAACCTTTAACTCACTTTTGATAAGTCGAATAGTTCCGCGACGGGATTATCGCTAGAGTAGCCACGTTCCGTACAAGGAAAAACACACACGAGGCGCGACAAGATGGCACTAAAAAATCAGCTGAGCATTATCCTGTTATTAATTGTGACCGCACTTTTCTCCGGACAGACCCTGGCCGAGCGTCACGGGCACGAATACTTCGTGGTGAAAGATATCGATATTCAGCTTAGCCACCAGGCAGACAGCGATGAACTGCGCCAGGCGGCAGAAGATTCCGCTGATGATTTCCGGGAACACCATCATGCGGTCACCCACAGACGGCCAGCCACCTATTTGCGTTAAGTCGATTTTCAACAATCGTTAGTAGATTTTCTTCGTTCTCATCCTTTATTGCCTGAGTTGTTATGAGTTTCAAGGCGCTGCGTGCGCTACTAACAATCAGACAATAAAGGATAACACCATGCCATCATCGCCTCGCCAGACCGCTATCGCTCGCGGGCTGGCATTAGCAGCAGCCTTTGCTGCTTTCAGCACCAGCGCCGCCCCGATCAAAGGCGGCGAATTGGTCTACCTGGAACAACAGGCTCACACCAACCTTTACCCTCCGGCCGGAGGCTTCTACCCCAACGGCGGGATCCTGAACCAGGTCACCGACAAATTGACCTGGCAGAACCCTAAAACGCTGGAAGTTGAGCCGTGGATTGCCGAATCGTGGACCAGCAACGCGGATAAAACCGAATACACCTTCAAACTGCGGCCGGGCGTAACGTTCTCCGACGGTACCCCGCTGGACGCCAACGCGGTAGCCAAAAACTTTGATACCTACGGCCTCGGCAATAAAGCCCTGCGCCTGCCGGTTTCCGAAGTCATCAACAACTATGACCACAGCGAAGTTATCGACCCTCTGACGGTGAAGTTCTTCTTTAAAAAGCCGTCTCCGGGCTTTTTACAGGGCACCGCGACCATCGGCTCAGGCCTGGTTTCGCTGAAAACGCTGGCACGTAACTTTGATGAACTGGGCGATGCCCGCAATATCATCGGCTCCGGGCCGTTCGTGGTGCAAAACGAAACCCTGGGCCGCGAAGTGGATTTAGTTGCCCGCAAAGACTACCAGTGGGGGCCGAAAAACAGTCCGCAGCAGGGGCCAGCCAACCTCGACGGCATCAAGATCCTGGTCACGCCTGAAGACAGCGTGCGCATTGGCGCGCTGCTGGCGGGCCAGGCCGACTTTATTCGTCAGGTACAGGCCTACGATGAGAAGCAGGCCACCGACCAGAAGTTCCCTGTCTACGCGGCACCCACCCGGGGCGTGAACGACGGCATTGCGCTGCGCCCGGATAACCCGCTGGTAGCCGACGTCAAAGTCCGCCAGGCGCTGCTGCACGGCACCAACGCTCAGCAGGTTGTTGACACCCTGTTCTCAGCTAACTATCCGGTGGCCACCTCGGTGATTGCCAGCACCGCCGCCGGGTACGTTGACCTGCGCGATAAGCTGAAATATGACCCGACGCTGGCGAATAAGCTGCTTGATGACGCCGGCTGGAAAAAAGGCAGCAACGGTATTCGCGAGAAAGACGGTAAACCGCTGGCGCTGACCATCTATGAATCCCTACCGCAGCCGCAGAATAAAGAGGTTTTACAGCTGGTTGCCCAGCAGTGGAAGCAAATCGGCGTTGGTCTTAGCGTGCGCGCCGGGGATGCCGGTAGCCGGGTGCTGGATACCAACAATCCGCAGAAAACCGGGGTTAACGTTATCGAAGTGGGCCGTGCCGATCCGGACGTGATTAAAAGTCAGTTCCATCCGGCCAACCGCGATGCCCTGCTGCAAAAAGGCGGGCTCAGCGCTACCTCGCAGTTTAGCGATGACAAGCTGAACGCCCTGCTCGTCGGGATTTCGTCCGAAGTCGATCCGCAAAAGCGTCTCGCGCTGGCAGGTGACGCCCAGCGTTATCTGATTGACCAGGCCTACGTGATCCCGATTTTTGAAGAGCCACAGGTCTTTGCCGGTGCGCCGTGGCTGAAGGGCGTTGCCTTTGAAGCCGTGGGCCGCCCTTCGTTCTACGCCGCCTGGCTTGAAAAACACTAAGGGGTAGCCATGACACGTTATCTGGCCGGGCGCACTGCCCAGGCGTTGCTGGTACTGTGGGCGGCCTATAGCGTGTCGTTCATTCTTCTGCAGCTATTGCCAGGAGACGCCATCCTGATCAAATTCCAGAACCCTGACCTTGGGCTTAGCGCGGAACAGATTCAGGAGATGCGCGTTATCTACGGCGAAAGCACCCCGCTGTGGCAGCAGTATCTGACAACGCTTGGCCATATGCTGCGCGGTGATTTTGGCTATTCCATCGAGGCTGGCGTTTCGGTCAGCCAACTGATTACCGCCAATCTGCCTTCGACGCTGCGCTTAGCCGGGCTGGGTTTTGCCGCCGCGATTATTCTCGCCGTCGGTATTTCAGCGGCCTCCACGCTCGCACCGCTTCGCTGGCTTCGAACGTTGTTTGCCAACCTTCCGGCCCTGTTTATCGCCGTGCCGACCTTCTGGCTCGGCATTGCGTTAATCCAGCTGTTTTCCTTCCACTGGCGGCTGATTCCGGTAATCAATCCCGGCTTCTGGCAGGGGCTCATTTTGCCGGTCGCCACGCTCGCGGTGCCAATCAGCGCCCCGCTTGCCCAGTTGCTGATGAGGAATATCGACCAGGTGCTGACTCAGCCTTATGTGGCCGTTGCCCGCGCAAAAGGCGGCAGCCGCGCGGGTGTCCTGTGGCGACACGTTGCCCGTAACGCTCTGCTGCCGGTGCTGACCGTGGCCGGTTTGCTGCTGGGTGAACTGATTGCCGGGGCGCTTATCACCGAAACCGTTTTTGGCCTTAACGGCCTGGGACAGCTGACGCAGCGGGCGGTGAATAATCAGGACGTCGCCGTGCTGCAGGCGGTGGTGATGATTTCCGCCCTGAGCTTCGTGGTCATTAACCTGCTGGTGGATGTGATTTATCCCCTGCTCGATCCGCGCCTGAAGTCTATTCGGGGAGTAACCGCATGACGACCGTTGATATCAATACCCCGCTGCCGCGCCGGACGGAGCGCCGGTTCTCCGGCTTCCGCGCCAGCATTCAGCCCGGCCTTTGGCTGGCCTGGTTAACGCTGATTATTGTCGCACTTTGGGCGCTGTTCCCGTCGCTGTTTACTCAGTGGAGCCCTACCGAAGGCGTGCCGGGTGCGCAGCGCCTTGCCCCCCAGGCCGGGCACTGGCTGGGCACCGACCAGCTTGGGCGCGATCTCTACGCGCGAATCGTCTGGGGGGCTTCTCACTCGCTTTCCGGCGCGCTGGTGGCCGTGGCGCTTGGCCTGGTGGTCGGGACCGCACTTGGCGTCCTGGCCGGGGCAACCGGAGGCAAGACTGAACACGCGCTAATGCGCGGCGTCGACGTGCTGCTGGCGATCCCCGGCCTGCTGCTTTCGCTCAGCGTTATTATTCTGCTTGGTTTCGGCACGGTGAATGCGGCCATCGCCGTTGGGATTACGTCGATTGCCAACTTTACCCGCCTGGCCCGTGCGGAAGTGGTTCGTATTCGTCACAGCGATTACGTCGAGGCTGCCGTCGGCAGCGGCGGCACATTCCTGCAGGTGCTTTGGCGCCATATTTTGCCGAATGCGCTGACCTCGGTGTTCGCCTTTGCCGCGCTGCAGTTTGGCTCCGCTATTCTGGCGCTCTCTACGCTGAGTTTTCTGGGTTACGGCACCCCGCCGCCGACGCCGGAATGGGGTTTACTGATTGCCGAAGGCCGGAACTATCTGGCGACGGCCTGGTGGCTCTCCACGTTCCCAGGCGTTGTAGTCGTAGCCGTGGTGTTGGCCGTCAACCGCATTAGCCACCATTTTGCCCGGAGGTCGTCATGAATACGCCGCTGTTAAAAATTACTAATCTGAGCATCGCCTGGCGTCAACGTGGTGGCAGCAGGCGCGTGGTGCACAACGCTTCTTTTAGCCTGCACGCCGGAGAAGTGCTGGCGATAGTCGGCGAATCTGGCTCAGGGAAAACGACCCTTGCCCAGTCGATTATTGGGCTGCTGGGTGAAAACGGCATTATCGAATCTGGCGAAATCCAGCTCAACGGAGAGCCAGTCAGCCGCTGGTCAGAGCGTCAGCTCGACGCCCTGCGCGGGGCCAGCATCAGCCTGATCCCGCAGGATCCGGGCAGTTCGTTAAACCCGGTAAAAACCATCGGCCAGCAGGTGGCCGAGGTGCTGAAGCTTCATACCCGCCAGCCTAAAGCCGAGCGGGAAAGCCAGGTGGTTGCGCTGCTCGAAAAAGTGGGGCTCAGCCACCCTGCGCAGCGGGCCAACCAATACCCACATCAGCTTTCCGGCGGCATGAAACAGCGGGTGCTGATCGCCATGGCTATCGCGCTTAAACCCGCGCTGATTATTGCCGATGAGCCGACCAGCGCGCTGGACGTTACGGTGCAGAAGCGCATTCTTGATTTGCTGGATACTCTGCGCCGTGAATCCGGCACGGCGGTGCTGTTCGTGACGCACGACCTGGCGCTGGCCGCCCAGCGTTCCGACCGTATTCTGGTGTTCCGTGACGGGCGAATCCAGGAGTCCGGCCCGACCGCTGAAGTGGTGAAGTACCCTAAAAATCCTTATACCCGCCAGCTGTTTGCCGATGCGCCTGGCCTGTCGCGCACGCTACGCCCCTGGCCGCTACGCGCCCCGCAAACCGCCGCAATTGAGATCCGTAATCTGAGTCAGCATTTTTCGCTTGGCAAAGACAGCGCCCAGACGCTGCGGGCGCTGGACGACGTTTCATTTACCGTGGCCAAAGGCACCACTCACGCGCTGGTCGGCGAGTCCGGTTCCGGTAAATCGACGCTGGCGCGTATTCTGCTTGGCTTCCAGAAGCCGGACGCAGGGAAAGTGCTGATTGACGGCATCGACACCACCGATCTCAGCCCGGAGGCCCGCCGTCAGCTCCGGCAAAAAATTCAGCTGGTTTATCAGAACCCTTTTGCCTCGCTGGATCCGAGCCAGACGCTATTTCGCATCATTGAAGAGCCGCTGCTTAACTTCGGCAAGCTGTCGAAGGCCGAGCGGCGCGCCAAAGTTGAAGCCATCACCGAACGCGTTGCGCTCCCGCTTGAGGCATTAACCCGTAAACCTCGCGAGCTTTCTGGCGGGCAGCGCCAGCGCGTGGCCATTGCTCGCGCGCTGATTCTGGAGCCACAAATTCTGGTGCTGGATGAGGCCACCTCTGCGCTGGATGTGACGGTGCAGGCGCAAATTTTACGCCTGCTCGACGACTTACAGCGGCAGCTCGGCCTGACTTACCTGTTTATTTCTCACGACCTCGCCACCGTCCGCCAGCTGGCGCACAGCGTTTCTGTTCTGCGCGCCGGTGAGCTGGTGGATAACGGCCCGATTGCCGACGTATTTAACGCCCCGGCCAGCGATTATACCTGGCAGCTGCTTAACGCTATTCCCGATATTGGCTCCGGCCATAAGGACGTTGCATGACCATTAAACGACTGGGCTTTTTTACTCGCCTGCTTGACCACGCCCCGGCCGCCGAACGCTATCGCCTGGCAACGGAGCAAATTATTCACGCCGAATGGCACGGTTTCGACGCCGCCTGGGTAGCACAGCACCACTTTCACGAAGCCGAGGGTGGCCTGCCTGCCCCGCTGGTTTTTCTGAGCCACGTGGCGGCTCACACCCGGCGCATACGGCTTGGCACGGGCATTATTACCCTGCCAATGGAGTCTGCGCTACGCGTGGCGGAAGACGCGGTCGTGCTGGATCTGCTCAGCGGCGGGCGCTTTGAGCTTGGCGTCGGTTCAGGCGGCACGCCGGGTTCTTTCCCGGCGTTTGGACTACAGAGCGCGGAAAGGGGAAAAATTTACGCCGACAATCTCGCAATACTGCGCTCGGCCCTGAACGATGAGCCGCTTGTGGGCACGGATAACCACCTTTACCCGGCCTCACCGCAGCTAAAAAGCCGTATCTGGCAGGCGACGTTTTCCGTCGATGGCGGTGCGCGAGCGGGAAAAGCGGGTGACGGGCTGATGCTTTCCCGCACCCAACCTCGTCCGGTCGACGCGCTGGATACCCCGCTGGATGAGATTCAAAACCCAATCATTGATGCCTATCTGGACGCCTTGCCCGAAGGTGTTGAGCCGCGCATCCTGGGCTCAAGAACCGGTTTTGTCACTGACGACGCCGAACTGGCGAGGCAGCTCGCGGCAAGAGGACTGCGCCAGCAGGCAGAACAGCACCGGGCGCAGGGACACCCGGTTTTGGGCGACACGCTGGATAGCCATATTGCCGCGTTTGACGTTCACCTGGGCACGCCGCAGCAGGTTATTGCCTCACTGCTCCGCGACAGCACGCTCCAGCGCGTGACCGATCTTTCGTTCCAGGTGCATTCCATCGATCCGCCGCACGCCTACATTTTGCGTTCCATCGAACTGCTCGCGCAGCAGGTTGCCCCGGCGCTCGGCTGGGTTCGCAGCAGCGCCCGCCCAACCGCTACATCTTCACTGTCTAAGGAGTCATTATGAGTCATACGGATCTGCTTAATCAGCTGGCAGACATTATCCCCGGCACCTCGCTTGCTGAGGCTCGGGAAATTCGCGAAGCCGCAACAAGCCACGCGCAGGGCAGTTATGAGGCGCTTTTCGGCGAGACCAGCGCAAGTGGCCTGACATTAGTGGAAAGGCTTCATCTCGCCAGGCGAGTGGCGGAATGGCACGACGATGCCCGGCTCGCGGACCATTACACCCGGCGTCTGGCAGGCAAACCCGCCAGCGAACGCTTTAGCACGCTGCTCGATCATGCTGAGCGGCTAAGTTTTCAGCCGGTACAGGCTGGCTCGCAGGACGTCAACGCCCTGACTCAGGCGGGTTTTAGCGAAGAAGAAGTGGTGACACTGTCACAAATTATTGGCTTCGTGGCCTTTCAGAGCCGCCTGTTACGCGGGCTGCGCCTGATTGGCGGCCAGCCGGTAGACGGCGAACAGGTGCGCATTCCGGCTGCCGGAGAGTGGCACCGACAGCCGCTCACCGCCAGCGGCAAATCCGCCCCGGTGGCGTTTACCCAGGCCGAGCTTAACTGGGAACCGTGGATAGCCGCCCTGCCTTATGCGGAATACGGCCCGGAGCAGCAGGAAACGCTCAAGCGCTTCGGGCACCAGGACTCGGATTATTTCCGTCTGCTGGGACGCAACCTGCCGGTGCTGGAGCAGCGTACCCTTACCGACAAAGGGATTTTCTACACGCCGGGCGGTTTGCCCCGTGCCGAACGCGAGCTTGCCGCCACGGTGGCCAGCAAGGTAAACGGCTGCATTTACTGCGCGTCGGTTCACGCCCGCAAGGCCAGCCAGCTTTCAAAACATAACGAAGCCATCGAACGTTTGCTCGCCATCGAACCGGGCGGGACGCTGAGCGATGGACAGTCCCCTCGCTGGCAGGCCGAAATTAACTTTTCTGCGGCGTTATCCTCCACCCCAGCGAGCGCCAATGCTCAACAGATACAAGCCCTGAGAGAACTGGGATTAAGCGAGCTTGAGCTGCTGGATTTGGTGCAGTCCACGGCCTTTTTCGCCTGGGCAAACCGTCTGATGCTGACGCTGGGCGAGCCGTTTAACTAACTTTCTCCCTCGCCCCTTTGGGGAGAGGTGATAAACAATGTTTCCCATAGCTTTTTTTCTCCCTCGCCCCTTTGGGGAGAGGGCTGGGGTGAGGGGAAGATTTGTCCCCCGGACACGTTCACCGTGCTCTGAACGTGCAGGGAAAATCGAACTATAGGTGAACGGAATAACTTTAGTCGATAAATACATTATTAAAAACAATAAGTTAAATCAATCTGTGTGCGTCACCAGTTCCTGCCCAACGGTGAAAGCCTTTGCACCGGTACAAAGGCTTTCCGATCTCATGTAAGAAGACAAAAAGATTTGCAATTACTGCGGCCGGGAAGAAATACGGGCCGTGGAAGGTTATCCATCGGCCCGTCATTAGTGACAAAGTCACGTATAGTTAATGATTAGCCGCCTGACGCAGGTCGCAAACCCGGATTGCTTTGCCTTCAGAACGAGGCAGGCTGCCGCAGTTCACGATGGTGATATCCGTTGAAATCCCTACCATAGACTTAATGCGATGCCGCAGCTCGTGGCAAACCCCACAGCGCTGTTCGTGACTGAGATACAGGCTGCTCTCCTTCAGCTCTACCTTGATCGCCAGAGTGTCAAGATGCCCACGACGATGCACCTCCAGCTGGTAATGCGGCGCCAGGTGCTGGAATTTCAGGATCTCTTCTTCCAGCTGGGACGGGAATACGTTCACGCCGCGAATGATCAGCATGTCGTCGGAACGGCCGGTAATCTGGTCCATACGGCGCATGGTACGTGAGCTGCCGGGCAGCAGGCGAGTTAAGTCGCGGGTGCGGTAGCGGATAACCGGCAGCGCTTCCTTGGTTAACGTGGTGAACAGCAGCTCGCCGTGCTCGCCGTCTTCCAGCGGCACGCCGCCCTGCGGATCTACGATTTCCGGGTAGAAATGGTCTTCCCAGATCGTCGGGCCATCACGCGACTCCAGGCACTCCATCGCCACGCCCGGCCCCATCACTTCTGACAGGCCGTAAATATCCAGCGCGGTGATGCCCAAGCGGCGTTCAATTTCTGCCCGCATGGCTTTGGTCCACGGCTCCGCGCCAAAAACGCCCACGCGCAGCGAGCAGCCGCTGGCGTCACCGCCCATCTGGCGTTCCAGCTCTTCAATCAGGTTCAGGCACCAGGACGGCGTGACCATGATCATGTCCGGCTGAAAATCGCGGATCAGCTGCGCCTGTTTTTCAGTCTGGCCCCCGGACATCGGGATAACGGTCGCCCCAAGGCGCTCTGCGCCGTAGTGCGCGCCCAGCCCGCCGGTAAACAGGCCGTAGCCGTAGGAAACGTGAATTTTATCTTTTGGCGTACCGCCTGCGGCTCGCAGCGAACGCGCCACCAGGTTAGCCCAGTTATCAATGTCGTTTTGGGTGTAACCCACAACCGTAGGTTTGCCCGTCGTCCCGGAAGAAGCGTGAATACGAACGACCTGCTCCATCGGCACGGCGAAAGTATCAAAAGGATAGTTATCGCGCAGATCCTGCTTGGTGGTGCAAGGGAACAGGCGAATGTCTTTCAGCTCTTTAAAATCGTCAGGGTGCACGCCCACGGCGTCAAATTTGCGCTTATACATCGGGACGTTGTTATAAGCGTGGTTAAGCGTCCATTTCAGGCGCTGCGTTTGCAGGGCCTGCAGCTCATCCAGCGACGCGGTTTCAATCGGTTCCAGCTTGGTTTCAGAGGTTATCATTATTAGGGTACTCGCAGGTTTGACTAGCTCACACGCTCAAGGATCAGGGCAATGCCCTGACCCACACCGATACACATGGTGCAAAGGGCATACCGCCCGCCGCGCCGGTGCAGCTCCAGGCTGGCCGTTAACGTCAGTCTGGCTCCGCTCATCCCCAGCGGGTGTCCTAACGCAATCGCGCCGCCGTTAGGATTCACATGCGGGGCATCATCCGGGAGCCCCAGTTGGCGAAGCACGCCGAGCGCCTGCGCGGCGAAGGCTTCGTTTAGTTCAATTAAGTCCATGTCGTGGATGCTTAGCCCGGCAATTTCCAGCACTTTTCGCACCGCCGGAACCGGCCCCAGCCCCATCAAACGCGGCTCTACGCCCGCCGTCGCCATGGCGACAATACGCGTCCTGGGCGTCAGCCCGTGCCGCAGCGCGGCGGCTTCGCTTGCGATAATCAGCGCCGCCGCCCCGTCGTTCACGCCGGAAGCATTGCCCGCCGTCACTACGCCGTTGGCGCGGAACGGCGTTTTTAGCGCCGCCAGCTGCTCAAGCGTGGTTTCTGCGCGCGGATGCTCGTCATCACGCATTTCGGTCACAGCCCCTTTGCGCCCGCTGAGCGTGACCGGCACGATCTCTTCGGCCAGAATGCCCTTTTGCTGCGCGCGGGCGGTACGCTGCTGGCTGCGAAAGGCAAATCGGTCCTGGTCTTCGCGGCTTATTTTTAACAATTCCGCTACATTCTCTGCCGTTTCCGGCATGCTGTCAGTACCAAATTGCGCGGCCATGAGCGGGTTCACAAAACGCCAGCCGATGGTGGTGTCAAACATCTCCGCCTGACGCTGGAACGGCGAGCTGGCTTTGCCCATCACAAACGGCGCACGGGACATGGATTCCACGCCGCCCGCCAGCATCAGCTGCGCATCACCGGCTTTAATGGCGCGAGCGGCAAAGCCCACGGCATCCAGCCCGGAACCGCACAGGCGGTTAATGGTTGTGCCCGGAACGTCGACAGGTATACCCGCCAGCAGCGTTGCCATGCGCGCCACGTCGCGGTTATCTTCCCCGGCCTGGTTCGCGCAGCCGAAGATCACGTCGTCCACGGCGCTCCAGTCCAGATTTGGGTAACGTGCCCGCAGCGCTTTTAACGGCAACGCGGCCAGGTCATCCGCCCGCACGCCCGAAAGCGCCCCGCCGTAGCGGCCAATCGGAGTACGCACGCCATCGCAAATAAAAGCCTGACTCATAATTTTTCTCCTGAAAGCGTCGTACCGATGCGATGGGCGCGGCCGCGGAACAGCGCCAGCGTCTTCTCATCCTGATTAATAATTTCGATGTCGTAGACGCCGGTCTGACGTCCCTGCTGACGAACATGCGCCACCGCTTTTAGCCGCTCGCCCGCCTTGCCGGGGCGCAGAAATTCAATGCTGCAACCGGATGCTACGGCCGCCAGCCCCTGGCTGTTGCAGGCGTAGGCAAAGGCGGTATCGGCCAGGGTAAACAGCTGCCCGCCGTGGCAGGTCTGGTGCCCGTTGAGCATCGCTTCGGTGATGGTCATAGTGAGCAGCGCAAAACCGTCGCCCATCTCAATAACTTCAATCCCCATTTGTTTGGCGCAGTTGTCGCGCGCGTACATCAGGCGAGCGTTATCCCAGGCATTAGTGCTCATGTTGGTTCTCCAGCAGCGCGCGCTGGCGCAGTAAAGACGTCGGGCGGTAGCGCTCTTCGCCGTAGTGGCGCTGGAGGTTTTCCAGCAGCGTTAAGACATTTTGCCAGCCCAGCCGCGCTCCCCAGGCCAGTGGCCCCTGCGGATAGTTAACGCCGAGCTGCATGGCGGTATCGATATCCGCTTCTCCGGCCACGCCTTTCTGCAGCGCGTCCAGCGCCTCGTTGGCCAGCATCGCCACCGTGCGCCAGGCCAGCATGCCTGGGTAGTCGTTAATCACCAGCACCTGCTTGCCCTGCCGCTGGAAGTAATGGGTCACCTTTGCCAACTGCTGCGGCGTCACTGAAGCCGAAGGCGCCAGCACTTCCAGAGCGGACTCGGCCAGCCTGTCCCGCAGCACCACCGGACGTTTCAGTTCGGCTGACATGGCAGTGGCGGTCATACCGCTGGTAATGGCGACCACAATGCCGTCAAGCTCAAGCGTTTTGCCGGACTGCGTAACCTGTTTTGCGGCAAATTCTTCGGACATCTGGGGCTGGTACTCCGGCTTCGCCTCAAGCGGCCAGCGGTAAACGCCCTGCCCGGTTTTCTTGCCCAGGCGTTTGCCCAGCACCAGCTCCTGCTGGGTTAAGGAAGGCAGGAAGCGGCGCTCCTGCCAGAAAGCGTTAAACACCGAGCAGGTCACGGCGAAGTTGACGTCCTGGCCAATCAGATCGGTTAACGCCAGCGGCCCCATCGGGAAGCCCGCACCGTCGCGTAAAGCCGCATCGATGGCCGCAGCCGGAGCCACCTGCTCCTCCAGCGCACGCCAGGCTTCGGCATAAAACGGCCGCGCCACGCGGTTAACGATAAAGCCGGGCGTGGAATGGCAACGTACCGGCTGTTTTCCCCAGCGCAGCGCCAGTTCACAAAGCCGCTCGGCAATTTCCGGTGAGGTTTCCAGGCCGCTGACCACCTCCACCAGCTTCATCACCGGCGCAGGATTAAAGAAATGCAGCCCGACCACGCGTGCCGGGTGGCTGATTCCGCTGGCAATAGCGGTGATGGAAATGGAGGAGGTATTGCTGGCAAAGACGGTATCAGCGCCGCACACCGCCGCTAAATCGCGGAAGATCGCCTGCTTGATGTCAATTTGTTCGGCCGCCGCCTCAATCACCAGCTCAGCCTGAGCCAAATCTGCCAGCGTTTCTGCCGGATGCAGCCGGGCAAGCGTTGACTGACGGCTGGCATCATCCAGCTTACCTTTGGCAACGCGGGCGCTTAGCGCGGTGTCAATGCCGTCAATTGCGCGCTTTGCCGCACCGGGCTGAATGTCATACAGCCAGACGGCATGGCCCGCGCTGGCGGCCACCTGCGCAATACCTGCGCCCATGGTGCCGCTGCCTATCACCGCTATAACAGCATCAGGTGTCAGCATGCTCATTTCCCCTTAAAGGTCGCCGGGCGCTTCGCCAGAAAAGCAGAAACCCCTTCGCGATAGTCTTCGCTGCGGCCGGCCAGGCGCTGATAATCGCGCTCCAGGTCTAGCTGGGCATCCAGAGTGTTGGTTTCCGAGGCGTAAAGCGCTTTTTTGATAAGGCCCAGGCCAAAGGTCGGCTGGGTAGCAAAGTGTTGAGCCAGCTGGCGGGCGGTATCGCCTAGCTGTTCGTCATCCACCACCTGCCAGATCATGCCCCACTCGTGCGCCTGTTCCGCGCTCAGCGTGTCGCCAAGTAATGCCAGCCCCATAGCGCGTGCCCGCCCGGTCAGGCGGGGTAAGAACCAGGTGCCGCCGCAGTCGGGCACCAGCCCCAGCTTGCTGAAAGACATAATGAATTTTGCCGAACGCGCGGCGATAACCATGTCGCAGCCCAGCGCCAGCGTGGCTCCGGCACCAGCCGCGACGCCGTTGACCGCTGCAATCACCGGCTTCGGCAACTTCGCCAGGCGGCGCAGCAGCGGGTTGTAAAAGGTTTCAACCGAATAACCGAGATCCGGCGCGTCGCCGCCTGGGTCAACGTTACGGTCGTTGAGATCCTGCCCGGCGCAGAAGCCACGCCCCGCCCCGGTGATCAGCAGGCAGCGGATGGTTTCATCCCTTTCGGCCTGGGTCAGGATTTCCGCCAGCTGGCGATGCATCTCGTCGTTAAAGCTGTTCAGCCGCTCCGGGCGGTTCAGGGTCAGGGTCATCACCCCGTTTTGCACATCGCTAACAATAAAACTCATGATTAACGTCCTTTGAATTCAGCAGGTCGTTTTTCCAGAAAAGCGGCGATGCCTTCCTGACGATCTTCGGTGGCGGCGAGCAGCGTAAACAGCTGGCGTTCCTGCAGCAGGCCCTGGCTCAGGCCCGTGTTCTGCGCCTGTTGAAGCGCGTTTTTCGCGGCCTGCAGCGCAAGGGGTGCATGACGAGCGATGCTTGCGGCAAGTTTCTGCGCGTATTCAAGCGTCAGCGCGGCAGGATGTACTTCGGCAACCAGCCCGGCACGTAAAGCCTGCGGTGCGTCGATAGCTTCACCGCTCAGCACCATGCGGTAAGCCAGCGCCTTGCCTACGCTGCGGATAAGCCGCTGGGTGCCGCCCGCGCCGGGCATAATCCCCAGCGTGATTTCCGGCAGGCCGAAGCGTGCGTTATCCCCGGCAACGATAATGTCGCTCAGCAGCGCCAGCTCGCAGCCTGCGCCGAACGCATAGCCGTTAACGGCGGTCATCAGCGGTTTGGGAAAGCGTTCAATGCGCGCCCAAAGCTGGGGCCGGGGATCGTTCAGCGTGGCGGGCATATCCCGGCTCGCCATCTCTTTTAAGTCCGCTCCGGCGGCAAAAAAGCGCTCATTGCCGGTGATAACGACGGCACCGATGGATTCGTCCTGCTGCGCGGCTTCCAGCGCTTCGGCGATCTGCGTCAGCAGGGCGTTGTTGAGCGCATTGCGAGCCTGCGGGCGGTTCAGCGTCAGGGTCAGCACCCGGCCGCTCTGTTGGCTTAGAAGTTCGCTCATCACAGCCCCTGCGCGTCAAAATCGAGCACCACGTCGTCGCCCTTCGGCAGCGCCTGGCAGCTCAGCACGTAGCCTGCGGCCAGCTGATCCGGCTCGAGGCTGTAGTTGACGCCCATTTTCACTTCGCCGCGCAGTACCTTGCAGCGGCAGGTGGCGCAGACGCCGCCTTTGCAGGCATACGGCAGATCCGCGCCCTGGCGCAGCGCCGCGTCGAGAATGCTTTCGTCCCCGGCGGTCAGGGTAATCTGGCGATCCACGCCGTCCTGGCGCAGGATCACGGTTTTACCCGCAGCCTGAGCACGTGAACGAGCGCCCGGCGTCACGCCAGGCGTGTTGAAGTGCTCGAGATAAATATCCTGCTGCGCCACGCCCATCTCTTTCAGCGTGGCTTCGGCAGCCTGCATCATGCTTTGCGGGCCACAGATAAAGGTGCGGTCAAAGCCTTTGACGTCCAGCAGATGGTCGCCGAGCTGTTTTAGCTTCGCGCCGTCCAGGCGGCCACTGAGCAATTCGCTGTCCGATTTTTCCTGGCTGAACAGGTAAATCAGCTGCAGACGCTGCGGGTAACGGTCTTTCAGGTCGGCCAGCGCCTGGCGGAACATCATGCTGGCGCTGCTGCGGTTGCCGTAGACCAGCGTCACGCTGCTTTGCGGCTCCGTGGCAAGCGTGGCGCCGATAATCGCCAGCATTGGCGTAATGCCTGAGCCCACCGCCAGCGCCAGATAGTTCCCGCGAGTTTCCGCTTCCGGCTGATAGCCAAACGTCCCCTGCGGCACCATCACTTCCAGCGACATGCCGGCGGCTAAATCACTGACCGCGTACTGCGAGAAACGGCCGCCTTCAATGGCTTTGACCGCGACGCAGATCTCACCCGGATTGTCCGAGCGACAGATGGAATAGCAGCGGCGCAGCTCTTCATCGCCCAGGCGGGCTTTCAGCGTCAAATGCTGGCCGGGGCGAAAGCGATATTGCCCACGCAGCGCGTCCGGCACCGCAAACGTGATCGCCACCGCCTCTGCGGTTTCTGGTTCGATACGTGCCACTTTCAGGGAATGAAATAAAGGCATAGCATCCTCAAATACATTTAAAGTAATCAAAGGGTTCCCGGCAGCTGTCGCAGCGATAAAGCGCTTTGCAGGCCGTGGAGCCGAATTCACTGATGAGCGAAGTGTGTTCGCTCCCGCAGCGCGGGCAGGTCACCTGGGCGGCGACAGTCGCGTGGCAGGCATGCCCCTGCGGTGGGCTGATGCCGTATTCGCGCAGCCTGGTTTTGGCCTCCGACGACATCCAGTCCGTCGTCCAGGCGGGATGCAAAACCAGCTTGATATGCACCGGGCTTAGGGCTGCACCCTCCATCGCTTCCCGGATGGCGGCGAGCAAGAACTCGGTCGCCGGGCAACCTGAATACGTCGGCGTGAAGCCGATATGCCAGCCGTCCTCGCCGTGTTCTACGCTGCGTACCATGCCAAGGTCGGTGATGGTCAGCACCGGGATTTCCGGGTCACTGATTTGACTCAGCAGACGCCAGACGTCGCGGACGGCGGCGGGCTGAAGCGTGGCGGTTTGCATTCTCTTCTCCTTACCACTGCTGGTTCGGGTAAGCGCGCTGCAGGTACTGCATTTCAGCCAGCAGCGGGCCGAGGTGTTCGGTGTGTAAGCCTTGCTTACCGCCGGTGCGGTATGGCTGTTCTGCCGGGGCCTGCAGCGAGGCATCGCTCAGTCCGGCGGTCACTTCTTGCAACCATTCAGCTTTGAGGCCACGCGGATCGACCGCGATTCCCTGCTCTGCCAGCGTCGTTTCCAGCTCATCGGCGACGAACATTTCGCCGCTGAAGCGCCACAGTTTGTTCACAGCGCTTTGCGCTTTTGCCTGCGAAAGCTCGGTGCCGTTGCCCAAGCGAACCAGCCAGCCGCGGCTGAAACGCAGGTGATAGCGCACTTCTTTAATCGCTTTAGCTGCGATGGCCGCCAGCTGCGGATCTTTGCTTTCTACCAGGCGGCTGAAAAGCGAGACGTGCCACGCATCCAGCAGATACTGTCGCACCAGCGTTTCGGCAAAATCACCGTTGGGCTGTTCCGCCAGCAGCAGGTTGCGGTATTCACGTTCATCACGCCCAAAGGCCAGCCTGTCTTCATCGAGGTGCTCACCTTCCCGCCCGGCGGCATAGGTCAGGAAGTTGCGTGCCTGGCCGAGCAGGTCGAGGCCAATGTTGGCCAGCGCGAGGTCAATTTCCAGCTCCGGCGCATGACCGCACCAGGCGCTCAGGCGCTGGGCGAGGACAAGGCAGGTGTCGCCGAGGCGCAGGCTGTAGGTCGCTACAGGATCGAGTGTCATTGGCGGCCTCACATGTGCTCGATGCCGTCAGGCAGCGTGTAAAACGTCGGGTGGCGGTAGACTTTGCTGTCTGCCGGGTCGAAAAATTCCGGGCGTTCTTCCGGCTGCGAGGCCACGATTTCGCTCGCTTTCACCACCCAGATGGAGCAGCCTTCGCTGCGACGGGTGTAGGCGTCGCGGGCGTTTTCTAGCGCCATCTGGTCGTCGGCCGCGTGCAGGCTGCCGACATGGCGGTGGGACAGCCCCTTTTTATTACGGATAAACACTTCGTACAGCGGCCAGTAAATTTTGCTCATCTCTTACTCCTTCAGGCGGCGGTGCGGGCCTGTTGTTTTTCGGCATACGCAAGGGCGGCTTCGCGCACCCATGCCCCCTCTTCCCAGGCTTTACGCTTGGCGGCAAGGCGCTCTTCGTTGCATAAGCCGCGCCCGGCCACTACTTCGTTAAATTCCTGCCAGTCAATGTCGCCAAAGCGGTAGTGGCCGGTAGCCTCATCCAGATGCAGATCGGGATCCGGCACGGTCATGCCCAGCAGCTCTACCTGCGGCACCGTGTTGTCGACAAAGCGATGGCGCAGCTCGTCGTTACCGAAGCGTTTGATTTTCCAGGCGAGGCTTTGGGCGCTGTTCGGCGAGTTGTCGTCGTTGGGCCCGAACATCATCAGCGCCGGCCACCAGAAGCGGTTAATGGCGTCCTGCAGCATCTGGCGCTGTTCCGGGCTGCCCTTCGCCAGCACGTTGCAGGCTTCAAACCCCTGACGCTGGTGGAAGCTTTCTTCTTTACAGATTTTCACCATCGCACGGGCGTAAGGGCCGTAAGAAGTCCGGCACAGCGCGACCTGGTTGACGATAGCGGCTCCGTCAACCAGCCAGCCAATAACCCCAATGTCGGCCCAGTTGAGCGTCGGGTAGTTAAAGATGGAGGAGTACTTCATCTTGCCGTCGAGCATCTTCTGGTAGATATCTTCCCGGGCGCAGCCCAGGGTTTCGGCGGCGCTGTAGAGATACAGGCCGTGCCCGGCTTCATCCTGCACTTTGGCCAGCAGAATGGCCTTGCGGCGCAGGCTGGGCGCACGCGTTATCCAGTTGCCTTCCGGCAGCATGCCGACAATTTCCGAGTGCGCATGCTGGCCTATCTGGCGGATCAGCGTTTTGCGGTAAGCCTCCGGCATCCAGTCCTGCGGCTCTATGGCGGTTTCCTGCTGGATGCGCTCGTCAAAGCGTTCTTGTTCTGTCACGGCATCACCTTATGATTCAATTTAAGCCAACACATTGCGATATTGCGAATCACATCATGATTAAAAGTTACAGATAAGTTAACGAAGATCGCAAAGATTACACCGCATGTTTGTGAGGCTTATCACGTAAAATTTCGCTAAAACCATATTTATCATTGATATAAATCAATAACAAAAATAACACCCCATCACGTTGTTAATAATTTATTAAATTACAGCTTGATTTTTATGATTCACAAAACAAACACTGTAAGCATTAAATGCAGCATGTAATGGAGAGTGAGATGCAAAAGTTAACCAGCTATCTGTCCGGGACGTGGTTTAGCGGCCAGGGTAAAGAAAGAACCATTTTTCATGCCGTTAGCGGCGAACCGCTGTGGCAGGTAACCAGCGAAGGCGCGGACATGGCGGCGGCAAAACGCTTCGCTATTGAACAAGGCGGCAAGGCACTGCAGGCGATGACGTTTATCCAGCGCGCCGCAATGTTAAAAGCCGTGGCTAAGCATCTGCTGGCGCAAAAAGAGGCGTTCTACGAGGTTTCGTACCAAACCGGGGCGACCCGCGCCGATAGCTGGGTAGACATTGAAGGCGGGATCGGTACGCTGTTTGCCTACGCCGGAATGGGCAACCGCGAGCTGCCGGATGACACGCTGTGGCCGGAAGACGAGTTGATTCCGCTCTCCAGACAGGGCGGATTCGCCGCCCGCCACGTGCTCACCTCGAAGTCCGGCGTGGCGCTGCACATCAACGCGTTTAACTTCCCCTGCTGGGGGATGCTCGAGAAGCTGGCCCCGACCTGGCTGGCCGGTATGCCCGCGATCGTTAAACCCGGCACGGCCAGCGCGCAGTTAACCCAGGCGATGGTCAAAGCGATAGTTGAATCCGGCCTGGTGCCGGATGGGGCGATCGGCCTGATTTGCGGCGGCGTGGGTGACCTGTTCGAGCATTTAGATGAGCAGGATGTGGTGACGTTTACCGGCTCGGCCATCACCGGACAAAAGTTACGTTGTCACTCAAATATCGTTGCCCGTTCTATTCCATTTACCATGGAAGCGGATTCACTGAACTGCTGCGTGCTGGCAGAAGATGTGACGCCTGAGCAGCCTGAATTTGCGCTGTTTGTGCGCGAAGTCGTGCGTGAAATGACCGCCAAGGCCGGGCAAAAATGTACCGCGATTCGCCGGATTATTGTGCCGCAAAACCGACTAGGTTCGGTGATCGAGGCGCTGAAGGCAAAACTGGGGAAAATTCAACCAGGCGACCCGGCGGTGGAAGGCGTGCGCATGGGGGCGCTGGTCAGCCTTGAACAGCGGGATGACGTGCAGCGTAAAGTTGACCAATTGATTGCCGCCGGATGCGAAGCCGTGCTTGGCGGTAAAGCAGATCTCGCTCAGCCGGGCGCGTTCTTCCCGCCGACTCTTTTGCTTTGCCAGCAGCCGGATGAAACGCCTGCGGTGCACGAGCTTGAGGCCTTCGGCCCGGTTGCCACCGTGATGCCGTACCGGGATGCTGAACACGCTATGGCGCTGGCTCGCGCCGGCCAGGGCAGCCTTGCCGGGACGCTGGTCACCGCCGATGAGCAAACTGCACGTGAATTTATTCTCGGTGCGGCTCGCGCTCATGGACGTATTCAGGTGCTGAACGAGGAGTCCTCGGTGGAGTCCACCGGGCACGGATCGCCGCTCCCAATGCTGGTTCACGGCGGCCCAGGCCGTGCGGGCGGCGGCGAAGAGCTGGGCGGCCTGCGTGCGGTGAAACACTATATGCAGCGCACCGCCATTCAGGGCAGCCCGACGATGCTTGCCGCCGTTAGCGGACAATGGAACTACGGCGCTAAAGTTCACGAAGATGCCGTGCATCCGTTCCGCAAACATTTTGAGGAGCTGCGTATCGGGGAAAGCATTCTCACCGCCCGCCGTACCGTGACGGAAGCCGACATCGCTAACTTTGCCAACCTGAGCGGCGACCGTTTCTATGCCCATACCGATAAAATTGGCGCAGCAGAATCTTTCTTTGGCGAACGCGTGGCGCACGGCTACTTTGTGGTGTCCGCCGCCGCCGGACTGTTTGTTGACCCCGGCGTCGGGCCGGTGATTGCCAACTATGGCATGGAAAACCTGCGCTTTATCGAACCGGTAAAAATCGACGATACGATTCAGGTGCGCCTGACCTGCAAACGTAAAACCGCCAAACCGCAGAAAACGGCGGAAGATAAGCCGGTTGGCGTGGTGGAATGGGCGGTGGATATCACCAACCAGCATCAGCAGACCGTTGCCCGCTACTCGATCCTCACCCTCGTTGCCCGCCTGAACGGTGATTTTACCGCTTGAGTCTTAAATGCCAGACAGGCAAGTCATCGCCTCTGGTTTACCCTCACCCTAACCCTCTCCCTAAAAGGGAGAGGGAACAAACAAATCCCCCCATAGGTTGTTTTCCCCCTCTCCCTCTGGGAGAGGGCCGGGGTGAGGGCTGAATTTAACCCGACGCTCATTTACCCAGAGGAATAAATCTCCCCAATCCCACATTCTGGCAACCACAGCAAAACGCTTGGCAGGGAATACAAGGGAAGCCCCGGCGGAAGTTGTTATGTTGAATCCGACAGACTTTATCCAGCACGCACATAACAACACAACGCACTTTTAAGGTGAGAAAGCGATGACAATGAAAACTGGAAAAAAAACGCTGGCGCTGGCTATTGCGCTCCTGACCTCGGCGGGGATTAACGCCCCTGCTTTTGCCCACGGCGGCGAGGCACATATGGTGCCAATGCAAAAAACGCTCGCGGATTTTGGCGCCGACGTCCAGTGGGACGATTACGCGCAGATGTTTACCATCGTCAAAGACGGTGCCTACGTGAAGGTGAAGCCCAACGCCACCTCCGCCATCGTGAATGGCAAAACGCTCAAGCTTGAAGTCCCGGTTACCTTTAAAGACAAAACGGCGTTTATCTCCGAAGGGTTTATCAATGAAGTGTTCCAGTCCGGGCTGGATCAAACCTTTGCGGTCGAGAAAAAACCGCACCCGCTGAACTCCCTGAGCGCCGACGAAATTAATCAAACGGTGGAGATAATCAAAGCCGCGGCGGGCTACAAGCCGAATATTCGCTTTACCGAGATTTCTCTGCGCGAGCCGCCGAAGGAGCAAGTCTGGAAGTTTGTGATGGACGGCACCAGCGTCAGCCAGCCGCGTGAGGCGGACGTCATCATGCTTGACGGCCGGCATATTATTGAAGCCACGGTAGATTTGGCCGCCGGAAAGGTGAAAAGCTGGAAACCGATTGAAGGCGCTCAGGGCATGGTGCTGCTGGACGATTTTGCCAGCGTACAGTCGATAATCAACAACAGCAAAGAGTTCGCCGAAGCGGTGAAAAAACGCGGCATCAGCGATCCGTCAAAAGTGGTCACTACCCCGCTTACCGTCGGCTATTTCGACGGCAAAGACGGCCTGAAGCAGGATCAGCGCCTGCTAAAAGTGGTGAGTTATCTTGACGTCGGCGACGGTAACTATTGGGCGCACCCGATTGAAAACCTGGTGGCGGTGGTCGATCTCGAGCAGAAAAAAATCATCAAGATTGAGGAAGGTCCGGTCATTCCCGTGCCGATGACCCCGCGCCCTTATGATGGCCGTGACCGGCAGGCTGCCAACCTGAAACCGCTGAATATCATTGAGCCAGAAGGGAAAAATTACACCATTACCGGCGACACGATCCGTTGGCAAAACTGGGATTTGCACCTGCGGCTGGACTCACGCGTGGGCCCAATCATCTCCACCGTGACCTGGAACGACAACGGCACCAAACGAAAGATCATGTATGAGGGGTCGCTCGGCGGGATGATCGTGCCGTATGGCGACCCGGATATCGGCTGGTATTTTAAGGCCTATCTGGATGCCGGTGATTACGGCATGGGCACGCTGACTTCCCCTATCGTGCGCGGTAAAGACGCGCCGGGCAATGCCGTCCTGCTGGACGAAACTCTGGCCGATTACACCGGCAAGCCAACCACTATTCCGCGCGCCATTGCAGTTTTCGAACGCTACGCCGGGCCGGAGTATAAGCACCAGGAGATGGGCCAGCCGAACGTCAGCAGCGAACGCCGCGAGCTGGTGATCCGCTGGATAAGCACCGTCGGCAACTACGACTACATTTTTGACTGGGTCTTCCACCAGAACGGCACCATCGGTATTGACGCAGGCGCGACCGGCATCGAAGCGGTAAAAGGCGTGAAGGCCAAAACCATGCACGACGCCACCGCGAAAGAAGATACCCGCTACGGCACGCTTATCGACCACAATATTGTTGGCACAACCCATCAGCATATTTATAACTTCCGCCTGGATCTGGACGTCGACGGCGAAAACAACAGCCTGACCGCTATCGACCCGGTAGTGAAGCCGAACACCAGCGGCGGGCCGCGCACAAGTACGATGCAAACCAATGAATATGCGATTAAAAACGAGCAGGACGCGGCGCAGAAATTTGATCCGGGCACCGTCCGTTTACTCAGCAATCCGAACAAAGAAAACCGCATGGGCAACCCGGTTTCCTACCAGCTGATCCCTTACGCAGGAGGGACTCACCCCGTCGCAACCGGCGCTAAGTTTGCCCCGGACGAGTGGATTTACCACCGCCTGAGCTTTATGGATAAGCAGCTGTGGGTGACTCGCTATAACCCGGATGAACGCTATTCCGAAGGGAAATACCCGAACCGCTCCGCGCACGACACCGGTCTGGGAGCATACAGCAAAGATAATCAGTCGCTGGAAAACACGGACAACGTCGTCTGGTTAACCACCGGCACCACGCATATTGCCCGCGCAGAAGAGTGGCCCATTATGCCGACCGAGTGGGTACATGCCCTGCTGAAGCCGTGGAACTTCTTTAACGAAACGCCAACGCTGGTAAAGTCAGAGGACATTACCAGTAAATAATCGGTTTGCGGCGCGCTATTTCAGCGCGCCGCCTTTTTAATTCAGGGCTTAATAGCCTGCCAGCCGTGAATGAGCAGCGACTGGAAGAACGGCTGTGCGCTGGTAAATCCCGCGTCAAGAAGTAACGCTTCGGTTTGACGAGGCGGTAGCAAAAGCAAACGCTGGCTAAGCTCAGCTTTCACCTCAGAAATGTCGCGCTCGCGTTGGGTATAAGCCTGCTGCAGCGCAACCCAATTTTTTAATTGCCCGTCAAAATCGGGATCCGCCATGTCTCCCGCTATTTCAGCGGCAATCAGCAGCCCTGTCGGTTTTAGCCTGTCGGCAATGTGCTGGTAAATACCACCGCGCTGCGGGTGCTGAATAAAGTGCGCCACCAGCAAACACAAAGCGGCGTCGTATTTTTCCCGTTCTGCAACGTCGATAACGTGGCCTTCAATCAGCGTGCAGCGGTCGCTCAGCCCTTCTCGCTCAAGCTTTTCTGCACAAACGGCAAGCATATCGGGAGAAGGATCCACGCCGGTAAACCGCCATCCAGGATGCTGATGTGCCAGCCTGACGATTTCCGTCCCGGTGCCTACGCCGACGCAGAGCACCTGCGCGTTCTCCGCAAGGCCCCTTAACAACAGCGCTATCAACGAATGCAGATTGTTTGCAATGTCTTTCAGGCGTTCGCTACTGGCGTCGTACTGGCGGGAAAACGCCGCGTTGAAAATGTCATTTGTATCGTGCATCACATCGCCTCTGATGGATTTTCGGTGGAAAACTGGGCAATAAACACCCAATAAACTCATGTAACTTACGATAACACATGAAATGAAACTTTAACAATTGTTTCCTTTTCGTACTCTTCACATCTTGTTGAGTCGAATTATATTTATAAGTAATCTTAAATTATTTTCCTGATGACATTTTTGTTCGAAACGATATACAGGAAATAAATCTTCCAATAAAGGAAGTCTTACTTCCCGTAAATGAAACAAAACATGACATCAGGTAACAACAAGCATCTTTCGTTACGAAAAAAGTAAAGATCGATAAAGTTCCGAGGATCCCATTTCATTATATGTGAACAATGATATAATTGGCAGCGGACTTACTCTGCATTCAAATAAATAAAATAACGTGTCACCTGCCTTTTATCACTGGCCTCAGACACTCATTTTACGGGAAATAACCCCGTAGCTGAATACCGAGAAAATAATATGACGCAACACCAACTCCAGGACACCATCGCCCGCTACAGTCAGCAATTAAAAAAGCATCCCTGCTTTCGCGAGGCCATTCGACATCATTATGACTCCCTGCTGGTAACCTATAAAAAACAGCCGCTCTTTTATAAAACAATTCTGCAAAGCTCCCGCTTTCATGTGGTGCTGGCGTTGCTGTGCTTTCACTACGGCGATCGCAAGGCCGTGCTGGCGGATATCAAAGAGTTCTGCGTAAAAATGGAGCTAACCAGCCTCAACACGGTGAATTCTCTGGTCACGCTGCTGCGCATTACCGGCAGAATGTCGCTGGAAAAAAGCGAGGATGACCGCCGGGTGCTGCTGTATAACCCCAGCGTGAAAGGCCTCAATGAAACCCGCAGCTATATGCAGATTTCTATTCCTTCACTGAAAATGCTGCTGCCGGAGAGCGTGCTTTCTATTCACGCTCTTGACGATAACAACACCTTTGAAAATTTTTTTCGCCGCAGCGCCAACCTGTTATTTGATGAGGTCATATTGAGTAGACTGGTGCCTAATAGCGCGATGTTTGTCGATAAAGACGCCGGACATATTATTATCCTCAGAATATACCTGATGGCTGCACAGAGTGAAGATGGCAAATGGTGGCTACGTCCCAATTACAACAAAACGGCGAAAGATCTGTCAGTGTCGAGAATGCACCTGAGACGCATCGTTAATTGCGGTATCATGGCGGGATTATTTAGCGAAGATAGCGCAGGCGTATTAGAAATACACAACGGCTTTATGGAAATGGCTGAGTCCTACTTTGGCTTTTATTTCTCGTTTATTCTGTACGGGCTTAATATCGACCCAACCAACGTATAAAAATGCCGGCTTTC